>CAMTXZ010000188.1:0-5549 GCA_947085765.1 uncultured Chromatiaceae bacterium | reverse complement strand
GAATCGCTTCAAGTTGAATCGGTGATGGCGTTGTATAACCTTGTTCTGCAACGGCTTTCAACAGCTCATCACACAAGCCTAATGAGGCAAATGACATAGATAGACATTCCTTGGATTGATTAATACTTGCCCAGACATACCACAACTCCCGACTCGAATTCGCGCATCATACGCTAAAGAAAATGTGGGTACACGCACAAGAATAGTCACTGTGGCATCTGCCGTTTTGATGGGTGCCTCAGTTTTATTGCCAACCCTCTCCCACCTACCAGAGGGCTGCTGGAGCAGATTAATTCAAACAACAGCCGAATCTCAGGCCAGTTCAAAAACGGGAAGTTTATTCCTACTCACGGCCAGGGCAGTATCTTAATATTGGAATCCAAACGGGTGTGGCAGGGCAGGTAGAACGAAGGTGATATATATTCTCTGTTACTGTGCTTTCAAGTGGCTGGACAGGGGATGGCTCCATCCACCATAAAGCTGTTTCGATCAAACGAATACATTTTCTTCTCACTAGAAACAAACGCCACGGTAGAGGGTGTGGTTTCGCAAACATAGCCCTCTTGGAGGGTCGGGCGCGGAGATGTAAAAACCGCCGGCGCGTAAAGGGCAACATTGATTCCCTGCAACGGATCTCGGGCTGAACGATATTCAATAGCCAGCACCCCAATTTCACGCAGGGTTTGCCCCAGTGGCTGGGTAGCGCTGTAGTCGTTCTTGTGGGCTAATGCCGCTTGATAATCATCAAACGGGGGCCTGTGAAGGCGGATCCCGTGCACTGTTTCAAATACTGCTCCAAAGAGCGTGTGTTGCGTCTGGTAGCCACCTGAAGGCGGTGGCGCCACCATTCCCTCCCAGAAGACGAAACGGTAGTAGGCGCTTTCAGTGAGCACGGTGGTGATCGCTCTCGCACCGTAAAACAGGCTTGGCTCAAACCGTGAGCCAAAGCGCGAACCGAATTTCAGAGGCGGATAGCGGAAGGGGGTTGAGAGTAGATAGTGTAAACCTTCAACATCGACATGATAGGCGGGCTTAGACCCGTCAATCAGGTGTTCGAGCCGGTCTTGTTCTGCCAGGGTGTCCACCAGCCCCATGGTGGCTATCTGCTCCTGGCTTTCCACCAGACGATACAGCTGCCCGCCCAGCGCGGCGTAGGGCGGTGGGTTGCGGCCAACGCACGCCCCCCAAATATCCGATGTCATGCCCGTCCCCGCATGGCATCCAGGTACTCCACCACGCGGACAAGACCAGCAGCGTGTTTGACCTGGTCGGCCGGTACGCCGCCAGTATGCCGGTTTTCGGTGTGGAACCAGTGCTTGATCTCGTCGGGTTTTCCACCGACCAGCACAAACAGGCTACGGTAGGCACGGATCAGCAGCAGCGCCAGCTCCCCAGACTTGCTGGCAGGGTTTAGCCCGCGGCTGAATACGCTACGCTCCATGCCGATCACGTCGCCGAGTTCGGCTTGAGACAGTCCCATGATCCGCCCCGCGTTTATCAGTGCCTTTGTCAGTACCTGACGATCATCGAGTTGAGTGGCTTGTGTTGGCATGATTCCTCCGGTTATTGTGCTGCATATACACATATTAGGCCGCAATTGCTGCAAATGCAACATTCGCCCCTGCCGGATCTGCTCGTGACGGCAGACGAAAAACCCCCCGCCCCTGGGAGGCAGGCCGGGGCTGACGTTTCTTTCTAACGTGGGGAGGCCAGGTGAGAGCGGTTTCTGCTGGGGAAGAGCAGGTAGGCGCAAGGGGTGCGCCCACTGAATAGATCAGGGCGTTACTGTAAAGCTCAAGGCGCTGCCCGTCATCAGGGTTTCAAAACCCCTTGTCCCGCGCCCGCCAGTAGGTCTCTTCGAGCATCAGGATCGTCTCACTGAGCGTTTGGCCGGTCTCGTCCGCCAGCGCCGTCAGTCGCAGGTGCGCCAGGTGATCAAGGTCGATGCCCCGCTTCTGCGTCACCTTACCGTAATCCCGTGAGCGCTTGCGCGCCGCCAGGAGCGCGTTCTTGAGCTTGGGCCAGGTCGCCGCTGGCAGGTAGTCATCACACCACGCTTGCAGCGCCTCGGCGTTATATGCCTGCCGGTAGGCGATATAGCCCTCTGACGTGCTGAGAGCGCCGCGCTGCATCGCGTTATCGAGGTAACGGCGGGCATTGGCGTAGTCCGCTGGGGTGAGGGTGTAGGGTGTACGGCCCGCCATGGGGTTGCTCCAGTCATTTACATTACTCAGTAATGTAAATATAGAGCCACCGGGCTGGGGTGTCAACATAAACATTACTCAGTAATGTAAATAGCTGGCCCGGCACGATCTTCCAATGAACCCGCGTCCCTAAAGATTGCAGAGGGCACATTTCCAATAATTCACCTCTCACAATGTCACATATCGCGCCATTTGCGCGTTGACACGTTGCGCAGGTAGAGCTAATATTGTCACATAGCGCTTATAATGTCGTTTTGTGACAAACGAAAGCGGTCCAGATGGCAACAGAACGATTATTTACAGAAAGCGATATTCAAAAGCTCATTGATAACAATGCAGCCCCGCCTTTCGGGCGCAGAAATGCAGCTCTGATCATGGGCGCGGCGTATTGGGGGTTAACACCCTATGAGCTGTCCATGCTCTCAGTTAAAGACGTGGTAGCGGAGAACGGGGAGTTGTATAGGATCTGGGTTTTACCAGCTCACGTTGCGTTCAATGGAGAGCAACGTGAGTGTCATACGGAGGATCATGTCTTACCCTTCTTTGACGGGTATATTGAATGGAGAATTGCAAGCAGCATGGGTACATCTAACCTGTCTGCATATCGCGGGTTGAGTCCTGATGCAAAGTTCTTCATTAATGATCGTGGAGAAGGGTACAAACTCTCACCGCGTAAGAAGGGTTCTGATGATTATCAGCCACGCGCAATGAATGAGCAGTTGAAGAAGTTGATCGAAAAAACTGATTTGCATGGTGCAACCCCTTCGAGTTTCCGCGATAGTTTTGTGAGAGGTCTTTACGAAAATGGATGCGGCTGGAAAGATCTAATGGCAGTAACAGGGATCAAGCAGAAACGCACTCTGGAGCGCAAGGTAAGGCCACAAGAGGCGGAATTGGATGAGGTGTTTCGTACCTTATACTCTAGGGTTAAAAATCCCTTCTGATCGAGGATTGGACGTTATGGCGACTGGAATACTCGATAAGGACAAAGTGGCTATCACTGGCCGGTAAATGATAGAGGTTTAATAGACTATGGCATTAGCACCCATAAAAATTACGGTAACGCCAGAAGAATATCTGGATGGAGAAAATCGCTCCGATGTAAAGCATGAGTACGATAATGGGTATGTGGTGGCGATGGTCGGTGCAAGTCGCACACATAACTTGATTTCATTGTCTCTGGCCTCTGCGATAAAACAACACCTGAAAGGCACACCATGCCGTGCCTATATGTCGGATATGAAAGTACGCATTCAGACAAAAGGGAGCGACATATTTTACTATCCAGATGTCATGGTTTCATGTGATAGCCAGCCGCGCAGTGAATATTACGAAGAAAACCCAACGCTGATTATAGAAGTCCTTTCACCTTCAACCGAGACCAGGGACAAGCTGGAAAAACTGGCGGCATATAGCAGCATTGCTTCCTTGGTTGAATACTTCACCATCGCGCAGGATCGAGTAGAAGTACATCGCTACGAGATGTCTGATGGACAGGCAATACTGACGCAATACCAGGACGGAGATATAGTTGAATTGTCATCCATAGGGATGTCGATCTCCATAAAAGACATTTATGCGGATGTTGCGGGCAGGATATTTAAAGATTGATTTGAGAAGCTGAGCGGGCGGAGCCGGTGCTGTCACACCGAACCCGCCCTAACCACCGCACCCTAAGAAGGAGGATGCCATGGCTGATTGCCATCATAGTGATACGGATTATATGGCGCAAGAGTTAGCCGCTCAACTCGATGCCACGCAACAGGTGCTCAATGTCGCGGAACATCTGCCCATGTTTACAGAGGGGTTGCTTAAAGACTTGAGAGCAGGGTGTGAGACAAAGAAAATTGAACAACAGTTGGTCTGTCTTCATGACACATTGCTGAGCGTGTCGCGGAAGGTAGGAGAGGCCAAATTGGTACGGGTATCTAGCCTCCTTTGCCAACACGACGAACACGACGAACACAAACAGAGTTCATTATCATGAGCAATAAGTCCTATATGAAACGTCATTGAGTGAGGTTGTCCACATATCCACATGACAGAAGTGGCCCCCAAAAAAGGGCCAACGAATGAGATTGTGGGTATGTGGTCAAGCCGGGTAATGGGCAACTGATCAACACTAAATAAGGAAATGATAATGGAAGAGGCGGCCCCCTACGGTGATGTAAAACCCGACACCAGTTTTTCGTTTTCACTCAAGGGCATTCTGGATGTGGGGGCGGTGAAATTCTACCACCCAAGTGCAGCGGTTGAGGTAGTCATATCAGGTGAGGTGTCGTCAGGCGGGTGTAGTGACGCGGCAATAGCTCGGGCTTTTGGTATCAAGAATATTGTTATGGCACTTGATCATGATGAAATACTGTCATGCTATTCGGTAGCGGATCTGATAGACCACATTATCAACAATCCTGATATTGACGTTGACTATGTAATCGCTCAATTACAAGCGTCACTGGTATAGTCATGGGCAAAAAAGCGGCAATTCAGCTAGAGATACCGGGTATTGGCCAGCAGCTGGCAACGCTGGATGATTGGAAAGCGGAAAATGATATTTTTACCCATAACAGCGGTTTCAGTGATGATGGTTTACCCTGGAGCGCATGGAGTGAAATCGAAAGCCCTCATGATTTTGGCTATGAATATTCATTTGAGCGTATGGGGTACGGCAGGTCAGAAAAAGACGCTATCGTACAATACTGCGCAAAAGTAAAAATCAAACTACCATTTTGGTGGTGAGAAAGGAGAGACCATGGATATCAGCACATCATTGATAGTTGGGGATGAGTATGAGTATCTATGCTTACCCGTGTCTACTGGAGCTGATTGTTGTGCATAACCAAACATTAAAAGAACGCACGAAAGAGCTTTTACGCGCAGTGCCGATCACCGAGATAGTCATGTCGCCATCAATATTTTCTGAAGAACGGGCCGGAGACTTATTTGACGGAGACGTTTGTCGTGACTGCTGGGAGCGCGCAATTGATTCATGCGAGGCATTATGATTACCACAGATCAAGTAATAGAAGCCTTTGACGCGCTAGATAGTGAGGCAGTGCAATCCAAGTCGCTACAGAAAGAGCTGGAAAGGCGGTCTGGCGAGGATGTTTCTGAGGTTGTAGATGCTATTAAATCTGCCATAACTGATAGTAGGTTAATTATGGATAATCGAACGGGATCTATTCGTAAAATATGACAATATAAAATATTGGAAGCTGAACTATGTATTTAAGCAAACAAGTTTTAGAAGGTGCTAGGCGAGTTTACCAAGAAACAATGACTGATGATAATCGCCAGGTGCGTGATGACACGATAACCCCTTTTGCTATAGCAATGAAGGCAGAG
>CAMTXZ010000187.1:0-4700 GCA_947085765.1 uncultured Chromatiaceae bacterium | reverse complement strand
GTGAGTTGCAGCAGTTGATTGCCCACTTCAAGGTGTAATCAGACTCAAGGTAGTGTAAGCAGAAGGGCCGTGATGAGATCACGGCCCTTCTGCTTTTTTATATGTCACTATTTGTCCATTGGGGTGATGGCCTTGGTATCTCAGGTTTACTCTTTGAGTTGTCTCTCTTTGAGCTGTCTCGGGTTGATCTGTATCAGGAGGTAAAAAGGGCGCTTTATTCCAGGCCGACTGTGGATGAACGGGGTAAAAGTGTGATCGCCGTCTTAAATGTACTTTGTCATGTGGCTCATTAGATAAATAGCCTAAAGCCCTGCTTTATAATGCCGATTTACAAAGAGTCAACAAATGACTTTCTGTGGATATGGTGATGATTATAACCATGACAAAAATTTGGATGCTGGTTGGAGTTTTGGCTATTGCTATCGCCTTTGTTTAAGACGATGCAATAGCCCTTCTTTTAATCGGTGCCTTTGGCCAACGCCAGCGCTTTTTCCGTCTCCAGCACCTGCTGCGTCATACGGATCACACTGTCCGGGTTGAGCGAGATCGACTCGATCCCCTGCTGCACCAGCCAGCGGGTAATCTCGGGATAGTCTGAGGGCGCCTGACCGCAGATTCCCACATACTTACCTTTCCGTTTGCACGCCTCAATCGCCATCTGCATCAATTTCAGTACTGCCGGATTGCGTTCATCAAAACTGGTGACGATGCCGGAGTCGCGATCCACACCGAGTGTCAGCTGAGTCAGGTCATTGGAGCCGATGGAGAAACCATCGAAGTGTTCCAGGAACTCATCAGCCAGCAGGGCGTTGGCGGGGATCTCACACATCATGTAGATCTTTAATCCATTTTCACCGCGTCTCAGCCCCTGCTCTGCCATCAGTTTGAGCACCGCCTTGGCCTCATCAACACTGCGCACAAAGGGGATCATCAGCGCCACGTTATCCAGCCCCATCGTTTCGCGCACCCGCTTCACGGCGGCGCACTCCAGGGCAAAACACTCGGCAAATTCCGGCGAGGGGTAACGTGAGGCGCCGCGAAAACCGATCATCGGATTCTCTTCCACCGGTTCAAACGGTTTGCCGCCAATCAGCGCGGCGTACTCGTTGGATTTGAAATCACTCATGCGCACGATGATCGGGCGCGGATGGAAGGCGGCGGCTATCGTGCCCACACCTTCGGCAAGGCGTTGCACGTAGTAGCTGACCGGATCGGCATAACCGGCGATCAGCGGTGCGATCTGTTTTTGTGTCGCCTTGTCGATGCTCTCGTACTCGAGCAGCGCCCGCGGATGGATGCGGATGGTGTTGTTGATGATGAACTCTAGCCGCGTCAGCCCGACACCCTCACATGGCAGGCGGCTGGTCTCGAAGGCCTGCGATGGGTTGGCGAGGTTGAGCATGATGTGGGTCCTGGGGCGCGTCAGAGTGGTGAGGTCGATGGTCTCCTGGCTGAATTTTTGTATGCCTTCGTAGATGAAACCATCGTCCCCCTCGGCGCAGGAGACCGTCACCTCCTGGCCGGTAGTGAGGGCGTGGGTGGCGTTACCACAGCCGACCACGGCGGGGATGCCCAGCTCACGGGCGACGATGGCGGCGTGGCAGGTGCGGCCACCACGATTGGTGACGATGGCGCTGGCCACCTTCATCACTGGTTCCCAGTCAGGGTCGGTGATGTCGGTCACCAGTACCTCGCCCGGTTGCAGGGTGTGCATCTCGGCGGCTTCGAGAATCACCCGCACCGGACCGGCAGCGATCTTCTGGCCAACACTCTTGCCACGCACCAGCACCGTGCCGCGCGATTCGAGCTTGAAGGTTTGCGAGAAGTTGGCATCACTGCTCGATTGCACCGTCTCGGGCCGCGCCTGGACGATGAACAGCTCGCCGCTGTTGCCATCCTTGGCCCACTCGATATCCATGGGGCGCTGATAGTGCTGTTCGATGGTGACGGCCTGGCGCGCCAGCTCCAGTACTTCATCATCGGTGATGGAGAACTGCTCGCGCTCTTCACGCTTCACCGTGACGTTGCGGGTGGAGATGCCGGCCATCGGATCGCCGGTGTAGAGCATCTTGATCGCCTTCTCCCCCAGCTGTCGTTTGATGATGGGGCGCAGCCCATCCTGCAACTTCGGCTTGAAGACAAAAAATTCATCGGGATTGACCGTGCCCTGCACCACATTCTCGCCCAGACCATAGGCCGAGGTGATAAAGACCACATCACGAAAACCACTCTCGGTATCGAGCGTGAAGATAACGCCAGAGGCAGCGATGTCGGAACGCACCATCTTCTGCACACCGATGGAGAGCGCAATCTCAACATCGGCAAAACCCTTATGTACACGATAAGAGATGGCGCGGTCGGTGAAGAGCGAAGCAAAGACCTGCTTGCAGGTGTTGAGCAGATGGTGGCTACCACGGATGTTGAGATAGCTCTCCTGCTGCCCGGCAAACGACGCGGTGGGCAGATCCTCTGCTGTGGCCGAACTGCGCACCGCCACATCGGTATTTTCGCCATACTCCTGCTCCAGCGCCTGATAGGCAGTGTGGATCTCTTCAATCAGATCGGCAGGCAGTTCGCTGTGCACAATCCAGCTACGGATACGCGCCCCGGTTGTTGCCAGTGCCTGGGTATCGTTGGTATCGAGCTGCGCCAGTGCCTCGCGAATGCGTTGTTCCAGATTGTTGTGAGTGATGAAGTGGCGATAGGCCTCTGCCGTTGTTGCAAAGCCGTTGGGGATCTTCACTCCTTTGTTACTCAGGGTACGATACATCTCCCCCAGTGACGCATTTTTTCCGCCCACCAGTGGCACGTCCTTGATACCCAGTTCATTGAAACGGCGGACATAGCGCATCGCATTGACTCCCTTGCGAATGTGATTTGGAACAGACTTAAGAAGCATGATGCGCTTACATTTTTGTGAAGTAAACGCTCCAAGCTATGATGAATATAGATATATTTAGTCACAATTCTCTTTTATTTTACAATTTCCAAAACAGTGTTCTATACTCCCACTCCGTGCATGAATGGATTTGCATGGCATTGCACCGACAGACAAAAGTTACAAAAAAACAGGGGCTTTTCCTCATTATTACGCAATGACACCTGAATGCGAGGCACCTTATTTTCTGGGGATTTGCTGGGGCATCGAATGGTCACTGATGGTGTTTTTGCTGGGGTTTGCATCGCAATATAAGTGTTTGCGTACTGTGAGTGTTGTTGTTTTAAATTCAGGGAGATTCAGCCAAGATCATGATAGATTCAGCCATCAGCCATATCGCTAATCAGCTGAATCAGAGCCTTAAAAGGTCATTTGATCTGCACGAAGATATTGTAGTGATCTCTAATATTCTCGAACAGGATGGCAGTGTTGTAGCCGATGTAAACAACAAGGTGGTCATCTCGCTGGTCAATATAGAGAAAGAGACAGTACCTCTGCGCTACTCCGCAACTGCCAGCACCTTTCAGAACCGAACTGTTGTTAGTAGCCCACCGCTTTACTTCAATCTCTATCTTCTGGTGTCTGCCTGTTTCAGTGGTAGTAACTACCCCGAGGCGTTGAAATTTATCTCAAGCACTATCAGCTATTTTCAGGGACAGCCGAGTTTTGACCATCAGAGCACTCCGGATCTGGATAGACGGATAGACAGGTTGGTACTGGATATTGAGAATATGAGTTTCCAGGAGTTGAGTAATTTATGGGGCATGATCAGTGGACGATATCTGCCCTCTATTCTCTACAAAGTGCGTATGGTTGCGTTTGATTCAGGCTCTGTTAAAGAGCAGGTATCCAGATTGAGAGAACCAGAGACCTCATTGAACCCATAATATGGCCTACCATCCTCTTTTCAGTCTGTTTATCCAGCACCCATTTTTTGTCAATGGTAAGGTGCCAGGCCTGAGGTGGGTTGCTGATCCCAGGAGCGTCAGATTGATCAGCAACGCCGGTTTGATAGTGCGGAGTGTAGAGAGTGGTATTGCGATTTTTTATAATGACGCGCAGCTTGATGTTATTCAAGCCTACGTAAAAAATAGATCGGAGCCGCTGTTGCTTGGCTTCTCACTTTTTGTAGATGATGCCTCTTTCAGCAGTTATACGGAACCTACCACTTACAGAGATAATGAGATTCTCTATTTTGATAATAGCCGCGTTACACTTCTGCCGGATGGGATGTTGAGTCTGCATCAGGAGCGGTTTGTGGCGGCAGAGGATTTTAGAAAACTCAAAAAATCCAAGCACGCAAAGGGAGTAAAGTCACTTAGTAACGCCAGAAAGCGTTTCAGGTTTTATCGCCTTAATACACCATTGTGGACAGATTTGATTGCTGAACGGGGTCGGCAAGATCGCCCACTGGCGGTGATTAATATGACGCTCTCCCAATCAGAGAGTCAAGGGTCCATGTTTGACACCGGATTACGGCCTCAGCCCAGAAATTATCTGTTGAGTTTTGCTGCAAAAACCAGCTTCTGGAAATATTACGTGATGGGTGATTATCGTGCAGAGGAGCTCAATGTTTCAGACCCTGATCAGGAGATTGAATTTGAGTATTCAGGTGAGGAGCTGCTGTCTGATAGCAGACGCGCCATCACCTTTACATCAAAACAGCCGGTGCCCATGCAGAAGTGGCCTGAACTCCGGTTGCAGTTGAAGAGAGCGGGGCGTAACGGCGGGGATGTGCTTGTTAAACATCTGCCGGTAGCCT
>CAMTXZ010000186.1:0-3936 GCA_947085765.1 uncultured Chromatiaceae bacterium | reverse complement strand
CTTGATTGAGTGCTTTTTCGGCAAGATCAAACACTATCGCCGAATCTTTTCGCGCTACGAGAAATTGGCGGTGAACTACCTGAGTTTTTTGTCTTTCGTCGGTGCGCTTATTTGGCTCCGGTAAATGTCAACAGAACCTAGTCTTTTTTGGCAGTAACAATAAAGCCCGCGTCAGCGGGCTTTATTGTTTGGGGGCGTTTTTTTACGGCAGACAAAAACATCCAGGCCCGCAGCAGCGGGCCTGGATGAATCAATTTAACACTCTGTATTAGTTAATCATCATCGCTGTCGGCGAGCGCGCCGTCATCAAAGTCATCGGCATCATCCG
This sequence comes from uncultured Chromatiaceae bacterium, assembly GCA_947085765.1. GTDB lineage: Bacteria > Pseudomonadota > Gammaproteobacteria > Tenderiales > Tenderiaceae > JAKFXL01. The sequence continues at coordinate 3,608 of CAMTXZ010000186.1, read as the reverse complement.
ACGAGTCGTCTTCCTCTACGACCGGCTTGCCTTTCTTTTTACCAATAACGGTAATGGGCACTGCGTCCGCAAGCGGCCGGGCACGACGTGGTGTGAACGTCTTAAGCGCCTTGTCAAAGGCATCCTTGAGCTCTTTTAGCTTGTCGGCCTCATTGGCCTTGAGTGCGCGCATTTTGGGTTCGGCAATGGCACGTTTATATTCGATAATCTCGTTGCGCTGAAGATTGTATACATAGACGGTATCAGGGTTGCCCGTGGTCAATTTCGGGTCCCGTGCAACGGGGCTGCTTCTGTCGCCGGCTTCAAGAAAGCCGTACCAGAGTTCTTCTTGGGTCATACGTCCTAATCCTCACTGTAAGGTTGGGGGGGGATGCACAGTAAGTAATTCCACGCCCTGATAACGTTTGTCCGGGGTGGGTCAGAGCGAATGATAACGATTATTTTGAGTTTGTCTCCTGTTTTTTTAGTAGTGAGTGGATGCGCTGGTTGATGCAGGGTGCTGTGCTAACATTGCCCGCACTTTTCCTGTTGGGTTGAGCTATGAGTTCCAGTGATTACAACAACCGTTTTGGCGGCATTCAGCGCCTTTACGGCACCACGGCGCAGCAGATCGTGCGCGACATGCACATCTTTGTGGCGGGTGTTGGCGGCGTCGGCTCCTGGGTGGTGGAGGCGCTGGCCCGCACCGGTGTCGGGCGACTCACCTTTATTGATGGCGACACGGTGGATGTGGGCAATACCAACCGTCAGCTGCACACCCTCAGCTCCACCCTCGACCTGCCCAAGGTGGTGGTGATGGCCGAGCGCGTCCGCGAGATCAACCCCGAGTGCAACGTCACCGCCATTCACGAATATCTCAATATGGATAACATGATCGACCATCTCGATGGCGATTATGATTATGTGATCGACGCGCTCGACAGCATCCAATTCAAATCGACCATGATCGCCTGGTGCAAACGCAACAAGGTGCCGATCATCGCCACCGGTGGCGCCGGCGGCCTCACTGACCCGACCATGATCCAGGTGGCTGATCTGAGCAAAACCTACAACGACCCACTCGCCGCCAAGGTGCGTTCACGGCTGCGTAGTGACTTTAACTTCACCCGCAACGCCAAACGCAACTTCGGCGTCGAGTGTGTCTTCTCCTCCCAGCAGCAGGTCTATCCCAAAGAGGATGGCACTGTCGGTCACGAAAAACCCGGCATCCACGGCGTCTCCCTCGACTGCCGTTTTGGTTACGGTTCTGCGACGTTTGTCACCGCCAGCTTCGGCTTTATGGCCGCCTCGCGTGCCATCAACAAAACACTAAAAAAGCGGCTCGCCACATGACACCACTCTGGCTGATCATCTATGGTGTTGTACTGATCTGGTCAGCCATCGGTCCTAAAGATTATTTCACTTGGTGGCTGGAGGTGATCCCGGCGCTGGTCGCGCTGGTGTTGTTGTTTGCCACCCGCAAACGTTTTCAGTTCACACCGCTGGTCTATTGGCTGCTGCTTGGCCACTGCATCATCCTCATGGTCGGTGGCCACTACACCTACGCCGAGGTGCCGCTGTTTGATTGGATCAAAGAATGGATGCACTCCGACCGCAACAACTTCGACAAGGTCGGCCACTTCGCCCAAGGCTTCGTCCCCGCACTCGTCGCCCGCGAGATCATCACCCGTAATGGGGTAGTGAATGGCCGCTACTGGACCAACTTCTTTGTTGTCTGTTTTAGCCTCGCCGTCAGTGCCTTTTATGAGTTGATCGAGTGGTGGGTGGCGGTTGCTTCAGGCGACTCCGCCGAAGCATTCCTCGGCACGCAGGGGTATGTGTGGGATACGCAGGCGGATATGGGCACGGCGCTGTTGGGGGCGATTGTTGCGGTGATGGTGATGGCGCGGGTGCAGGATCGGCAGATGGCGCGGATGTAGATGTCGGGTTACGCTGTGCTAACCCGACCTGCGCAACTATTGAGAAACGATCGGTGGATTTACCCAATTCTCAGGGACTTTTATGATTCGTCGTTCAAAAGCGCTCTGTTTTTCCTCAACACATGTAAATATTTTTGACGATATTTTAAGTTTTTCATTGTTACTTAAATTGCTCCCCGTGCTGATTTTTTCGCGATCAGAAGGGCTGATGCATTTCAAGGATAGGTAGCCCAATCTAGCCGCCACAATATAATCAAATCCGAAATATCCCGTTATTAGCAGTAGTGCTCCAATAATTAGTTTTTTACTCATGCTGGTGATGGTTCTCGAATGTGTTTTTCATAGGTCGGGCTTACCCTAAATGGCATAAGAGTGTATGTACAATTTTTCACTCTCTTAATCCCAGCGGATCATTCGGATCAATGTGCTCCTGGAACGGCTTTTTGCGGTCCATGTTGGTGAGCTGGTAGACCTTGCCGATCCAGTTGTTGAGCACTGCTTCGGCGCTGTCGTGCCAGGTATTGTCGAGCCGGGCGGTGATGAGGTGTTCGGGTAGCTCGGGTGCTGTTTTGCCTTTGGCCTTGGCTGTTATGACGTCGGCTTTATACTCTTCGAGTATCGCGGCGATCTGGCGGCTGAAGTAGTTTTCGGGCATCGGTGGATAATCGCCACGCACGCCGTTGATGAAGTGGTTGATCTCGCGTTTGTACTCTTTGAGCAGGCTGATGATGTCGTATTCGGGGTGGCCCTGGAAGAAGACGATGCGGAACTGGTCTTCGCTGACGGCCAGGTGCACGCCGGCCTCTTTGCTTTCGACCAGCACATGCAGTCCGGCGGCATCAAACTGTTCGCGGCTGATGTTGTTGAAGCGTGAGTGTGGTACGTCGAAGCGGGTATTGACGCCCGATACCAGCGGATGGTCGCGGTTGACGAGATAGTGTGGATAGACGCCCCAGCGTTTGAAACCGAGGTGTTTGCGTGTCTGGCCGTAACGAAACTGCATGACGGCGTGGGTGGCGAGGCAGGAGCAGAGGGTGGAGGTGACGTTTTCGTAGGCCCAGTCGATGACGTCGTTGAGTGGTTTCCAGAACGGCTCCAGCGCCAGGTTGGGCTGGGTGACGTTGGCGCCGGTGATGATGAGCGCGTCGAGTCCTTTCTCTTTGATCTGCTCAAAAGTTTCGTAATATTTGCTGACGTGGGCTTGCCCTTCTGCGTCGCGCGGTAGCTCCGGCAGGGTGAAGGGGTGCATGTAGAACTGGGCGATCTGGTTGCTTTCGCCCACCAGGCGGAAGAACTGGCGTTCGGTGGCGGTGAGCGCGGCGTCGGGCATCATGTTGAGCAGGCCGATGTGCAACTCGCGAATATCCTGATGCAGCGCGGTATCGCCGGGGATGATGGTCTCGCCTTCGATCTCCAGTCGTTTGAAGGCGGGAAGTTCGCTGTTGGCTACCAGTGGCATCGTCTTACTTCTCCAGTGCTTTTTCGATCAGTGCCAGAAAATCCTGTTCGGTTTGGATCTTGGCGAGATCCGTGGTGGTGATGGTGTAGCTGTACTGCTGGGCGATCCGTTCATAACGGGGGAGGCGCGAGTAGAAGAGGCGCGAGAAGATCCAGCGCACAAAGTCGTCGGGGTCGATCTGGGCGACGTAGTCGAGCTGCCGCTCCTGCATGTAGACCGTCAGCTGTTCG
>CAMTXZ010000185.1:0-19872 GCA_947085765.1 uncultured Chromatiaceae bacterium | reverse complement strand
GGAAAAAGAACAAGCGAGATATATGCATCGATATCCGGCCATTTTTGAAACGGAGAAATATTCGTTTTATCGAGGCCCTTGTCACCGACATACGCGATGGTGGCAGAACCGTTATTGCTAACGGGAAAACTTATAAAAACGATGCGCTGTTTATAGGCATCGGGCCGGCATTTCTGGAAGACGACATTCCCGGCACCAAAGAACATACACTCTCACCGTGTAACGGTCCGGATGAGATGGAAACGTTTATGAACAGATTCGAATCCCTGGACAAAGGGGTAATTTATCTGGGATTCAAAATCAACCGGCAGGACGGGTTTGTAGCTGGCCGTGGCGGACAGATGTATGAGTGTGCGTGTCTGCTGGATTTTGCCTTGAAAGAGAGAGGGGTGCGGGATAACGTCGAGATTCACTTTTTCTCTTCAGATATCAAGCCTGGTGAGACAGGCGGGATTACCGATCGGATGCGCGAACGGGGAATTATTCTTGATTATGGTTATGAACCGGCAGAATTTGTTGCCGGTGGCATGATTGATTCAGATGGCACGTTTCGTCAGGCCGATCTGGTGCTGTATTCCCCCGGAATAACCGGTTCCAGACTGGTTAGAGAATCCTGTCTTACCGTTTCCAGCGGTGGGCAGATCGATGTGGATAAATATGGACAGGTGAAAGGTCTGAGCAATGTTTTCGCCGCCGGGGATTGCGCCAGCCATGAAAATCCGCCGCCATGGGTGCCGCACCAGGCACATATGGCGCAGTTGCGTTCCCAGGCCGCAGCAAAAAACATGCAGGCTGTATTAAACGGTACTGCGCCTGACAGAACTTATCGCTATGAGCTCTCCTGTATCCTCAATATGGAAAATGACGCGATGTGGTTGCACATGGCATCAGATGACAAACCGCCGTTGTGGAACCTGTTTCCCCGGCATTCAAAAAAATTGATCGGCGTAAAAAACATGTTTGAAAGACTCTACCTGTTTTATCTGCGGTATTTTTAAAGTTGTTAACCACGCAAGTATTAAGTGGAGTTAGGTATTGCAGATATTTCGAGCGACTAGAGATTATGAAGTAGCTCGACGCTGTGAAGATGATCTGATGCAGCGATTCAATTTGTTACTTATCGACGCTGTGTATGGTGGCTTCAGTAGCTGCTTACGTTACGGAAACCCCCCTGACGAGCGGCATATGGCTGTGTATGACACCGCACAGACGCAGGCACCCGCAGGCTTGTAATATCACTCCTCCGACCTCTACTATCTTAATTCAGTATCCGTAGAAAAATGACATGCCTGTTCAGTAGGATCCGAAATAGACGTCCCTCGATGAACAGTAGAATTTTTTGTTCTATTCAAAAACCTTGATCAGACCAGATAAGGATACACAATGAAATTTTCCATTAAAAACATTCCTGCAACCACAGCCGTTGCGGCAGCGCTTCTTTTCAGTTCCGGGATTTACGCGTTAAGCAGTCATGAGGCTGCTGCCGCTGATCCACACCTCGAAAAAGCTATCCAAGAAGGTAAATCTCTATTTTTTAATGAAACCTTCGGTGGCAATGGTAAGAACTGTGTCTCTTGCCACGTTAATGGCGGGGTAGGGCCAGGAAAATCGCCCAAAGGTGATGCAATCCCCAGCCTTTCCAACGCGGCAACGATCTTTCCGCGCTTCAATGCAAAGGAAAACAAGGTGATCACTTTGGAAGGTCAGGTTATACGCTGCATTGGGGGAGGAATCGAAGGGAAGCCACCCGCTTACGGCAGCGAACAATTAATACAGCTTGTCACTTATGTCACCTCTCTCGCGCAGGGTAAGCCACTGGATATGGGTGGAAAACCGCAATAGTGGTTCGTGTGGTCGATGAGACTAACAGGCCTTAAAAAAGTAGTTGGCCAATTTCTTCACGCTGGGTACTGCTGGGGGCTGACTGCGAGTGTCAGGCATTGTGACCAGAGCGGGTGAAATAGTTTGACGTTGTAAAACCATTTGATGAAGCGATTCAGTTTGCCGCCAAAAATGGAGACCACCATTGGAACAATATAAAGCAAACAGCTTGACGCTTATTGGTGCGGTCGCAATGGGCACCGGAGTGATGATTGGCGCCGGTATCTTTGCGTTGACCGGACAGGTGGCCGAACTGGCCGGTGACCTGTTTCCCATCGCCTTTCTGGTGGCGGCGATCATTGTCGCTTTCAGCGCCTACTCCTACATAAAAATGTCCAACGCCTATCCCTCGTCCGGCGGCATTGTCATGTATCTGAAAAAGGCATATGGGCCAGGAATAACCACCACTTTCTGTGCCTTGCTGATGTATTTTTCGATGGTCATCAACCAAAGTCTGGTGGCACGCACGTTTGGCGCCTATACCTTGCAGCTGTTTGATGTCGAGCCGGGTAGTTTTCTTGTGCCGCTGCTGGGTGTTGCGCTGTTGGGGTTCGCCTTTGTGGTGAACATCGCCGGCAATCGTCTGATCGGGACATTCTCTCTGGTGATGGCGGCGGTCAAAATCAGCGCGATTGCATTGTTTGCGATTGTCGGCCTGTGGCTGGCGGATTTTTCTTTTGCCAGTGTGTCAGTCGATGCCACACAGACAAGTCCAGGCGCATTCCTGGCGTCACTGGCGCTTGCCATCCTTGCCTACAAAGGGTTTACCACCATCACCAACAGTGGCGCGGAGATCGTCGACCCGCATCGCAATGTGAGTCGCACTATCATTATCTCTATTAGCATCTGCGCGATTCTTTATGTACTGGTTGCGCTGGCCGTCGCCAGCAACCTGACGCTGCCGGAAATCATCAAGGCCAAAGACTTTGCCCTGGCGGAGGCGGCACGACCGGCATTTGGTGATTTCGGCCTCTGGTTCACGGTGGCACTGGCGATTGTCGCGACAGTGTCCGGCGTGATCGCCAGTGTGTTTGCCGTGTCGCGCGTGCTGGCCATGTTGACGGAGATGAAACTGGTGCCGCACCGGCACTTCGGCATGCCCGGCGGCATTCAGAAACACACATTGGTGTATACGATTGTGATCGCCATGGCCTTGACCATTTTTTTCGATCTGAGCCGCATCGCCTCACTGGGCGCGATTTTCTATATCGTCATGGATATCGCCGTGCATTGGGGCGTATTGCGCCATCTGCGTGATGACGTGAAGGCCAACCCCTTTATTTTGATCAGCGCCATTATTCTGGACGTGATTGTGCTGACGGCGTTCATTGTAGTGAAGGCACAGACTGACGTTCTGGTAGTAGTGGTATCGTTACTGGCCATGCTGATTATTTTCACCGGCACAAAACTGTTCTTGCGGTCAAAGGCAAATGAAGATGCCCCATCATCTCATTGATGGAAACGACCGGCACGGCTTATGCTGATTACACTAAGTATTACATTGGTACTGGTGATCATGTGCGTCATGCTGCACTACGAGGCCATGCGAATCATGCAGCGGGCAGGGGAGTGGTTACATCGAAACAGTGCCTGGCATCGCTGGCATTTATCGATCCTGGTATGTGGTTTGCTGATTGCGCACGTGTTTGAGGTGATGCTGTTCGGTTTGACCTATTGCGTATTAATGGACGGCAACGCTTACGGTGCGATTGTCGGCAGTCCGTCCCCCGGCCTTGCTGAATGCATCTATTTTTCTTTCTCCAATTACACCTCGCTGGGCTATGGTGATCTGACACCATCGGGACCGTTGCGTTTTATGGCCGGCATGGAGGCGCTCACCGGTCTGGTATTGATTACCTGGACTGCATCATTCATCTATTTGCAGATGCAGCGTGTCTGGGAACGGGAGTGATCATGACTTCAGTTGCCGTGGCGCGACCGGGTTTTACCAGCCCAGGATTAACAACAGGGTAATAGTTACAAATCATCTGGTACAGAACAGTTTCAATTTCACTGTATGTTCGTTAGCGTACGGATTAACTGGCCGGTCAGCGTAACCTAACTCATACGGACTTTGATTTTTGGGATTTCCTGATCAATTTATTTTTGGAGAGAACAATGAAAAACCCTCAAAACATGGAGAGACAGATGGGCATGATGCAGGAAAGCATACTGAAGATGCCGGCCGGTGACAGGATGGAGCAGAATCACATATCCCGCGTCTGGGATATCATCGATATGGTGCGCATCGGCATGCTAACGACACAATTTAACGGCGGCTTGCGCGCGCGGCCGCTGGAAGCACGGGGTGATCGCGATGCCGGCATCATCTGGTTTGTGACCGATGTGCATGGCGCCAAGGACGACGAGATCGGTACGGCCCATGATATCGGACTTGTCTTTATCGATGAAGACGATTGCGCTTATCTTTCCATCACTGGCCGCGCTTTTGTGATGCGCGATACCGCCCAGGCGAAAGACATTTGGAGGAGGACCGACAACACCTGGTTCCCGGACGGACCCGACGATCCGAATGTGCGCGTGCTGCGCATAGAGCCAATCACGGCCGAATTATGGGACGGGCCATTGAGTGCTGCGGTTGGGGCTTTTGAATACGCCACGCAGCGCTAAAAAATTCAATCTTACGCTCGGTTGTCATGATGAGAAGAAAAAGGGACGCTCAGATGGATCACACAGACGATGTCATACGGCAATCTGACGCACTGGTGCTGTTTGGCATTACCGGTGATCTTGCCCGCAAGAAGATCTTTCCGGCGCTCTACGCGCTGGCCAAACGCGGCACGCTCAACGTGCCGGTGGTCGGCGTCGCCACCTCCCGGTTAAGCCCGGCGCAACTGCGCAAGCGCGTCCGCGACGCCATCAAGGCGTCCGGCAAGATTGATGACAAGCCGGCGCTCGATCATCTGCTCTCCCTGCTCAGCTACGTCAGTGGCGACTACAACGATCCCACCACCTTCGACGCACTTAAAAAAGCGTTGGGTGAGGCCCGGCGTCCGGCGCACTACCTCGCCATTCCGCCTGCTCTGTTCGAGACGGTTGTGCAGGGACTAGATGCCGCGGGCCTGACCATACAGGCGCGTGTCATCATCGAAAAACCGTTCGGACACAACCTGGCCTCCGCGCAGCAGCTCAACCGCCTCCTGCGCTCGGTATTTGCTGATAACGCAATCTTCCGCATCGACCACTACCTCGGCAAGGAAGCGATCATGAACATCCTCTACTTCCGCTTCGCCAATACCTTCCTGGAACCGATCTGGAACCGCGAGCATGTGGCCAGCGTGCAGATCACGCTGGCCGAGGATTTTGGTGTAGAGGGACGCGGCAAGTTCTACGAAAACACCGGCACGCTGCGCGATGTGGTGCAGAACCACCTGTTGCAGGTTGTCGCGCTGCTGGCCATGGAACCACCGGGTTATCAGGACTATGACGCCGTGCATGCCGAGAAATACAAGGTGTTCCGCGCCATGCGCCCACTCGAACCCGACGACCTGGTGCGCGGCCAGTACAGCGGTTACCGCAAGGAACAGGGCGTGGCCAAAAACTCCGATGTCGAGACCTTCGCCGCGCTGCGGTTGTGCATCGACTCGTGGCGCTGGCAAGGGGTGCCGTGGTACCTGCGTTCCGGAAAATGTCTGGCCGAAACCGTAGCCGAAGTGCTGGTGGAGTTGAAGCCTCCGCCACAGCGACTGTTCGATGACTCGGCACCAGCGGAGGGCCGCGCCAACTACCTGCGCTTCCGGCTCTCGCCGCGTGCCGCTATCGCTCTCGCCGCGCGCGTCAAGCGCCCCGGCAAGGAGTTCACCGGCGAGCAGCGCGAACTCTATCTGCTGAATGAGCAACCGGAAGCGGAATCGCCCTACGAGCGGCTATTGGGCAACGCCATGGCCGGCAACGGTGCGTTGTTTGCACGCGCGGATTGTGTTGAGGCCGCCTGGGCGGTGGTCGAACCCGTGCTGACCAAACATCAGCGCGCCGTGTCATACAAACCTGGTAGTTGGGGACCCAAAGCAGCAGATGCACTTATCGCAGCAGACGGCGGCTGGCACAACCCCATGCCGGAAGAGGCGCAATGACGGCGCCGGACGAGATTGCTTCCCCCATGTCCGGCTCCCACTTCACGCAATAGGAGAAATCATGAAAGCCACACAACAACTACACGATCTTGGTCAAAGTCTCTGGCTCGACAACATCACACGAGGATTGCTGACGAGCGGCACACTGGGCCGCTATATAAACGAACTCTCCGTCACAGGGCTGACCTCCAATCCCACGATCTTCGAACACGCCATCAAAGCGGCTGATTTCTACGACGACGCCATCCGCCAGAAAGCGCTGGCCGGCAAGTCTGGTGAAACCCTGTTCTTCGAACTGGCGCTGGAAGATTTAACCCAGGCCGCCGATCTGTTTCGTCCGGTGCACGACGCTACTGATGGCGTCGATGGCTGGGTATCGCTAGAAGTATCGCCTCTGCTGGCAGACGACACCGCCGCCACCATCAAGGCGGCGGCGCAACTGCATGCGCGTGCGCAACGCCCGAATCTTTTCATCAAGATCCCCGGTACTACAGAAGGCATTGCCGCCATTGAAGAGACGATCTTTGCCGGCGTACCGGTGAATGTGACGTTGCTGTTTTCGCGCGAACACTACCTTGCCGCGGCCGAGGCCTATATGCGCGGCATCGAGCGACGTATCGCCGTCGGCCTGGATCCGAAGGTGACTTGCGTGGCATCGCTGTTCATCAGCCGCTGGGATGTGGCCGTCAAGGAGAAGGTGCCAGAGGCGTTGCGCAACCGTCTTGGTATCGCTATCGCCCAGCGCAGCTACACGGCCTACCGTGAGCTGTTGACATCAAAACGCTGGCAAACCCTGGCCGACGCCGGTGCACGGCCGCAACGCCTCCTGTGGGCCAGCACCGGCACCAAGGATCCCGAGGCTTCAGATACACTTTATCTTGAGGCGCTGGCGGCGCCGGATACCATCAACACCATTCCCGAAAAGACACTGCTCGCCTTTGCCGAACACGGCAAAGTGAAGGCCGCCTTGCCGCTTGATGGCGGTGACGCCGAAACGCTGCTCGCTGAATTTGCGCGGGCCGGGGTCGACAATGCAGCACTTGCCGCCGAACTCCAGCGCGAGGGCACCGCCGCCTTTGCTAACTCATGGCGCGACCTGATGGGACGCATCGCCTCAAAAATCGAAGTGCTGACGCAGACCCACTCAGATAGAGCTGCACGATGAGGGTGTCGCGCAACTCAATCGGGCCACTGATCTACGCGTGTAAAACTGATGACACGAGGAGTGGGCTGGCGCTTACTCTATCTCGACAAAGGCCAATACGACTTCGATCCAAAAAACGCACTACCTGACGGGCGTTTTTGCGCGGGATTATTACGCGCCAAATATTAACGAGCAAGAATTGGAAACATCAATTTAACAAAACACATCAGTTTAACAAAACAGTGAGACGTCAAATAAACAAGGTAATCCCCCTGCTGTTCCGGAAGTGGCTGAGTTTAATGGGCAAATAAAAAGATAAGGAGAGATTTAATGACCGGAGATCCGCCCACATCAGCGACGAAAATACTCGACTTCTGGTTTTCAGATTCGGCTAAAGCGTTATGGTTTAACTCGACCCCGGCCTTTGATGAGGAGGTGCACGAACGATTTGAGTCGCTCTATCAGCAGGCCAAAGGGGGGCAGCTCGACGCCTGGTGTGATAATGCCGAAGGCGCTTTAGCACTATGTATTGTATTGGATCAGTTTCCGCTCAATATGTATCGCGGTAGAGCCGAAAGCTTTGCGGGTGAATCGAAGGCACGGAGCGTTGCAAAACTGGCGATTGACTCTGGTTTTGATAAAAGTACCAGCATGAATAAACGTGCCTTTTATTATCTGCCATTTATGCATAGCGAAAATATGGCCGATCAAAACTACGCAGTAACGTTGTTCGAGCAGGCAGGGTTAACTGAAAACCTGGTGTACGCCAAGCACCACCGCGACATCATTAAACGCTTTGGCCGCTTTCCCCATCGTAATAAAATTCTAAATCGTACCAGTACACCGCAAGAAGAGGAGTATCTTGCGTCGCGCGATGGTTATAAAGGTTAAATAAGAGATCATTAAATCAGATGGGTATATAGTGTCAGTGTGAATATATTTTCCTGTGGAGTAACCACAGAAAAACCAACCTGTTCAGGGAGAACTGTATGCTGGTGACTTTTACTACCAATGCCTATGCCGACATCACCATGTTTGGGAACGTTGCGCTTACTATGTTAAAAATGATGGGTCAGAGTGGCACGGTACCCGGTGCGATTTTGGCGGCAGATGTGCCGGCGGCCTTGAGGCACTTAAAAAGCGCCATTGATAACACCTCCTCGCCGGCGGATGAGAACCAGAACACGGATGAAGCGGGGGTTAGTCTCTCCCATCGGGCGATCCCCCTTATTGATCTTCTTACTGCTGCGGCAAAGGCAGATTCTGACGTGATGTGGAAATAGCTGTTCCGCAGCTCGAATTTTTATTTTTCCACCAGCTCATTATAATTTTATAAGGAAAATTCGTATACCAGATGACAGCGCTTTTACCTACTCTGTCAGCTGAACGATAATAAAACTGTAACAGCAGAAATCATCTGGCAGGCGGATGATAGGTGGTTTAAAAAATGGAGACTCATGATGATGGACTATGCAAACGGATGGATGAATGGTTCGATGGGTGGAGGAATGTGGATCTGGACTCTGGTCGGCGCATTGACGGTAGTCCTGCTGCTGGTCTTAATCAATAACCAGTCTAAAAAATAGAGCGGCATTCAGTACCGGCAAATGAAATGTACGGTCGGCCTGAGATAAAAACGTGCCCGATATTTTTCGTTCCACATCTCTGCTCATACGGGAAGCCTGAACCATGAAGATCAACACGCTTACGTCAGAACAGCTCTACAAGATTGATGCCTACTGGCGTGCTGCCAACTACCTGTCGGTCGGTCAGATCTATTTATACGATAATCCGCTGCTAAAGCGACCATTGATACTCGAAGATGTAAAAAAGATGTTGCTGGGACACTGGGGCACCACTCCAGGGCAGAATTTTATCTATGCACATTTAAATCGTGTCATCAAAAAGTATGATCTCAATATGATCTACGTCTCCGGTCCTGGGCATGGTGGTCCGGCGGTGGTTGGCAACACCTATCTTGAAGGCTCGTACAGCGAGGTCTATCCCGACATCAGCCAGGACGAGGCCGGGTTGCAGAAACTCTTTCTGCAGTTTTCATTTCCCGGTGGCATCCCCAGCCACGCCTCGCCGGAGTGTCCCGGCTCGATCCACGAGGGTGGTGAGCTGGGCTACTCACTCAGCCACTCTTTTGGTGCAGTGTTTGATAATCCCGATCTCATCGTCGCCTGTGTCATTGGCGATGGCGAGGCGGAGACCGGACCGCTGGCGACTGCGTGGCACTCCAATAAATTTCTCAACCCTATTACCGACGGTGCCGTTCTGCCTATCCTGCACCTCAATGGTTACAAAATAAGCAACCCAACTATTTTTGCGCGTATCGAGCATGAGGAGCTGGAACAGTTCATCCGTGGCTGTGGCTGGACGCCGTACTTTGTCGAAGGCTATGAGCCGGAGGCGATGCATCAACTCATGGCAAACATTTTGGAAAAGGCTATTGAAGAGATTCGGCAAATTCAAAGCAATGCCAGAAACAATAACGATACTGCGCGGCCACGCTGGCCGATGATCGTGCTTGCATCACCCAAGGGGTGGACGGGGCCGAAGATGGTCAATGGTCTGCCGGTGGAGGATACCTTCAGGGCGCATCAGGTGCCACTCCATCCAAATACTCATCCAGAACATCTGAAACAGTTAGAGGAGTGGCTGAGCAGCTACCGGCCGGAAGAGCTCTTCGATGAACAGGGCCGTCTGAAAGCGGAACTGGCTGAACTGGCGCCGCAGGGTGAGCGGCGTATGGGCGCCAATCCCCATGCCAATGGCGGCATGTTACTGCGCGATCTGCGGCTGCCGGATTTTCGCAACTACGCGGTCGACGTATCAACGGCGGGCATAAGAGGCATCGGTGATACCCATGTGCTTGGCCCTTTCCTGCGCGATGTGGCGAAGCTCAACAGTGAACAACGCAATTTCCGCATCTTCGGTCCTGACGAGACACTCTCCAACGGTTTGGAGGCGCTGTTTGAAGTGACCCAACGCCAATGGGAGGCCACGACCCAGGTCAATGACGAGTTTCTCGCCCCAGCCGGGCGGGTGATGGAGATGTTGAGTGAGCACCAGTGCGAGGGGTGGCTCGAGGGCTATCTGCTCACCGGGCGACACGGTCTCTTCAGCTGCTACGAAGCATTCATCCACATCGTCAACTCGATGTTCAACCAGCACGCCAAGTGGCTTAAGGTCACGGCGCACTTACCGTGGCGGCGCAACATCGCCTCGCTCAACTACCTGCTGACCTCACACGTCTGGCGCCAGGACCACAACGGTTTCACCCATCAGGATCCGGGTTTCATCGATCATGTCGTCAACAAGAAGGCCGAAGTGGTACGGGTCTATTTTCCGCCCGATGCCAACTGCCTGCTGTCGGTGATGGATCACTGTCTGCGCAGCCGTCATTACGTCAATGTTGTGGTCGCAGGCAAACATCCGGCGCCGCAGTGGCTGACGATGGACGCCGCCGTCAAACACTGCACACAAGGCATCGGCATCTGGCAGTGGGCGAGCAACGATCAGGCGGTGGCGCCTGATGTAGTCATGGCCTGTTGTGGCGATGTACCTACCCTGGAAACACTGGCTGCCGTCTCCATCCTGCGCGAACATTTGCCCGAGCTGAAGATCCGCGTGGTGAACATCGTTGATCTAATGAAACTTCAGCCAGCCAGTGAACATCCACACGGCTTGAACGACACCGATTTCGACGAACTCTTCACCAAAGACAAGCCGGTGATATTTGCCTACCACGCCTATCCGTGGTTGATCCACCGGCTCACTTACCGCCGCACCAACCATGACAACATCCACGTGCGCGGCTACAAAGAGGAGGGCACTATCACCACACCGTTTGATATGACCGTGCTCAACGACCTGGACCGTTTCCACCTCGTGATGGATACCATCGACCGTCTGCCACAGATCGGCAATAAGGGTATCTACCTGAAGCAGCAGCTCAAAGACAAACTAATCGAGCACAGGCAGTACATCAACAAACATGGTGAAGACATGCCGGAGATTCGCAATTGGCGCTGGCAAGGATAAATGGAGATAGTCACACCCCAGCACTCTGTCTGTCACTGTAGATAGCAGAGCGCCCATTTCGGGAATCTATTTTTCGATCCTTGTTCAGCAGCTTGGAAATACCAAACGGAGAGGAACAGTGATGCGCAACAGTGATCTATCCCCCAAACTCTATCTGGTCAGACATGGCGAGACCACTTGGTCGCTCAGCGGACAGCACACCGGTCGCACAGACATTGCGCTGACCGAGCAGGGTAAACACGCCGCGCAGGAGTTAAAGGCGCGCTTGCAAGGTTTGAGTTTTGCCAAAATATTTACCAGCCCGCTGCAACGGGCGCTACAGACTGGCGAATTGGCAGGTTTTGCTCAATCCGCAGAGCTTGATCCTGATCTGATGGAGTGGGATTACGGCGATTACGAAGGCATGCGTACGGTAGATATTCAGGCCCGGCATCCCGGCTGGAGTCTATTCAAAGACGGCTCTCCGGGCGGGGAAACATTGCAGGAGGTGGCGATACGCGCCGAACGTGTTATTGCTCGGGTGCGGGCCTTGGAAGGCGATGTGCTGCTCTTTGCCCACGGCCACATATTACGTGTCATCACCGCGCGCTGGATCGATCTGCCGGCACTTGAAGCGCGCCGCTTCTACATTGCAACAGCCTCCGTGAACATTCTAGGCTACGACCATAACTTGAGTGAGCCAGTTATCCATCTGCTCAACGATACACACCGCACATAACATTGCGACTCAAACTATTGGACGGCTAATTATTCAGGGAGATTTTATGTTCAGATCCACGCAACAGTTAGCAAAGACGATAGCCGGGTTAACAGCGCCGGGCAAAGGAGTTCTTGCCGCCGATGAGAGCGCCGGCACCATCGCAAAACGGTTTAAGGAGGTGAACGTAACCTCCACCGAAGAGAGTCGACGTGAGTATCGGGAGCTGTTGTTTTCCACGCCGAGATTGAACGATTACATCAGCGGCGTGATCCTGTTTGAAGAGACCCTCAAACAGAAAAGTGCAACAGGCGTACCTTTGCCAGAGTTACTGAACACGCAAGGCATCATACCCGGCATCAAGGTGGATAAGGGCACAGTGCCGCTGCCTAAGTTTCCCGGCGAGACAATGACACAGGGGCTGGACAAACTGGCGCAGCGGCTCGATGAATACCAACAACTAGGTGCACGTTTTGCCAAATGGCGCGCAGTGATTCAGAGCGGTGCGGGCATGCCAACATCGCAGGCGATTGCAGCTAACGCTCATGCATTGGCATGTTACGCGGCCATTTGTCAGGAGCAGGGTGTAGTGCCGATTGTCGAGCCGGAGGTATTAATGGATGGCAACCACACCCTTGCGACGTGTGCCCGCATCACCGAGCAGGTGCTGCACGCCGTGTTTCACGCACTGCATCAACAACGCGTCGTACTGGAGTACATGCTGTTGAAACCGAGCATGGTGGTGTCTGGTAGTACCTCTGGCGAACAAGTCACACCACAGCAAGTGGCACAGGCAACAGTTGCCTGTCTGCGGCGCGCGGTGCCGGCAGCGGTACCAGGGATCAATTTTCTCTCCGGTGGTCAGAGCGAGACAATAGCCACTGCCAACCTTCATGCAATGAACGCCACAGGTGAGAAGCAGCCGTGGCTGTTGAGCTTTTCATATGGGCGTGCGTTGCAGGCGCCCGTGCTCCACGCCTGGCAGGGCGCGGCAAAAAACAGTTCGATTGCGCAGCAAGCATTGAGTAAGCGAGCGCGCTTAAATAGTTTGGCGACACAAGGCGAATATAGCGCCACGATGGAAAACGAATAAACGTTAGTACGCAGATAGAGCAAGCCTGTCTGTTCACCAAGGCCAAAACATCTGATGACCGCAAACACAAAATGGACAGGGTAGTAATGCTGTACAGCTTTTATTCAACTACCTGAAAAGGAGCAGCACTCTATGACCAAGCAATACGATCTGATCGCCATTGGCACCGGAGCGGGCGCGTCTGGCGTCGCTTCGCGTTGTCGCGCCGCCGGTTGGAGCGTGGCGGTGATTGATAGCTTACCCTTCGGAGGCACCTGCGCCTTGCGCGGCTGTGACCCCAAGAAGGTGCTCGTCGGCGCAGCGGAAGCCATCGACCACTCCCGTCGAATGCGCGGCAAGGGCATCGCAGCTGACGAGCCCACCATCGCATGGAACGATCTTATCCAATTCAAACGCAGCTTCACGCAACCTGTGCCGGCGATGAGGGAAAAGAGCTTCGCAAAAAATGGCATCGATGCTTATCACGGTAGCGCCAGGTTTCGCGGGCCTAACTCGGTCGAGGTGAGTGGCGAGGTGCTGGAGGGCCGTTTCATCCTGATCGCCGTCGGTGCGGTGCCGATGCATCTTAATATTCCCGGCGAGCAGTATCTGACCACAAGCACCGAGTTCCTCGAGCTTGATCAGCTGCCAAAGAGGATCGTCCTGGTCGGCGGTGGTTTCATCGCCGCTGAAATCTCCCACATTGCGGCGCGAGCCGGCGCACAAGTGACCGTGCTGCAGCGGTCGGACCATCTGCTCACCGCGTTCGATCCGGAGCTGGTCGGCTGGCTGATGGAGAAATTCCACGAAGTGGGGATCGATGTCCGGCTCCAGACAGAGGTGACATCGATAGAAAAGAGTGGTGATGGTTTATCCGTTCACACCTCCTCGAATGGCAAGGATGAGCTGTTCACGGCCGATCTTGTGGTGCATGCGGCGGGCCGCACGCCCAATCTCGATCCGCTTGATCTGGCCGCAGCGGGTGTGGCGAGTGAGAAGGGGCGTCTGAAATTGAATGAGTTTCTCCAGAGCGTCTCCAACCCGGCAGTTTATGCGGCGGGCGATGCGGCGCTGAGTGGCCCGCCGCTGACTCCCGTTGCGAGTCATGACGCTAAAGTCGTTGCTGCCAATATGCTCGACGGCAATCATCAGAAACCCAATTACCTCGGGGTGCCGAGCGTAGCCTTTACGATCCCGCCGATTGCGTCGGCGGGCCTCAGCGAAAAGCAGGCGCGCGACAACGGACTCAAGTTTCAGATCAACAGCAAGAGGGCGTCGGACTGGTATACCGCGCGTAGTGTCGCGGAAACGATCTATGGGTTTAAGGTGCTCGTTGAAGAGGAGAGCGACCGGATCCTGGGCGCGCAACTGGTCGGGCCGCATGCTGATGAGGTGATCAATATTTTCGCCTTGGCCATCCGTAACGGACTCACGGCCGAGGATCTGAAGAGCACGATGTTTGCGTATCCCACCGGGGCCTCCGATATCGGCTACATACTCTGAAGCTAACAGTGTGCGTGAAGTGGCATCCATCGCGCGCAGTTGGAGCAGTGATTAACGTTGCATACATGTTAAAGGAGTGACTATGTCAGACCCACTTGATCAGCTTTGCATCAATACCATTCGCTTTCTGTCGGTAGACGCCGTGCAGCAGGCCAACAGCGGCCATCCGGGCATGCCGCTGGGTGCTGCGGCGATGGCCTATGTGTTGTGGAGCCGCCAACTTAAATACAATCCGCGCAATCCAGAGTGGTTCGATCGCGACCGCTTTGTGCTCTCGGCCGGCCACGGTTCGATGCTGCTCTACAGCCTGCTGCACCTGACCGGTTACGACCTTTCGTTGGATGATATAAAACAGTTTCGCCAGTGGGGCAGCAAGGCACCGGGCCATCCCGAGCGTGGCCATACGCCGGGTGTTGAAGTCACTACCGGGCCACTCGGACAGGGTCTCGCCAATGCGGTGGGCATGGCCATCGCCGAGGCGCAACTGGCGGCGCGCTACAACCGCCCCGGCCATGCGGTGATCGACCACGCCACCTATGCGCTGGTCAGCGACGGTGACCTGATGGAGGGCGTCGCGGCGGAGGCGGCATCACTTGCCGGACATCTTAAACTCGGCAAGTTGACCTGTCTGTACGATGACAACCGCGTTACGCTGGCCGCCGGCACCGATATCAGCTTTTCCGAGGATCGCGCCCAGCGCTTTACCGCCTATGGCTGGCAAACAGTGGTGGTGGCGGATGGCAACGACCTGGCGGCGATCGACGCCGCGCTACTGGAAGCACGCGCGGAGACGACTCGACCCACGTTGATCCTGGTGCGCACCCACATCGGCTACGGTTCGCCCAATAAACACGACAGTTTTGAGTCCCACGGTTCGCCGCTCGGCGATGATGAGGTGCGGTTGACCAAGCAGCGTCTTGGCTGGCCGACCGAGCCGTCGTTCCTGATTCCGGAAGCGGCGCTGACCCATTTTCGTGAAGCGCTGGCGCGTGGTGAACGCGACGAGGCAGCATGGAACAAACACATGGCGGCTTACGCGCACTCCTTCCCCGAACTGGCCGAAGAGTTGCTGCAAAGCCTGCGTGGTGAACTGCCGATCGGCCGGGACGCGGAGATCCCGTTCTTTCCCGCCGATGCCAAGGGCATCGCCACGCGCGTTGCTTCAGGCAAGGTGATGAACGCCATCGCACCACGATTAGCCACGCTGACCGGTGGTTCGGCGGACCTCGATCCCTCCACCCATACGGCGCTTGAAGGCTTCGGCGATTTCCATCCACCCGCCAGTCCGAATGACGATACCCAGGGCGCCGACAGCGGCGGCTGGAGTTATGCCGGGCGAAACCTGCACTTCGGCGTACGCGAACATGCGATGGGCGCAATCGTCAACGGCCTGGCGGCGCACGGCGGCACCATTCCCTATGGCTCGACCTTCCTGATCTTTTCCGACTATATGCGGCCGCCGATCCGGCTGGTGGCGTTGATGGGGCTACACGTCGTGCACGTCTTCACCCACGACAGCATCGCGCTTGGCGAAGATGGTCCCACCCATCAGCCGGTGGAGCAGCTGGCCGCGCTGCGGGCGATTCCCAACCTGACCGTGATCCGCCCCGGCGATGCCAACGAAACCGCAGTCGCCTGGCGGGTTGCGCTGGAGACGCGCGATCGTCCGGTGGTATTGGTGTTGAGCCGGCAGAACCTGCCCACACTTGATCGCAGCCGTTATGCGTCGGCGGACGGCCTGCGCCGTGGGGCGTATGTATTAAACGATGCCGCGAACGGTAAACCAGATCTGATCCTGATTGCCAGCGGCTCCGAAGTCGGACTGATCCTGGCGGCAGCGAAACGTCTGCAGCAGCAAGAGATTGCTGTGCGCTGCGTATCGATGCCGAGTTGGGAGTTGTTTGAGGCGTTACCACAGGCCGAACGCGATACGGTGCTGCCACCCTCCGTGACTGCACGGCTGGCGGTAGAACTGGGAGTGCCACAAGGATGGGATCGTTACGTTGGCACACAGGGCGACATGCTTGGTGTAGAACGTTTTGGCGCCTCCGCACCGGCGGCAGTCATGCTGCGCGAATATGGTTTTACTGTTGACAACGTGTGCAAGCGAGCAGAGGCATTACTGGCGCGATGATAGGAGTGTCGTTAAAAAAATACAGTGGTGATCACCACTGTATTTTTAGTTATTGACGATCTTCTCCACCGTTTGTGATGGCTGAGTCAAATAAAAAGGACGCCCTGCACCCACTGAAACCTGATTCCCAAATCACAAGTTGAATCCACGATGTTATTTAATTGGTCTATTGGAACCCTGCCAAAGTAACGCGGCGCCCACGCAGGCGGCAAGCACAGATGCAGCAAAAACTGCAATCTTTGCAGCAGCAAAATCCGCTTCATTGCCAAAGGCCTGCCCGGCAACAAATAAGGACATGGTGAAGCCAATCCCAGCCAAAGCCGTAGCGCCGATGAGATGGCGCCACGAATACGCATCGGGCTTGGTGGCAATGCCAATTTGAACAGCAAATGCAGCCGCTGCTGTCATACCCAGTGGCTTACCAATGACCAGGCCACCCATGATCGCCAGTACCAAGCCGGAATGGGTAGAAAACAGATCCATTGACATGACAACACCGGCATTTGCCAGCGCAAAAAGCGGAAGTACTATGTAACTTGATTGGGTGCCCCCTTGGCGTAGCAAGCGGGCCGCCGACGATTCCAGCCTATCATGTACGGCATTTATTGCGGATATCGCAGGCAGCGACGGTCCGAGCCGCAATGCGTCACCGCCATAGCGCATGTCGGCATCGATAATGGTGTTCGCCTGTGCGACCAAAGCCTTTAGATTCGGCGGGGGTCTCGTCGGAATAAACATCGCTAAAATGACGCCAGCCAGCATGGCGTGCAGTCCAGCAGCGTGAATAAACGACCACAGCACCAGACCAACACAGATGTATGGGAACAGACGGTAGATGTGAGCACGATTGAGCAAGGCGAGCACGCCGGTTGTTGCGGCCGCAGCGACAAGGTAACCAACTTGTAAATCGGCAGAATAAAAAACGGCAATCACTAAAATTGCGCCGATGTCATCGACGACGGCGGCAGCGGTCAGGAATACGCGAAGTTCCACTGGCACGCGTGAACCCAATACTGCGATCACTGCGATAGCAAAAGCGGTATCCGTTGCCATCGGAATGCCCCAGCCATTCGACCATGGTCCATCCGGTACGAGCAGAATATAGAGTAGGGCAGGCACCACCATACCGCCAATTGCCGCGGCGATCGGCAAGGCGGCGGAGCGACGATTGGTGAGATGGCCTACGGTAAACTCGCGTTTGATTTCCAGGCCAACCACCAGAAAAAAAAGTGTGAGCAAACCGTCATTGATCCAGTGCTGGATTGACATCCCGAATGAGAATGTTCCGAGCGTGAACTCAAAAGGTTGTTTCCAGAATTCGTTGAAAGCATGGCCGAGCGGGGAGTTAGTCAGAGCCACTGCGATCAGCGTCGCAAGCAGTAACAGCAATCCGGCGGATGGCCCCCAGCGGAGGAAGTCCAACGTTGCCAGCCGGGCACGGTGACCCGGTGTTCGCAGCAGCGCGTCGCTTAACGCATGCTGATCCCATGGCCCTTCGTAGCGGTGGCCGTTGATGAAGAATGTCGGGGTGACGAGGACGCCGCTGGCATTTGCACTCTCGATGTCGCCGTCCACCCTGATGCGGGCCTCCTCGGTGGCCGAGTCAGGCATCTTTAGATCGTTCAACTCTTCCAGCTTGGCATTGACGGCCCGTAAATCGTCTTCCGTCAACTGATTGGAGCGAGTCATCAGCTCGACGTGCATCGCCCAGAACTGTTCCGGATTCTGGGCGCGTTCTACCAACTCGGCCGCGCGACGAGCCATGTCGCTGTCTGTTATTGGACGATGGCGAAAAACATAGCGTAAGCGATCGCCAAATTCGTCACGCAAGCTGGCAATTACTTCATTCACAGCACGGCAACTTGGACAGTCATAACCGCCGTATTCTACGAGCGTAATTTCCGCATCCTCGGAACCCAGGACATGATCAGTTTTCTGATCGACGGGCCGGTCAAGTCTGTGACTACGTTCGATCGGGATCATGCGATGGACTCCTACGAATCTGGTTCCAGAAATGATATAGCAATGCAGCGCCTGCTAGTACGATTCCAGAGAGAGCCAGACCACTCCAGCCTGCCATGTTCATCACTCTCACGCCCGCGGCCGAGCCAACGCGGCTACACTTTTAGAACAGTTCTATTCTCCAGCAGCATAAAACAGAATTGATCACCATCATCAGAACAACAGTGACATTACAGATTTGTAATGTCACTGTCATCTTGGTAACAGTATCGTGCAGTTAATGTGAAAGCATACAGATCAGATTATTGAATAGTTAACACCGTGACAGTGGAGTCGGCAGGCACAGGAGGTTGTAATCGTATCGTTGTTGTTTGAGGTGTTCATAGCCCAACAGTTTAGTTAACGGTAAGGGTCTGTCGTTTTGCCGTACAGATGCATCAGAGATCCGATTGTAAATCAGTATGGACTATGTTCCATAACGCACAGAACAATCATTAGATTTACTGTAAAAACAGAGAGGCCGTAGAATGAACAGGAGAAGAGTGATGGTTGGAATCGATTGGATATTTATTTCTGATTCACGAATGAACAGCCTGAAACCTCTTATTTCACAGTCTGTTTTATGGCAGAAGAAGCACTATTCTCTATAATTTATTAATTAATTTTATAGTTAATTTTTGTGATTCATAAAATTTAAAAACCTGATTGTTA
The DNA here is from genome assembly GCA_947085765.1 of uncultured Chromatiaceae bacterium. Lineage (GTDB taxonomy): Bacteria > Pseudomonadota > Gammaproteobacteria > Tenderiales > Tenderiaceae > JAKFXL01. The sequence continues at coordinate 624 of CAMTXZ010000185.1, read as the reverse complement.
TACTTGTTAGATGGTAAAACAATCGTTCTATAAAGATCACTCTGGAGATTAAAAATGAAAAAATCAATTTTATGGCCATGCTGTTGACGCTGCCGTTATCTGTTAACTACTCATGGGCTGATGAGACTAATAAGTCAGAAAAACACAAGGAGTCGTCAATGACAGATAAAGATAAAAGCATGAAGATGGTAAAAATGCAGGAAAAAATGTTGGCAATGCATGAGCAGATGCACAAAATAATGGACGCAAAAACCCCTCAGGAGCGCGAAATCCTAATGCAGGAGCATGAAAAGATGATGCAGGATAATATGCGTATGATGAAAGGCATGTCAGACAGTGATAGCAAAGGTTCAATGAACGACAAAATGAAAAAGATGTAAGGGCATACTCGTAATGCGCTGCATCATGCCAGGTGGCGGTTACAAAAACCTGCATGGTGCATGCGCAACATTTATCTTATTGGAGAAGATTATGGATGTAATAATTATTGCAACAAAAGATTGCACACATCGTAAAAACCTTGAAAAACAACTCGAATCCATACATATCCCGTATCGTGTATGTTTCGTAGAAGAGTGCCCTGATCTTGTCAGTAAATTTAGCATCAGGCACTCACCAAATCTG
>CAMTXZ010000184.1:0-31155 GCA_947085765.1 uncultured Chromatiaceae bacterium | reverse complement strand
ACAGCGCAGGATCACCTCGCCGACACGCCCCATCGCCTGTGAATCGCTGGAGAACATGCTGATCGCGCCAAGGTCGTGCAGGATATCTTCAGCGGCGATGGTCTCGCGGCGGATGCGGCTCTCAGCAAAGGCGACATCTTCGGCAATGGCGGGATCGAGATGGTGGCAGACCATCAACATGTCGAGATGTTCGTCGATGGTGTTGATGGTGAAGGGACGGGTGGGATTGGTGGAGGAGGGCAGCACGTTGGGCAGCCCCGCCAGTTTGACGATGTCGGGCGCGTGGCCACCACCGGCCCCTTCGGTATGGAAGGTATGAATGGTGCGGCCTTTAAATGCAGCGGCGGTGGTCTCGACAAATCCTGACTCGTTGAGTGTGTCGGTGTGGATCGCCACCTGCACGTCGTAACGCTCTGCCACTGACAGGCAGTTGTCGATAGCGGCAGGCGTGGTGCCCCAATCTTCGTGCAGTTTCAGACCGATAGCGCCCGCTTCGATCTGCTCAACCACTGGATCGGGAAGCGAGACGTTGCCCTTGCCAAGAAAACCGATGTTCATCGGGAAGGCGTCGGCGGCCTGCAACATGCGGTGGATGTGCCATGGCCCCGGTGTGCAGGTGGTGGCAAAGGTGCCGGTGGCAGGTCCGGTGCCACCACCCAACATGGTGGTGATGCCCGACATCTGCGCCTCTTCGATCTGTTGCGGGCAGATGAAGTGGATGTGGCTGTCGATGCCGCCAGCGGTGATGATCATGCCTTCACCGGCGATGATCTCGGTGCCCGCGCCGATGGCGATGGTGACGTTGGGTTGGATGTCTGAGTTGCCCGCTTTACCGATGGCCCAGATGCGACCGTTTTTGATGCCGATGTCGGCCTTAACGATGCCCCAGTGGTCGAGGATCAGCGCGTTGGTGATGACGGTGTCGGCCACCTCGGCAGAGACCTTCTGCCCCTGGCCCATGCCGTCGCGAATTACTTTGCCACCGCCAAACTTCACCTCTTCACCATAGGTGGTGAAGTCCTGTTCGATCTCGATAAAAAGATCGGTGTCTGCCAGGCGTACCTTGTCGCCGGTGGTGGGGCCAAACATCTCTGCGTAGGCGCGGCGGTTAATTTTTACCGACATGAATTTCTTCTCCGTGAGTGTGTGGTGCCGGTTGATTACCCGCTCGGTATCCAACCAGATCTAAATGTTATCTGCGCTGATGGTATTAGCCAGCAAGCGCCAGTTCATACACTTTGAAGCTGCGACTATTTCTCTGCATCTCATCTATATAAATAAATCCCGTTGCCTCATATAATTTCTGGGCGGATCTCATGGAGAGCTGTGTCCACAAAATAATCTTTGAGTAACCGTTCTGTTTTGCCCTGTCGATAGCTGCCTCAACAAGCATTCGACCCAGACCTTGTCCGCGATACTCTGGCCTGACACCCAATAGATGCATTTCCGCCTCACCGTTTTTTGCCATACGCCGGGCCGGTGAATCTGGTGGAACAACAATAACAACGCCAGCCAATTTTTGATGTTTCTTTTCACGAGCGCCCAATAACACTCCACGGCCTCTTACAGCGGAGGGTGCTAAAAGTGTAATCGCCTCAGCTGGCTCCATAAATCCAGCCGTGACATAGACCTGTGTTAGAAGGTCTGAGAGTTCGATGTCATCGATCTTTAAAAACTCGGCTGTGTTAATTTCAAAATCCATCTTGGGTATGTCCATAATTTTTTTTGTACCTATGAGTAAATCCGTTCGCCCTGAGCCTGTCGAAGGGCTGGTGACGTAACGCATCGATCGTTAAGTACTCTCCGTCCATGGTTCGATAGGCTCACCACGAAGAGTCTGCCCCGCGTAGTGTTCTGGGCACGGAGAAGTTATTCAGCGGTTTCAAAGCGGCCCCATCACCCGTCCCTGAAAACCAAATACCTTGCGTTCGCCAGCAAGCGCCACCAGTTGCACGCGACGGGTCATGCCCGGCTCAAAACGGATGGCGGTACCGGCGGCGATGTCGAGGCGGTAGCCGTGTGCCTGCTGGCGATCAAAACTGAGTGCGTCGTTGGTCTCGGCAAAGTGGTAGTGCGATCCAACCTGAATCGGGCGGTCGCCGCTGTTGGAAACATCGATCTCGATTGTCTGCCGTCCGGCGTTAAGTTCGATCTCGCCTGACTGGGTAATTATCTCTCCGGGGATCATGGCATGCTCCTCAAACAATTGGTTGGTGAACAGTCACCAGCTTGGTGCCATCGGGGAAAGTGGCCTCTACCTGGATCTCGGGGATCATCTCGGCGATGCCGTCCATCACATCGTCCCGTGACAGCAGGGTGGTGCCGTAACTCATCAGCTCTGCCACAGTGCGGCCATCACGCGCCCCTTCAAGAATGGCGCAGGAGATAAAGGCAATCGCCTCCGGGTAGTTGAGTTTGAGTCCTCGATTTCTGCGGCGCTCGGCCAGCAGGCCGGCGGTAAAGAGCAGCAGTTTATCTTTCTCTCGTGGGGACAGTTCCATTGGTATTGGTCCTTAATTTATCCATTAACGTTACGGAGCTACTAATTAATTCCGCTCGTGGTGCAATGCTGATCAGTTAAGTATTAGACCCACGATTGTAGGTTCGAATTCATTCGAACAACACACTGTATATGGGCTCCTTAGGTGTTCCAGATGCGCGGCCGTTGTGCGGCCATGCCCGCATACCAGGGGCGCAGTAACGCCCAGAGTTTTTCAAAATAGAGTCGCGCTGATTGCGTGCTGCGGCCCAGGTATCGTCCAACAAAAACTTCTGGCAGCGTAGTCACACAAGTGAGGCCGTCATCGGCTGCGGTAACGGCACGGCACTGTTCTAACAGTGCTGGCGGTAGTAAGCCTGCCGCAATCACAAAGGTCGCAAAGACTGGCTGACCGCGCAACCCGGCTGCTGAATTTAGCAGTGGGTCACCGCCTTTAAGGTTGGCGTGTTCACCCCAGATAATACGATTGTCTCGATAGATTTTCAGACTCTGGCGCAGCTGTCCCTGGCGGAACTGTTCGCCACACGCCTGTCGTCCCAGGCAGATGATCTCCCATCCCGCATAACGTGCTAACTGCGCAAGATGAACCTCACCACGCCACTGCGCCTCAGCTGCATCGTAGACGATGGTCTCTTGTGGCAGCCACTCGATGAGGGCGTTATCAGCAACATCAATCACTACCCGTTGCGATGCGCTGGCACCGTTGGCCTTGTACCATTTGCCCGCGCCGGGTGTGGTCAACAGGGCGTGTGCCTTTGCTGCGGCAGTGATGTTGATTTCGAGTCGATCGCCACCGGCGAGGCCACCGGGTGGGTGCAGGATGATGGCGTGACAGACCGCATCACCCTCGGGGTAGAGCATCTTCTGTATCGCCAATGGGCCACGATGGTCACGGTGGCTGAGGATGGTGCGGCCATCACGTTCACTAAACCCCAGATGTAATTGGGCATGCCACGGTGTGCGTTGATAGGGTGTCGTGCTGGCGACGGCGTGGTTGTGCGCCATCACAATGTTACAAAATCACGAATATTTTCACTGTCCATGTCGGCCCCTAATCCCTGTTTGACGATCTGGCCACGCGACATGCAGAGGTAGTGGTCTGCCAGGGCGCGGGCAAAGTCATAGTACTGTTCTACCAGCAGTATGGCTATATCTATACGTTGTGAAAGTGTGCGGATGACCCGTTTGATATCTTTGTTGCATGAGCTGGATAGGTCCTTCATCAGACCACTTGATGATGCCATTGGACTGGTCTCATGGTATTTGTTTTTGAATATGATCGGTAGCGCCAAACACTTCACCATTATTAGACCGATAAGTAGCTCTTGATTGTCGCGGCATCCACTTCTCCTCGTTTGTCTTCATGAATGAAGTTTCCTCTGTCAATCACGATAATTCTGTCGGCGATCTCCATGGTAAAACTCAATACCTGCTCGGATACAATGATCGTGATTTCCCGCATCTTACGAATCTCGTTCAATACCTTGGCGATATCCTTGATGATGGAGGGTTGTATCCCTTCGGTTGGTTCATCCAACAGCAATACTTTTGGATTGGTCACCAATGCGCGTGCTATCGCGAGCTGTTGCTGCTGACCACCTGAAAGATTTCCTCCCTTGCGTTTTTTCATGTCGAACAGGACTGGAAATAAGGCATAGATATCTTCAGGGATAATTCGCTCTCTGGATTTCTCCAGTCCGGTTTTGATGTTTTCCTCTACCGTCATAGCGGGAAAAATCATGCGCCCCTGCGGCACGTAGGCAATTCCTTTGGCGACACGTTGATGACTTTCGTCGCCCTGGATACTTTTGTTATCGATCAGGGCCTTGTCCGCTTTGCTGGGCAGTATTCCCATCAGCGCCTTGAACAGCGTTGTTTTGCCCATTCCGTTGCGCCCCATGATGGCCAGAGTTTCATTTTTATCAGCTTTAAAACTGATGCCGTGAATGACTTCGCTTTGTCCGTAGCTAACTTGCAGGTTTTCGATTTCCAACATATCTTAAATTCCTCTCTGTCTAATTGAGACTAATGGCCCAGATACACCTCAATCACTTTTTCGTTCGCCTGCACTTTGTCCATCGTGCCCTCTGCCAAAATCTTTCCCTGATGCAACACGGTGACTTTGTGTGCAATTTTTTTGACAAATTCCATGTCATGTTCGATGACGATGACTGAACGGTTGGTGCAGATGCGATTGAGCAGTTCTGCGGTTTGATCACGTTCCTTGGCGCTCATGCCTGCGACAGGTTCGTCCAGCATCAGTAGTTCTGGTTCCTGCATCAGTAACATGCCAATTTCCAGCCACTGTTTCTGGCCATGGCTGAGCAGTGCGGCTTCCATGCTGAGCATATCCTGCAATAAAATCTGTTCGGCCACACTGTTTACCCGTTCCACTACCTCTTCTGTTCGCTTGAAAAATAGGCTACCCCACACGCTGCGCCCTACTGGATAAGATATTTCAAGGTTCTGGTAAACCGTCAAATTCTCGTAAATTGATGGTGTCTGAAACTTGCGGCCCACGCCGGCCCGTACGATCTCGTGTTCTGCAAGGGGTGTGAGTTCCCTGTTTTTGAATTTAATGGACCCCGAAGTGGATTTTGTTTTTCCGCAGATCAGATCCAGCAAGGTCGTTTTTCCTGCGCCATTCGGCCCAATCACTACGCGCAGCTCATTTTTGTCGACATACAGCGTTAAATTATCCACAGCCTTAAACCCATCGAACGATACCGTCAGATCTTCAATTGCCAGAACGAAATCGGTATTGCTCATATTTTCTCTCCTTTTTCCTGAGTGGATTCCGGATTCACCACGGAGCCAGGTTGCTTTGTTTTTACTTTGTATATATAGCGTTTTATGAAACCGAGCCGCGGAGAGTATTTCTCATACAGTCCCGCCAAGCCATTCGGAAAAAACATCACTACTGCAATGAACAGTCCGCCCATCAGGAACAGCCATAGCTCGGGGTAGTTCTCTGAAAATATTGTCTTTCCATAATTCACCAGCAAGGTGCCGTAGACCGCGCCTATTAGCGACATGCGGCCACCTACAGCAGCAAAGATAACCATCTCAATGGAGGGTACGATGCCGATAAATGACGGCGACATGAAGCCCACCTGCAAGGCGAACATCGCGCCGCCGATGGAAGAAAACACGGCGGCTACGCAGAATATAAATATCTTGAAGTTGGAAACGTCGTAACCGGAGAAGCGGACACGTTCCTCCTTATCGCGCATCGCCAGCAAGAGCATGCCAAATTTGCTTGAGAGTATGAATCGAGAGATAAAGATGCAGCCAAACAACAGCAGGCCATTAACGTAATAGAGAATGTATTTGGCGTTATCTTCACGGATATCCCAACCCAGCATAGTTCTAAGGTCGGTTATGCCATTAACTCCTCCGGTATAGCCTTGTTGTCCGATGATCAAAATACTCAGTATCAGCGCGATTGCCTGAGTGATAATCGCAAAATAAACGCCACCAACACGTCGCTTGAACATCGCAAATCCGATGATGTAGGCAAATAATGTGGGAACAACCAGGATGGCCAGGATTGTCAGGGGCAGACTTTTGAACGGTTCCCAAAACCAGGGCAAGGTTGTTATCTGGTTCCAGTCCATGAAATCCGGTATACCCGGTGTGGACTGGATTTTGGTACTGATCGGATCTGAAGCCTCCAGTTTAAGAAACATGGCCATACAGTAACCACCCAGGCCAAAGAAGATACCTTGTCCTAAACTCAGAACACCACCGTAGCCCCATAGTAATACCAGGCTGAGTGCCACAAAAGCGTAAGTCAGGTATTTGCCCGCCAGTCCCAAACGAAATACATCCAACATCAGTGGAAGTGCAATAAATATGATCGCCGCTAATACAGCCAGCCCTATTGCGCCCTTACGACCACCTAACAATCTGCTTAATAGCGTATTCATCTTAATGTCCTTTATTTACGTATTCTGGAAGCAAATAACCCTTCTGGGCGCATCATCAGGATGATCACGATGGCAAGCAATGTGGTTACTTTGCCCATGGAGCTGGACATAAAGAATTGAAGTATGGACTGTGCTTGTGCAATACCAAATGCCGAGGCTATCGTTCCCAGCAAGCTGGCTGCACCGCCAAATACCACGACCATAAAACTATCTACGATATAGAGTGAGCCGCTGGTTGGTCCGGTAGAACCAATCGTGGTGAACGCCGCGCCTGCGACCCCGGCAATGCCACAGCCGAGTGCAAAAGTAATTCGATCAACCTTCTTGGTATTGATGCCGACGGCCCCGGCCATTGTCCGGTTCTGCACCGTAGCACGCACTCGCAATCCCCAGCGGGAGCGGAACATAAACAGATACACACCCGCTGTAATTAATGCAGTCAGACCCATCACAAATACACCGTTTATCGGTATGTCGATGTCTGGTGTAGGTTGAAACGAACCCAGTAACCATTCAGGCAGTTCAGCACTCACTTCTTTAGCACCAAACGCGGAGCGAAATGTCTGCTGCATTACCAGGCTTAATCCCCATGTGGCTAGCAGAGTATCCAGCGGGCGCTTATATAAATGTCTGATAAGTAAAAATTCGACAAGATATCCCACGGCAAAAGCCAAAATGAAGGCCACTAACATGGCAAACGGAAAGTAATAAATGACAAAATCATATTCAACGGCTAATTGTGACAACATCACTGTTGTGTAGGCTCCGATGATCATGAACTCACCGTGTGCCATATTGATTACACCCATTTGGCCAAAAATAATTGCCAGGCCCAGCGCCATCAGAAGCAGCACACTAAACAGGCTCAATCCTGAGAAGCCCTGCATGACAAAAATGTTTCCCATTTCTGACATTGAGTATTCAAACATAATGCAGCCTCCAACTTTTTGGCTTGCTTATAAGATTGGAATGATTTCGAAGCTGTCGCGATGAAGCTATTCAGGTATATATCAGCGACCCCGCCGGGGTCGCTGTGCTTAAATTAAACTGACTTATTGATAACCCTTGGGGAATGGATCAGGTTTTATGTAATCCGATGTGTAAACAACTTTGGCTTGTCCATCTTTGCCCCACTGCCCAATCCGCAACTTGGTGGTCAGGTGGTGGTTTTTTTCTACAGTCACCGGACCTTCAGGTGCATTTTCCATCACGTAACCCGGCAGTGCGGCTTGTACTTTGTCCACATCAAAGCTACCCGCGCGCTCTACCGCAGCCTTGTACAGCCATGGTCCCAGGTACGCTGCTTGTGTTACGTCACCAATTACTGAGTTTTCACCCCATCTCTTTTTAAACGTGGCAACAAATTTCTTGTTTTCAGGATTGTCTTGAGATTGGAAATATTTCATCGCAGAGTAGAAGCCCGCCGTGTTTTCTCCACCTATGCCCAGCACTTCATCCTCGGTCACCGAAATTGTCAGCATGGTTTGTTTGGTTGAATTAAGACCTGCTGCATTCAGTTGTTTAAACCATGCGACGTTACTGCCACCCACGACTGCCGCATAAATCACATCCGGTTTTTTCAGTTTGATTTTATTAATGACTGAACCAAACTGGGTGTCACCCAAAGCAATATATTCTTCACCAACAACCTTTCCCCCTAGATGTTGTTCGATATGTTTACGCGCAATCTTCATGGAAGTGCGGGGCCATATGTAATCGGATCCAATCAAATAGTAAGTCTTGGCCTTCTTCTCCTTGGCGATCCAGTCCAGGCCGGCAATAATCTGCTGGGTTGCCTCCTGTCCGGTGTAGAACACGTTCTTGGATTGCTCAAGACCTTCATAGAAAGTTGGGTAGAACAGTAAGCCGTTTTCTTTTTCGAACACCGGCAGTGCTGCTTTGCGTGAAGCGGATGTCCAGCACCCCATTACAGCGGCCACTTTGTCAGAGATCAGCAATTTCTTGGCTTTTTCAGCAAAGGTCGGCCAGTCGCTGGCGCCATCCTCCTGAACCACTTCAATCTGACGTCCCAAAATTCCACCCATGGCATTGATCTGCTCAATGGCCAATTTCTCAGCTTGAATAGATCCCATCTCACTGATTGCCATGGTGCCGGTGGCAGAATGCAAAATTCCCACCTTGACTGTTTTATCAGTCACCGCCAGTCCTGTGGTATTGACTTTTGCGGTTGGAAAATCGGCAGAAAATGCGTTGCCAGAAAAAACTCCCGTAGCAAGAAGGGCAATTGTTAAAGCCCCACTCGCTTTGATAAAACGGCGTCTACCTAATGCACTCATAATATATCTCTCCTGGTTATGCTTAACGAACACAAACTCACTTAATAAAAAGTGTGATTAAACTTTTAAAATTAATGGACTAACATCCATGGCCTTGCAGATTTTTTGCTCTGCTGCTGCAAAACTGGTGTACCTGTTGATGGATTTAGATTGCTGGTCGCAGACTTATTGTCTGTGCCGGTTTTACAGCTGTGCGTCCCGGTACAGCCACAACTCGAACGGCGGCCTGTTCCTGGCTCATTTGCCGATCGCTCGTTCCGCTCATGTGCAACACGTTGAGTCTTGCCTATGATGGCAAGGCGTGGAGCAGAGAGGATGCGTGGACTTTCATCGCCACATTGGTTGCATAGCGCCGGCTGACTGGAATCGTTTATCCTGCGCAGTTCTGAAAATACGCCGCAGGTACCACACTCATATTCATAGAGAGGCATTGGAATTACTCCTTAACTTGCTGCCGCAGTGTCGATGCCACTCGGCACAACAATTTTTGGGCCGTTGGCATTGGGCTTGAGATCGAAGTCAAAAATCTCGGTCGGTAACCACAGTGTGGCGCAGGCGTTTGGTATATCGACAATGCCACTGATATGCCCTTCGACGGGAGCCGTGCCTAGGATTGCGAGTGCCTGAGCACCGCTATAACCAAATTTTTTCAGGTATTCGATGGCGTTTAAACAAGCCTGGCGATAGGCCACATGTACATCCAGATAGTGTTGTTTGCCTTGCTCGTCGACTGAGATCCCTTCAAATATCAGATAATCGCGATAGTTCGGGGTGAGTGGGCTAGGTTGGAAAATTGGATTTTTGACACCGTACATTTTCATGCCGTCTTTAATCAGGCTGACTTTGATGTCCAGATAACCCGCCATTTCAATCGCGCCGCAAAATGTGATTTCGCCATCGCCTTGGGAGAAATGCAGATCGCCCATCGACAAGCCACCATCTTTCACATATACCGGAAAGAATATCTTTGAACCCTTGGTCAGGTTTTTGATGTCGCAGTTGCCGCCGTGATCGCGCGGCGGTACGGTGCGTGCACCTTCTGCGGCTGCCGTTTTTGCTGCATCGCCAGTCAGCTTGCCCATCACCGCAGATTGCGGATTAGGGGGTAAAGCCAAGGCAGGAACACGGTCTGGATCAGTCGCAATCAATTCTGCTTCGCGCTTGTTCCACGTTGCCAGTAACTCTTTGGAAGGCAAACAACCGATCAAGCCTGGATGCATGATGCCGGCGAATTTTACATTCGGCACATGGCGTGAGGTGGTGTAAATCCCGTGAAAGTCCCATATCGATTTACGTGCTTCAGGATAGTGATCGACCAGGAAGCCACCGCCATTTTCTTTGGCAAATACACCATTAAAGCCCCATTGGCTATCATCGAAAGTTCCCACGTCGAGAATATCCACCACCATTAAATCACCGGCCTCTGCACCCTTAACTCCAATGGGGCCGCTGAGATAATGCACCTGAGTCAAATCAACATCGCGCACGTCATTGGCGCTATCGTTATTACCGATCTGACCACCTGTCCAATCGATACACTCCACGCGAAACTCATCTCCTGGCTCGACCATGGCAATCATCGGTAAATCAGGATGCCAGCGATTGTGTATCTGGCCCTCCTGCTCCCATGGTTTCTTATCACGATCCAACTTAACTAGGGTTTTCATCGCACTCCTCCTAAACTTATCCGATTAAGATCACATCATCTGAGTAGTTGTCAGCAGGGCAGATCACACAGTGAAGCCCTGCTTTGCAGTAATGTCTTAATACTGGAATTGCATCGACACTTTAAAAGTATCGAAATCAGCCAGTGCAGTTGTTTCATTTTTGGAGTAAGTGCCGCCAATTTGCGCGTTGTAGGCTTCGATGATGTAATTCACGCCCAGGTCGTATCGCTTGGTATTTACATTGGTGTCGGCATCAAATTTTTGATAACGCACATAGGGTTGGAGTTTTCCAATGCCCGCTTTTTCGTTAAAAATATATCCTCCTGCCGCGGAGTAGGCAGTGCCTTGCTCGCTCAGAAATACATCATCGGTGTTGTAATCGTAATATGCGGCCTCCAGTGAAACTGCGCCTGAGCCTTCAATTCTCTTTTCCATCAGAAAATCGACACTGTTAGAGGAGTAATCGCCCTTTGCTGTTGCAGATACAGCACCGTCTCCTTGCATCCTGCCCGCTATACCAATGGCCAGAATATCTTTTGCACCCAGGTAATTTCCTGTGCCGTAATAACCAGGCTCAGCGTCCCAGAAGTCATATTGAACTCTTGCGGCGTACATCAGATCATCAGCAGGTTTTAAAGCGACGTAAGATGCACTGCCTATGGCTGGATTACCAAGACCGCTATACGTCCAGGTTGTGTTCCCTTCGAATGCACCGGCCGAGTAAGAGAGTTTTCCATCCAGCGCTGTACCCACAGCAGCAACGCCGTTATCACGACCGATGACCCCGCCATTCCAGCCGTAGCGTGAGGCGATATTGGCCCAATAGCCGCCGCCGAGTGAATAGTAGGGGCCAGCCAGATTGGCGCGATCACTGGGTGAGATAAAACGCCCGGCCCAGATGCTTAGCTCAGGCGTTACCTCAAACTGAACATTGGCATCAATCATCTGGAACGTATCGTTACCTCCCGATTTTTCGGTGTTGAACATTCCCTTGATGTGCTTGTTTAATGAGCCACCTACATATAGACGTGCGCTATCCAGAGTGAAGTCGTTAGAGCGGCCACCATCAGGTGCAGCATCTTCAACACTGCTGTAACTGGCACGCATTCCAAACCCTAGGCTGATCGATTTGTCCTCGCCAAAGTTGATAGTGGCGCCGGCCTCCGCCCCCATGGCAGTCAACAGACAGGCAGCGCTAACAGCGGTCACTATGCTGCGCCGTTGTAGCGAGCGGATAGTGGATTGTTTTTCCATGGCAGAAACTCCCGTGATTAAAAGTAAGGTGAAGAACTAATGACGGGTTCAGAGTAGGGTTGGGGAACTTTTCCCGCAATACGTCAGATTGCGTATAGCGGAGATGGTGTGGGGGTGGGACTCTTGGTGGGTATCAGGTGGATAGTGATAAGGGTCGTGCAGGAGATAAGCGTGGAACAGGGCCTAATGCCAAACTACATACAGCTGGGCCTACTTTGTTTGGGGAGGCTGTGATTTACATGGTAGCTCTGTTGATTATTCGCCGTGAGCACAATCTGCGTCACACGATTCGTAAAACAGCTGGCTTTTGCACTCATTGCAATAATAATATTCAGGTGTCTTGTCCTGCACATGAAGTATCCCTCTTCTTGAACGGTCAACTTTCCAATCACCACTAACACCACTGTTAGAAATGAAAGTTCCGCTGGCAAAGCAGTTTGATGCCGTCAGATCATGTTCATACTCTCTTGAGGTTGCCGAGCGCGCCGTTGTAAAAAAATTTAATACGTCTGCTTTATCTAAAACAAAGCTTTTGCACATTTCAGGCGTTTCATCAGAGCTAATGTAGTTTGAGAATTCACCGTTATGCTCTATTTTTATAGACTCAATGCTTAATACATTTCCAGGCGATTTTTGTTTGGTTGTTGTTTCATGGTCACTTGATGAGCATCCAGATAAAATCAAAGCAGAAGTAATAAACAATAGCTTTACCATGATGCATTCCCCGCCTCTGTTTTGTTCTTATAAGAGACCGTAGGATGCCGAAAAATTTCTGTCAAAGGCACTTTAAGGGATGCTCTTAGCTCCTGAACAAGCCACTTTAGCTGTTCGCTTTGCTCTTTGGTTAGTGCCTCATAAGCTCTTTTGTCTGGATTAGGCTCCGTTAACGGTAACGCCTGGCCTACAATTTCGATGCCTATACTATCTTGGTTCGAAGGGTATCGATCGGGAACGCTCTTTCCTGTTTCTCTACGATGTGTCCGAGTAGGATCGAACTTTTTGAGTAAACTGAGTTCTGTTGCCGTGCATGTCATCTCTGCCAGACACCGCGACCTTAACTTGCCAACATGCCATGTCTGTTTTATAACTGAGGCGGTTTGATAAATTGTTCCGTCTTTATCGATAAGGAAATGAGCGCCCGCGCCACCCACTTTATAACTGTTGAATGCGGATTCGGCGGTTGATCCTCCCGTTTGATGTATTATTATCCCTCTGACTTTTGCCATTGAATTTTTCTCAATCGCAGGAGTTATTTTTAATTTTATTTTTTTATCAATAATCTTTCCGTCTTTGTCAATCACGATCATGACGTTTCCTTTTTATTAGTTAGAGCAGTATTTTCCTAAATACTGCTCTAACTAATCAAACGCGTTTCAAGTTCTTTATCAATTTCGCACTAATCGTAGACTTGTTGAATTAGTGTTAACAGACCCTAGCTGTTGATTATAGCCGAGGTCCAGCCATATATTCCGGCATAACCTGCAAAGTTACCTGTGAAAGTAGCTAGCGATTCATTAATTGTCACAGCCCCCTCCATAGAGTCATAGATAACCACTTTCCCATTACGAATCACTATGGCGACGGCATGTGCAGCACTCGCCAATACGCCTCTGGCAGAGTCTGTATCATCCAGCTGCGTCAAAACCGCGCCAAAGTTGTCGACACCTATGTCACCTGCATTCAATACAGATGAAACTCTTGCTGACTGGCTTGCAATACTGACATCCACCGCAGCCCACTTCGCCATTCTCATCTGATCCGCCTCATCAAAACCCCAGAAACCGATATTGCCGTGCGCGCCCCAATTGCTAGCCCATACAATAGCCATGACATTACACATCCGGTTGATCTCAGTATAGTAATCAATGCCGGAGTCAGGGCCAGCGTAATCCATGACAACATATTGATCAGGCTCAAAAGGGTTTTGATATATACGTGGAAGATTTATTTGCCCTGTCCTCAGACTTATTTCCACGCGTTGAATAGGTAAGTCACCTGCCATCGCAATGCCAGCAACATCGCGTGGTTCTTTAAGCAACTTAATGTCACGCTTTTGTACAGGCTTTACGACATGATTATTGAGTTCTGGCTGCAATTGCGCTGCCCGTTTTTCCAGTGGGTTATTTTGTGGTTCGCTTTTCGGAGCAGGCTGCGCTTGACTGGCTACGAATTGAGAAGCTTTAGCCCCCATTAGATCCGCTTCTTTCTCCAGCCCTGCATCATCATTAACATTAACATTAACATTAACATTTCCTTTTATCTGCATAGTCGGTTTTACTCGACCCTGCTTCTGTTGAGCGACATGCCAGGCTTCGTGCGGTAAATGCCTCTCCTGTCCAGAGGCAATATGTATATCCGTTCCCTGTGCGTATGCGTGCGCTTGCAGTTGAGAAGGTTTATTAGAATTGAAATGCACTTTTACATCATCCATCGAGTGACCTGACAGGTTTTCTATTCCAGCCTTTAAATTGTTGGGTAAACCAGTGCGGTTCTCTTTTTTCTCGGCAGGTAGTTGTGCAGAATAATGATCGGCCATTGCTTGAAATTGTCGGATCTGTTCCACCTGAGGACTGCCATCCACCATCGCTTGCAGCACTCTCTGTGCAGTGGCTTCCTGTCGGTTGTCTTCGATATGAAACCCTGTGTCAGTGCCAGTTTTCTTTTGATAAACGGAATTCAGACCCCGTTGGCTGTTACTGTCCTGCGCTTTATCTGCACGAGTGTTCATGTTTATCCCCGCATTGTGCTTCTGCCGATAAAATTATCTGAACAGCCATCATAAAGCCTGACAATATATCCGTCCATACTTGCTATAAAAACCAAGGCTATAAGATGCGTCCGTGAAATAAGACCATAAGATGTGTCCGTAAAATAGGATGTGCCGACGTAGGAGGCGCATCTGTCGAGTACGCGAACGATGCGCTTCGTGCCTCAGCACATCCTATAGTCTGCTATTGGCTGCTTATCTTTCATGTTTTGGTTTATTAGAGGGCCTTAGACGCTAAGTCCTGTCCTGAATTTCTCCATGGCCATCGCCACTGCGGCGGTGCGTGTCTCTACGCCGAGTTTGGTAAAGATGTGTTCCAGGTGTTTGTTGACGGTGCGCGGGCTGCTGCCGAGGATGTCGCCGATGTCGCGGCTGGTTTTTCCTTTGGCTACCCAGTAGAGCACCTCTGCTTCGCGTTGCGTGAGTTTGAAGGCGCTGATGAGTGTTTCGATCTGCGCGGCATCGGACTCTTCGCGCAGCATGAGTAGCCATTCGCCTTCGTCGGTGTGGGCGGAGAGGGTAACGATGAGCCGTTTGTCGTTGTGCATTTTTTGCAGTGGTGTGGGTGTGTTGCCCGCTGCCCGTGTGTCGATGGTGTTGTGCAGCCACTCCAGCAGTTGCGCGGGTGCTACTCCGTCAGGCGCATCAAAAAACTCGCGTAATATCTGTCGTGCTAACGGCGTTTGCCAGGTGAGTATTTTGTCGTGCAGGTTGATGGCGACGGTGGCTTGGCCAAAGGCGTCGAGTGCGGTGCGTGCTTGTGATGTGGCGCGGGCGCGTTGCAGGTGTGCTTGGATGCGGGCGAGTACTTCGGCTGGTTTGATCGGTTTGGTGACGTAGTCGGTGCCGCCGGCATCAAAGGCAGCGACGACGTGTTGTGATTCTGTGAGTCCGGTCATGAAGATGATGGGGATCTGTTGGGTGGTGTAGTCGGCCTTGAGGCGGCGGCAGACTTCAAAGCCGTCCATGCCGGGCATCATGGCGTCGAGCAGGATGACGTGGGGTGCGCCTTGGCGTGCGCGTTGGATGGCGCTTTCGCCGTTGGTGGCGACCAGTACTTTGTAACCTGCTTCATCGAGTGCGTCGTGCAGCAGCGATAGATTTTCTGGAATGTCGTCCACTATCAGAACGGTGCCGATTGTGTTGATAGTGCCGGCAGTGGTTTTGTCAGGATGGTGTTCTGGCACGGATCAATCCCTCTTTTACTAGTTGTGCTAACCCTTCCATCTGAAACTGGCTGGTGAGTTTGCGTATGGCGCTGACAAAGTGGTTGTGACGTTGGTCGGCGGCTTCGATCTCGTCACACTTCTTTAGTATGCCGCGCACGTAGCCTAAGGAGATTAACTCATCGAGGTCGCGCAGTAGCGCTTCGGGTGGGTAGTGCATCTCGGTGTAATCTTCTGCGATGACTGGATTTTGCGGCGTCTCTGATTCCTGCTTTATCCATTCAATATTGAGACACGTGCCGAGCCAGTCGAGAAACTCCTCCACCTGCACCGGTTTGACGATGAAGTTGTCGGGTGTGATGCCGGCGTCGTTTTCCAACCCTTTGTCGAAGGCGTTGGCGGAGACGATGGCGATCTGTGCGGTGGTGAGTTGTTGCTGGCGGATGCGGCGGATGGTCTCCCAGCCGTCGATGCCGGGCATGGCAAGATCCATCAGGATCAGGTCGGGTGTGAAGTTGTGCAGCATTGCCAGTGCCTCGGTGCCGGAGGCGGCTTGTTGTACCTGGAACTCCAGCGGCTCCAGCACGCTGGCGAGCAGTTCTCGATCGACGGCTTCGTTGTCCACAATCAAAACGCTGCGGCGTTTGCCCACATAGCCGATGCGTTGCGTTGTCTCTGCCGGGGTGGCTTTGAAGTTGCGCACCTCGGGCAGGAACAGCCGTATCTGAAAGGTGCTGCCTGCCCCCAGTGCGCTGTGTACCGATAGCTCGCCACCCATCAGGTTGGTGAGCATGTTGCTGACGGTCAGCCCCAGGCCGGTGCCGCCGCCGCTGTGGCTGCCACGGGCAAACGGTTCGAAGATCTGTTCCAGCTCCTCTGGCGAGATGCCGGGGCCGGAGTCTTTGATTTCGAAGATCGCCATTTCACGCACGTGCCGCACCTGGAATGTCACCTGGCCGCGTTGGGTGAACTTGACGGCGTTGCCGAGGATGTTGATGAGGATCTGCCCCAGACGGCGTTTGTCGGCACGTACGGCCAACGGCAGTTTGTCGGCGGGGTCGTAGTGGAAGTCGATCCCTTTGTTGAGTGCCTGAAGTTCAAACATGCGCACGATCTGTTTGAGGAAGTCGGTGAAGTGCAGGGGTTTGGCCTCGAGCTTGACGCGCCCCCCTTCGATGCGGGCGATGTCGAGTGTGCTTTCGATCAACGACAGCAGGTGGTCGCCGCTACGGCGGATGATGCTAACCGCCTGACGGCGATGGGCCGGGATTGATGTGTCGGCATCCAGAATCTGGGCGTAACCCAGAATGCTGTTTAGCGGGGTGCGTAGTTCATGGCTGATGGTGGTGATGTAGCGGCTCTTGGCCTGGTTGGCCTGGTCGGCCTGCTGCTTGGCCTTTTGCAACTGCTCATCGGTGCGGCGATGGGATTCGATCTCCTGCATCAGCAGGCTGGTCTGACGGTTGGACTCCTCTTGCGCCACTTTGCGGCTTTGGCTGGATAGAATCAGCCACCAAGCGACAATGCCGCTGAGGAATACCAGCGCGGCAAAGATCTTGAGGAACAGCAATTGTGTTTGCGCTATCGCATAAGCGGAGTTCTCGATCAGTATGATCTGCTGGTAGTAGATCAATCCTAGTACGGCGGCAAGCAGTGCCATGATGGTCATCATCATTAGCAAGTAGTGTCCCAGGCCAGTTTCGAGTGGCCGCCATAATGTTTTCGGCAACAACTTTTTCATTAGTTGTGACGCCTGCACACCAACACGAGCCTCCGCCGGCTTGCACAGATCATTGCAGCGCGCATCTAGCGTACAACAGAGCGAACAGATTAGTCCCTGATAGGCACTGCAGTGAGCCATATCTTCCTGTTCATACACTCTTTCGCAAATAGAACAACGCAACTCTTTTGTAGCTGTATGAAGGGGTTCAGGTTGGCGGGCAATATAGTACTTTCCGCCTGTATACCAAGCGATCAATGGCGAGGTGATAAGTGCCGTTGCCAGTGCGATAAATGCTGAAAATGACTGGACATGCTCGCCGAAGAGACCGAAAAATGCGCAGATGGAGAGGAGCGAGGCCAGTGCCATTGCGCCAACTCCAACAGGATTGATGTCATAGAGATAGGCTCTTTTGAATTCAATGCCCGGCGGGCTGAGCTTGAGTGGTTTGTTAATGACAAGATCGGCGAAGACGACGGCGATCCAGGAGATGGCGATATTGGCGTAGAGTCCCAGCACTTGTTCCAGGGCCTGGAGGATACCGAGCTCCATCAGTATGATCGCAATCACGATGTTAAATATCATCCACACCACACGACCCGGGTGGCTGTGTGTCAGTCGGGCGAAAAAATTGGACCACGCCAGCGAGCCGGCATAGGCATTGGTCATGTTGATTTTGATCTGCGATATGCAGACAAACAGTAAGGTGGCTGCCATCACCCACTCTTTGTCATCAAAGACGTAGCTATAACCCAATAGATACATTTGGGTCGGGTTGCTGGCATCACTCCCAGCCAAACCGTTGCGTATGAGTAGATAGGCCAGCATCGCCCCCGCCAACATCTTCAGGATGCCCATCACCACCCAGCCAGGCCCCGCCACTATCACCCCAACGTACCAGCGAATGCGGTTCTCGCGGGTCTTCTCCGGCATGAAACGCAGATAATCCACCTGCTCGCCGATTTGTGTAATCAGCGCTATCCCCACCGCCGTGGCTGCCCCGAACAGATATACATTGAATTGACTACTGCCGTCCTTGCCCGCGTAATTGAGCAGGTCGGATAATAAGTGCGGCTCTTTGTGCAGCACCGCTATTAGCGGCAATGCCATTAATATTAACCAGAGTGGTTGTGTCATCGTCTGGATGCGGCTGATCAGAGTGATGCCGTGTGTCACCAGCGGTATCACCACCAGGGCGCTGATCAGGTAGGCGAGATAGAGCGGAATATGAAAATAGAGCTCCAGTGCATAGGCCATGATAGCGGCCTCCAGCGCCAAGAGGATAAACGTGTATGAGGCATAGACAAACGAGGTGATGGTGGAACCGATGTAACCAAAACCCGCTCCGCGTGTCAGCAGATCCATATCCACACCGTACTTTGCCGCGTAATAGCTGATGGGCAGGCCGGTGATAAAGATTATCAGGCCGACCGCGAGAATTGCCCAAAACGCATTGATGAAGCCGTAATTGATGGCAATGGTGCCGCCGATCGCCTCCATCACCAGAAATGAAGCGCCGGAGAATGCCGTATTGGAAATCCGCAGCTCTGACCATTTACGAACCGAACGGGGGGTAAAACGGAGCGCGTAATCCTCCAGCGTTTCGTTGGCGACCCAGGTGTTGTAGTCGCGCCGGACTTTAACAACACGTTGCGCGGCAGCATCTGCTGGCGGGGGGGTGGGTCTCTCTGATGAGGGTGACTGCGGCATCGCTATCGGCTGGCATACAACTGGTTAAACGACTTTATTAGTTACCACGGAATCAGGGAGATACCAAGCACAATTGGTTCTGTTCCAGGGGCGAAGGTGATCGGGATTGGGCAAAAGTTTTGCGCCAATCCCGCTCTGATAAGTGTCACATCAAAAGTGATGTGGCGCTGACTATTTGCTGTAGCGCATGCGGGTGCCGTGTATCAGCGATAGCTCGATCTCGGTGGCGCTTAACTCTTTGGGGAAATAGGTGCCGGAGATCTTGGCGCTGTTGATGCTGGCCCCTTCCATCTTGGCGTCGCTGAAGTCGATGCCACGCAGGTCGGTTTGGCGGAAGTAACAGCCGGTCAGGTTAAGCCCGGCGGCATCCAGTCCACGTAGATCGACGCCGCGAAAATCACAATTGATCAGATCAAGCGTGGCGGTGTGGCCACGCTGCTGATTAAACTCGGCAATCTTACCGTCGCGTAGCAGGCGGTAGAGTACATCATCATTTTTAATGCGTGGGACTTGGGTAACTGCCATGGGGTCGATCTCCGGTGTCAGCGAAAGAGTCTGGAGGAGATTTTATCCTCCTGGTCGTGGGTTAGGGTCTTTTCGGTTATGGGCTGCGCCACCAGCTCAAACTGGTAGTGTGAAAACGAGCTGGTGGCAGTGAGTTGCCGTAATAACCGGGCGTGAAGAATCTCATCATCCAGCACCAGCTTCAGGACCGAGCCGATGTCATAGACCGCTGCTGGTGTGATCATGGTGGTGGGATGGAGTTTTGGGTCGAGGTCGGGGATCAGCAGACTGCGATAGTATTCGCCGCCACACCCAACCCCTTGCACCGCCTTGACGGCGATGGCACGGGCATCATCAGCAATAACCTTGATGCCCTGTGTGACCTGATCACCGTTGATCTTCATCCACTGAACCCTACCGATGGCCCAGGCAGTGCTGGTGGCGGTGCGGGCGGCCAGCAGGTCGCCGACGCGGGCTGGCAGCTGGGCTGTATTGGGGCAGGTGATGCCAAAACCGCTCTGATTTGAGTTGATGATGTCGCAGCCGTGATACTCAAAGAGGCTGGTCTCTTTGGTGATGAATTCGTCAATGGCCTGGGTGGAGTTGGCGTACACCTTGATCCAGAGGTTTTTTTCGTGTGCCCCCTGTTGGGCATTAAACTGGGATTTACGCGGTTGATGCAGTGAGGTGAGCACATGTTTTTGGGTATCTTCGTAGGCCCAGGGGGTCTGCTCCTCTTCCACCAGCGTGAGTGAGCTGCCTCTGCCAGCGTGGGTGCTGCGACCACGGATCTGGAGTTCATCCTCCTCGGGCTTGAAGGGTTTTTCACCGCTGACAAAGTGGTGCGTGGCGGTGAGACCACAGACCATTCGGGCAGAGGTCTCTATCGGTTTGCGATTGCTGAGACGTTCGCGCCGTAGTCCCCACGCCTCGGCCCAGCGGAAGTACATGTCGCGCTCCATGCGCCGGGCCAGGTTGTGGCTGAGTGAATCCTTCTGTTTGGCCAGGGTCAGACGGCGTGTCGCCTGACTGACCAGGCTAAGCAGCTCCTTGATCTCCAGCTGGCGCCCTTCGACCGGGCGCAGTTTGCTGGGGGTCTTGGGGGCATAGAGTGGCGGCGCATCCATGGTTAGATCAACAAACAGTTTGCCCTCCGGCAGGCGGCCGCTGCCAATATTAAGAATCCGGCACTGGGGTGCCCAGTCGACCAGATTTTTATACATTTTGACGGTCTCGCCCAACATCAGATGGTAGGGGTTGGCGACGGCCAGCAGGATGATGCGACGATAGCTGTTGATGATGGTGGCTGGTTTGGGTTCTTGTGCGGCGTTGATCGGGTCTAACTCGATGTCATGCAGCTGGTGCTTTTCGGCGTAGAGGTAGAGTTGATTAAGTTCGAGCCAGATCTGTGGCGGTTCGGGCGTGTAGAGCGCGTAAGTATCGACCAGCAGTCGCGCCAGAAAACCCATGGCGTAGTAGATCGCCTGCGGCAGGTGGGCTAGGCCGGCGGCGCTGTTATTGTTATCCTCAAGCAGTTCATGAACGATGGTTTTATAACCGTAACTCATCTCGGTGAGCAGACGGTTGATCAGTTGTGCGCTCTGTTGACGTTTATTGCTGAGTGGCAAAGGATCATTGATATAGCTGCTGCGGACACTGTTGATCATATCGTCAATCTTTGGCAGCAGTAGCGCCATGATCTCGATACGCGCCTTGACTGCAAACGGCGCCCGATTGAAACGGAACAGCTCCTGGAGAATTAGCGTGCAGCACTTTTCAGGATTGGCCAGTGGCATATTCTGAAGTATCGTCCTGATCTGCTCAACGCTGGGGCTGATGCTGATGGCAGGGTTGTTATTGTGCTGTGGAATGTTGAGTTTTATTGATTTCATTTTGAATCGCGCGATTCCCGCAGGCCTGTTTTCTGAAAAGCTACCCTAAAGACTATATCGGATAACAAGTAGCAGCCCCAAGGGTTGGTTTAACATTTCGTTTAGAAATTTCCTCTACCCCAGCTCAGATTGAATGCCCGTTGGGGTGCAGAAAGGCCAATTGTAATGTTTTTGTGGCAGGGCTGCGCTATTCTGGAGCGCAATTGTGGGGCAATGCCATTGAGTATAAAGGTTATTTTTCCGTGACCAAACTTTTGGCTCTGGTTCCTAACGCCTTTTAACCATCGTAACAGAACAATAATTGAAGGAGCTGTCTCTTGTTGTTAACGCGCAGACGATTTAATGGAATGCCCTGTTTTGCCGTCGTGGCAGCCATGTTGTTGTCTGGGCCGGCCAGCAGTGCCGAGGGTGGGCGTGCCTCGCCAGTGGTGGTGGAGCGGGCGGAGTTACGGATGTTGTCCCCCGTCACCTGGGTAACCGGCAGCGTAGTCAGTCGTAACGAGGCACAGCTCGCTGCCGAGGTGGCCGGGCGTCTGCTCAAGGTGGCGGAAGAGGGCGCAGCGGTGGCTGTGGGCGAGACTGTGGCGCGCATCGACGATGTGCTGCCCAAGGTGGATGTGGCCGAGGCCGAGGCGGCGGTGGCGCGCGAACAGTCCAATCTGACCTTCCTTAAACGTGAGATGCAGCGCCTGGATCAGTTGGCGCAGCAGAACAATGCGGCGCTGGCGCAGCTGGAGAAGATCAGCGCCGATTATGACATCGCCACCAGCACCCTGGCCGCGGCCGCCGCGCGGCTGAATCTGGCGCGTGAACGGTTGGCGCGTACGGCGATTAAGGCCCCCTTTGCCGGTGTAGTGACGACCCGCTTCAAACGGACCGGTGAGTGGGTTGGTGCAGGTGATGAGGTGGTGCGGTTGGTGGCTAGCCGTGATCTGGAGGTTGAGGCGACGGCGCCATTGAATCTGCGTTCCCATCTGGCGGCCGGGCAGCGGCTGGTGCTGCAATCGGACAACGGCAACGGCGTGGGGCGGATCCGCGCCGTGGTGCCAGTGGCGGATAGCCGTTCGCGGCTGTTGATGTTACGCATTGATCTGGTCGAGGGGGCGTGGGCGGTGGGGCAGCCGTTGCGTGTGGCGTTGCCCTCGGCCACACCGCGTGAGGTGCTGAGCATCTCGCGTGATGCGCTGATCCTGTGGCGCGGCGGCGCCTCACTCTTTAAAGTGGATGATGACAATCTGGCGCAGCCAGTGGCGGTGGAGACGGGCATGGCCGTGGGTGACCACATTGAAGTGCGTGGCCCATTGCAGGCCGGTGATCGGGTGGTGGTTCGTGGCAACGAGCGGTTGCGTCCCGGCCAGGCGGTTGATGTTAAGGGTGAAGGCAAGGGCGGAGCGGCACAGTGAATCTGACACGTCTCTCGCTCGGCAACCCGGTGGCGGTGGCCGTCGCGGTACTGCTTGTTGTGCTGTTTGGTTTTATCAGCATGGAGCGGTTGCCGATCCAGCTGACACCGGAGGTGGAGGAACCCAAGATCACCATCTCTACCATCTGGCGTGCGGCGGCGCCGGAGGAGGTGGAGGCGGAGATTGTGGAGCCGCAGGAGGATGCGCTACGCGGTCTGCCAGGGTCGACCCAGATTCTGGCGGAGGCGAGCCGTGGCCAGGGCAAAGTGACACTCACCTTTGCTGTTGGCACCGATCTGCGCCGCGCGCTGCTGGAGGTGATGAGCCGCCTCAATCGTGTCGCCCGTTATCCCACCGATGCCAACGAGCCGGTGATCAGCACGGTGGGTGGTGATAGCCGCCCCATCGCCTGGTTCATCATCAAGGCGGACGCGGAGGCGGGTAATGACCGCGATATCGCCTCCTATCAGGATTACCTCGAAGAGGTGGTGCAGAGCCGTTTCGAACGGGTGCCCGGTGTGGCGATGTCCGAGGTGCGCGGTGGTCGGCAGAACGAGCTGCGTATCACCTTCGATCCTTATAAGGCCGCCAGTCTCGGTGTGGAACTGCCAGAGGTGGTAAAGCTGGTGGGTGCCAAGGATAGCTCTGCCGGTTTTGCCGATGTTGGCAAACGCCGCTATACCGTCCGTTATGCGGGTGCCTACAAGGCCGACGATTTGGCCGATCTGATCATCGACTGGCGTGAGGGGCGGCCAGTCTATCTGCGTGATGTCGCCACGGTAGCGGTGCAGATGGAGGATCGCGCCAGTTTTGTAATCCAGAACGGCCAGCCCGCCATGGCGATCAACGCCCATCGCGAGACCGGCGTCAACGTGCTGGAGGTGATGGCGGGGCTGAAAGAGGCGGTGGCTGAGTTGCAGGAGGGGCCGCTCAAACGGGCCAACCTCACCATCACCCAGGTCTATGACGAGACCGACTACATCAACAACTCCATCTCCATGGTGGTGGAGAATCTGCTGATCGGCATCTTGCTGGCGGTGGGGGTGCTGTGGTGGTTCTTCCGCCGGTTGCGCGCGACGTTGATTGTGGCGCTGGCGATCCCCATCTGTGTGGTGGGCAGCTTTATGGTGATGGATATGGCGGGGCGTACGCTCAACGTCATCTCCCTGGCTGGGCTTGCCTTTGCCGTCGGCATGGTGCTGGATGCGGCCATTGTGGTGCTGGAGAATATCGTTCGGCTGCGTGAGGCAGGCGAGAGTAATGAGGCCGCCGCCGAACATGGTGCAACACAGGTGTGGGGGGCGATCCTCGCCTCTACCATCACTACCGTCGCCATCTTTCTGCCGGTGCTGTTTCTGGCTGACGAGGCGGGGCAGCTGTTTGCCGATCTGGCGCTGACTATCTCGGTGGCGGTCTGCCTCTCACTGTTGGTGGCGGTGGTGGTGCTGCCCACCGCCGCCATGAGTTGGCTCAAACAGACCAAACTTGCCGACCCCCATGAGCAGTGGTGGGATGGCATCACTGCCCGCATCATGCGGCTTACCGGCCCGACGGGTCGTAAGTTCTGGATTGTTGGATTGCTGACGTTGCCGTTGCTGTTGGTCTTCTTCTTGGTGCCCAAGGCAGACTACCTGCCGGAAGGGAATCGTAACCTGATCTTCAGTTTCATCAATCCACCGCCGGGTGCCAACATCGGTTACATGGAAAAGGAGATGGGGCAGCAGGTGGCGGCGGCGATGGCCCCCCATCTCAGCGGCGAGAAGCAGCCGCAGGTGAAACACTACTTCTTTGTGGCCTTCAATAACGGCATGTTCATGGGGGCGCAGACCGCTGACGCCACCCGCATCGGTGAGCTGGTGCCGGTGATCAATCAGCTGATCGCCAGCTTCCCGGATACCATCGGCTTTGCCTTCAAGGCGTCGCTGTTTGGTGGGTTGGGTGGTGGCCGCTCCATCGATATCAACATTCAGGGGCGCGACCTCGAGGGGTTGCTGCAGGCCGGTGGTGCGGGTTTTATGGCGGTGCGTGAGGCGTTTGACTCCATGCCGCGCCCCTTCCCGGGACTGGATCTGGCCGAGCCGGAGCTGCGTCTGGTGCCCGACGAGCGTCGTCTTGCCGAGGTGGGTTGGAACCGTGGCGACATGGGTGGCATCACCCGCGCCCTCGGCAGTGGTCTCTATGTGGCGGACTACTTCGATGGCGACAAACGCCTGGATGTGATCCTGCGTAGCCAAAGCTGGGAGACGCCGGAAGAGCTGGCCTCTATCCCGTTGATGACACCCGAAGGTGGCATTCAGCCGCTCGGTTCACTGGTGAGCGTGGAGCGCACCGCCGGACCGGATCAGCTGCGCCGTATTGATCGCCGTCGCACCGTGACATTGCAGGTGCGGTTGCCGGAGGGCATGTCGGTGGAGGAGGGGCTGGACCTCATCAAGGCCAAGGTTGCGCCTGCCATTGAAGCCGCATTGCCGGAGGATGGCTCCCTCAGTTACGCCGGTTCAGCCGACAAGCTGCGTGACATGCTCAAAAACATGGGCAGTACCTTCCTGCTCGCCATTGTCATTCTTTACCTGCTCATCAGCGCCCTGTTCCGCTCCTTCAAGGACAGCCTGCTGGTGCTGCTGACGATCCCGCTGGCAACGGTGGGTGGGGTGCTGGCGCTCTGGGTGTTGAATCTGGTTGGCCTCAAACAGCCAATGGACCTGCTGACGATGATCGGTTTTGTCATCCTGCTGGGTTTGATGGTCAACAACGCCATCCTGCTGGTGGACCTGACCCGTAGCGCTGAGCGCGAAGGTGTGGCACGTCGTGATGCCGTGCAGCAGGCGATCCGGCGACGGCTGCGGCCAATCCTGATGAGTACGCTCACCACCATCTTTGGCATGTTGCCACTGGTACTTATCCCTGGTGCCGGTACCGAACTCTACCGTGGTCTGGGGGCGGTGATTGTCGGTGGCATGGCGGTGAGTACGCTCTTTACCTTGATTCTGTTGCCGAGTCTGTTGCGCTTGGGGGAGGGCAGACAGCAGTCCGCCAGCTAATCGGTTAAACAGCGCAGCAATAAAAAAGCCCCCGGTCATGAGACAAGGGGCTTTCTGTTTGAGGCCGTTTCAATCAGGCTTAAGTGCCCTGCTCAATCGTGGCCTCAGCCGCCTTTACGGTGACGTATAGCGTTGTATCATCGTGCGGCCAATGTTGTTGGAGTCGGCGGTATTGCCCACTGCCCACAGATCGTTACTGTTCACCCGCGCCACGCCATACAAAAAGTTGTGGTGGATGCTGGGGTCCGGGCTTGGCACCATGGACCAAGCCTTGCCATCCCAGTGCATGATGGTGGTGAACTCTGTTGATACTGGCGACCCGGCGGAGTTCAGGCGTGTGGCGGTTGCTGTGCCAACAGCCCAGGCGTCGTTGGGGTTGATGGCCACCACGGATCGCAGGGTATTGGTCAGATCGTTACGGCTGAGATCGTTGGGGCTGGTGACAACACTCCATGAGCTGCCGTTGTAACGCATCGTCAGGTTGCCAGTGCCGAGGTTGCCCACTACCCAGATGTCATTCACCCCGCTGGCACCGATGGCTTGAAGGGTGGCGGTAGCGACCGAGTTTGGCAGTGTCACCACACTCCAGGCAGTGCCGTTCCAGCGCATGACCAAGGGCTTTGTGCTGGACCCATCAAAAATATCCCCCACCGCCCAGACATTGTTGGCGTCGATGGCGGTCACAGCAATCAAACGTCCAAATGCGGTGTTGAAAACAGCGGGATTTGGCACAACAGACCAGTTACTGCCATTCCAGAAACTGGTCAGCGGTATGTGAAGTGTGGGCCGTGGCAAGGCGGCAACGGTGGAGCCTACCGCCCAGGCGGCCGTTGGCGATAGGGTGCTTACCGCTAACAGCCTTTCCGGCAGGCCGGGCACGTCCGGCGCGGGTGCTTCATGCCAAAAGCTGCCATCCCAGCGCAGGGTTATCGCCCGTGCGAAATTTTCGTTACGACTGTTTGAATAGCCGACGGCCCAGGCATCCGTGGCTGATACCGCCGATACGCCATATAAAACATCGCCATTAAACGAAGGGTTTGGACTGTCTATGGTGGTCCAGGCGTTGCCATTCCAGCGCTGGATCAGGGTGCGGTCGAGAAAGTCCGTGCCTGCGCCCTGGCCTACGGCCCAGACAGTGTTGGCATCCACCGCTGCGACGCTGCGCAACAGGGAGGAGCCAGGGGCATTGGGGCTTGGCACCACGGACCACGCGCCTGACACCGGCGGTGGCGGCGCAACGCCATCGTCTGCGTACACTTCGAGTTCATTCAGACGAATGCGCTGGCTGTTGTTCCAGGCAAACGAGGTCATACGTACATAGCGGGCGTTGGCGGCGGCAAAGTCGATGGTATCGGTGCCGCCATCCTCTGAGCTGGTCGCAAAAACCGTTTTCCATGAGGTTGTATCTTGCGAGACCTCAACGTTATAACGGGTTGCATAAGCTGAGTCCCATTTCAGTACGATGCGGCTGAGGTTTGTTGCGCTGCCCAGATCAAGTTGTATCCACTCAGAAAACAGAGTGCTGCGTGCCTTGGTGCGCCAGAAAGTTCCAGTGTTGCCATCCACGGCCTTGTCACCCCGGGTGCTGGCGCTGTATGAGGATGAAATCGTGGTGGCCTTGTTTAATGCGATGTTTGTGGTGGTGGGTGCGGCATGGACGTTAGTACTGAATGAACCGATAACGAGTGCCACTCCCACTCCCGTGCGCCAAGAGCGTGTAGTTGTGTGCATGATGTACTCTCCTTGTGACGTTTGTGCGGACCGCTGCCCCCTCTGTTCGAGGTCACGCCAGTGTGCGTAGGATTTGTCACGGCTTTATCACGGGAGTGTGACAGAAGCGTCACGCCCCTTTAGGGCGAAAACATACCGTGTACGGAAGGTGCAAGGGCACGTTTGGGGGGCTGGACTCCAGGTCGGTGGAGAGTCGCTATCTCTCTTCTAAGTCTTGGCGGTGATAGTGATGTGGTACCTCTGGCATATTGATTTTTATGGTGAGCCGATAATGAACGTCACGCTGGGTGGCGGTAGTGCCAGGATGTTCACCAAGCTTCAATGTTGTGTAGAGAGGCGGTTTAAATATGTACGGTGGTGGCCTTGTCGTTCTACCATCGGGTGGGGAAAAACTACAGGGGCAGGCCAGTGCGGGTGTTGTTAGTTGAAGATGATCAGATGATCGGCGCCGCCGTTGAGCAGGCGCTCAAGGATGAGAGCTATGCGGTTGACTGGGTGCAGGATGGGCAGATGGCGCTGGTTACGCTTGAGAGTCAGGGGTACGACGTGGTGCTGCTGGATTTAGGGTTGCCCAGGATGGATGGCTTGGCGCTGTTGCAGGTGATTCGCGCCAAGGCAAACCGGGTGCCCGTGTTGATCATCACTGCACGTGATGCGCTGGAGGAGCGGCTGCGTGGCCTTGATGGTGGCGCGGATGATTATCTGTTGAAACCCTTTGATATGGCAGAGCTGCTGGCGCGCATGCGGGCGGTTATTCGTCGCCAGGGCGGCACTGCTGCACCGCTGCTAACAAATGGTTTGATTGCACTGGATCCAACCACTCATGAAGTCAGCGCCAGTGGTGTGACAACCCGTCTCTCCGGGCGCGAGTTTGCGCTGTTGCAAGCGTTAATGATTCGGCCCGGCGCGATCCTTTCGCGCAGCGAACTGGAGGATCGTATCTACGGTTGGGGGGAGGAGGTGGAGAGCAATGCGGTTGAATTTTTAATCCACTCGTTACGCAAAAAACTCGGCCGTGGCTCGCGAGCGGTTGGCTACGTTATGCACGGGTATTCAACGGACCAGGGGTTTGCTGGATCAGCTGCTCACCCTGGCACGGGTGCAGGAGTTGTCTCAGCAACAGACTGAAACCGTCTCGTTGCAGCAGATCTTTCGTCAGGTACTGGAGGAGCTGCTGGCATTGGCGGAGGCCAAGAGTATCGACGTCGGTGTTGTTGGAGAGGCGGATGCCAACGTCTGCGCACCAGCGCTGGATCTGAAAACGTTGGTCAAAAATCTTGTCGATAATGCCATTCGTTATACGCCGCAGGGTGGCCATATTGGCCTCTGTGTATTGACCATCGATGGTCGTGTGGTCTTGCAGATTGATGATAGTGGCGGTGGTATTCCTGAACAGGAGCGGGGCCGGGTATTTGATCCCTTCTATCGCATATTGGGCAGTGATGCGGTGGGTTCGGGGCTTGGTCTTGCCATTGTCAAAACCATTGCCGAGCGTATTGCCGCGCAGATAATACTTGCCTATGTTGATGAAAAAACCCGCACCGGTCTACGGGTGCGGGTGATGTTTCCGAGGGTTGATGGTATTGCTGCAGCGCAGCAATAGGACTGACTAATCAGAGTGTGTTTTCAGTGGGTGCTGAGATGTGCTGCACCCACTGATACCCAACGGCAGAGATTAAAACGAGCGGGTGTACTGAACACTCAGGATGTCGACGCTGTTTTCATAATTCCCCACCAGATCACCCCTGCCACTTGCTGCCTGCATGTCAGCAATGGTTGAATCCTTTACAAACAGATGGGCATAACCGAAGTCGAGTGCATCGTTTGCGGAGGGTTTGTACTGGCCACCTAAGGCGAGCCAAATGCGGTCATTGTCAGGGATGCGGGCCGTGCGGTGTGAGTCGGGAACGGGGGCTTGGTCAAGCGCTACACCGGCGCGTGCCAGCCACGTCTGGTTGTAGTGGTAATTTGCGCCGGTTGAAAAGCGCCAAGTGTTTTTCCAGTTTTCATCTACAGTTTGTACGTTGGCGCCATTGCTGCGGTCAATTTTCAGCTGTTTAAATACCCCCCAGCCGGTCCAGGTGGCATCTGCCATGAAATCCCACTGATCATTGAACTGGTGAAAACCACTGATCGAAAAGGTGTCGGGCATGTCGATGGGCAGCGTTACGTCACCGTTGGCAAGCGTTGGGCTTGATGCTAGCGCAGAGGGCACATTGTCAAATGAGACGGTGCCGCTTAGGGTGTATTTAATCTTGGAGCGATAGGCCAGACCCACACGGGTTTGTGAATCAATATTGATCAATGCACCCACGTTATAACCCCAGGCGGAATCGTCACCAGTGATGGTGCTTACACCTTCCTGATTGGGTCCGCCAATAGTAGTCAATAGTCCAGACCCGCCCGCGGAAAACGCAGCGGCGCTGTAGTTGACGGCGCTGGTTAAGTCACCGGTGATGTATTGATAATTTAGTCCGGCGCCCAGTGAGAGCATCTGATTGACATCGTATGAGAGAGAGGGGTTTAGATTGACGGTTTGAATTTTGGATTTGATCGCTTGAAAGCGCCCCTTCCAGTCGGCGTTATATTCAGTCTGTAGGCCAAAGGGGGCGTTGATACCAACACCTACCCGTGTCTGTGGATTAAGCTCCAGCGCAAAATAGGCGTTAGGCACTAGCGCCCAGCTGCCTGCATCGCCGCCTTCTCCGCCAGCCGTTTGCAGCGTTGCCGCTGTTGATGCACCGCTGTCTGTGAAGTGTATCGTTGGTTTGATTATGCTGCCTGCCACTACCACCTGCTTGTCATTCAAGCGCGCCATCCCGGCGGGATTGAAAAAAATGGTTGATGCATCTTCAGCACCGGCCGCACCACCGGCAAAGGCATTGCCCAGGCCGCTGCCACTCTGCTCTATCAGTGCAAAACCGGATGCGCAGACGCTGCCTGAGACGAGAAGAAGGGCGCTTGTCAGCGGCCAGCTTACCAAAGGTTTATGGAATATCATCATTGCTCTCCTTAGTTATTAGATATTCACAGCCACATCCCTACCCCGCTGCAGATACCTTAAAAATCCATGATGTGTTTTTTTATGGAACCTGTGATGTACGGTTGCTATCCGCGCGCCGCACAAGCCCAGTATAGCCAACGTAAGCTGATTCAGTCAGCCAATCCATTCAGGCTGCCTCCTCGTGCCTTGTTGCCAGCATGGCTGATGAGTTACAAAATTGACTATCCATTTGACTCTGTTGGCTTGAACTCAGCGCTTTAAACGGCCTTTTAGGCGTGGACTTTTGTGAGAATGGCTTTATCCTTGTTCGGACTTATCCCTCTTGTATCACGTAGTTGCATTAGATTTATGCTGCACCACACCGAATTGAACGTTTCGTAACGTCACCATCGTTACCGTAATTTGGAAACTAATTCGCTGAATAAAAGGAAAGTTTAGTATGGAACTGCCCGTCATCATCTCATTTAGCATCTATATGCTTTTTATGATCGCCATAGGCGTCTATTTTTATTTTAAAACCAATGATCTCTCCGATTACGTACTGGGTGGTCGGGGCCTCGGCCCCGGTGT
>CAMTXZ010000183.1:0-35808 GCA_947085765.1 uncultured Chromatiaceae bacterium | reverse complement strand
GCTTCCTTCTGACCTTTCCTCACGGATTGGCCATTGCCATTCGCTAGTAGTTGGCATCTAATAACGACATAGTCGCTAGAGATGGTGATCTTCCTACAGAGGACTTTCACCTCATTAGTTCATGCCCATGCTGGGCGTACACAAGCAAAATTCACACGGACAGTCAAAAGTGTCGTTTGTTTTGTGTTCAGTCGCTACCGCTCCATTTTACACAAAACAAACGCCACTTTTGACTGCCGGTGATTTTGGGCGTTAGTGCTCTAGAGGAACTATGAGCGAGAATTCATTTAAATCGATTAGAAACGGAGCTATTGCTTCAGTAATTGCAGGGATAATTCTCTTAGCAGTTCCTGTGCTGAGGGGATATGTCGTTAGCTTTTTATCATGGCTTTGGTCTAGAGTAGTTTGGTGTTGGGGAGCTCTGGTTGCTTCATATTCCCTTCCAGGTTGGGCTTGGCTGTTAATCTTCATCCTGGCATTCGTGGGCTTGATTAATATTTACCTATCTCTAAAGGGTGAATCGGAAGAACCGGAATTTAAATCATATATTGAAGACTTCGTTTATGGTGCCAAATGGCGATGGAGTTGGGTGGGAAATCAAATTTCCAATGTATGGTGCTTTTGTCCTCGTTGTGATGCAACGCTAGTTTACGATGATAGCTCTTGCCGCAATCTTTATTCGGACGTCAATAAAACTGACTTCATTTGTGAAAATTGTGGTCATAGTGTTGTTGCATCTATAACTGGCGGAAACAAGGATTATGCAACTAGCGCAATAAGGCGCGAGATAGAGAGAAGAGTTAGGACAGGTGAGTACAAAAAGCACTAATCGGGTAGCCGAGGGTATCTAACCCCCAGCGCCCACAACACCCTGCATGCGAGTCCGCACAGGGCGCTTCAGTTAGAATGGTGAAGCTTGATCCATCCATCACGTAACGCATAAAGCCCCTGAGATTTTAAATAGGCATTGGATAATGCCTGCTGTATTCCAGGAGTCTTCGAGCTACGCCATGGGCCTTCGCCTAAAGCAAGATAGAATGTGCCGACGAAGGAGGCGCATCAATCGAGTGACGCGAACGATGCACTTCGTGCCTCACCCTGAAACAGAATCCTGAACGCCAGCCATAACATAAACGTCACACCTCTCTCTTAAAGCTCCCAGAGGTAGCCAATAACTAGCTGCTGCGCCAGGCCATCATGCCCATACCCAAAATCACACCGGCAATACGACGCCCGAAGCTGTCACCATTCTGATCCCGATGCCGTAGGCATCTCGCCATGTATCACCTACGTCACTGCGCAGATCGGCGGTGCTGCCTAATTCATAGAAGGCAGCAAGCTGTATTGCGGTGCGGTTATCTATTTATTGATCCACCATTTTTCTGCTGACGCGCTTTGTTGCCATCTGCAACCGCCCCAGCAGGCGATAACTCAACTTGGGTGAAACCATTTTTGGTGACGAGCCCTGCCATGTTTTTACACCACGAATCGACAAAGGATTACCTGCGTTGATCATGACGGTACCTTGTGATTCACGCCCCAACCACCAGCAGCCACGTTGACGACTGATCCAGGCGTGCGCCTGAATGATGGTTTCAGTGAGTGGTGAGCCCTTGGCAATGCGCAGATAACAGCTGCCAAAGGCGCTGTTGCGATTGTCATTGGCGGCCACTTTTATCAATACACTTTGCAGCGAACCCATCTCGATACGCACGATGCCATCGCCTCCTGTCATGACGGTTGTCCGTGTAGCACCGCGCACCAGTTGCAATGTATGGTTTGCCAATGGTGCGCCTGCCTCATCAATGAAACCAAGTTCGATGGCAACCGTGCCTGCCAGCAGATGGGCGATCTGGAACAGTGTGTGATTGCGACAGCGGCGGAAGCGCCACTGCCCAAAGGGGTAGATTGGCGCAGTGGTGGAACGATTGCCCGGATCGTTAGGATCGGTACCCTGGGCAATCTCGACATCATCGGGCACACCGTCGCGATCGCTATCGGCGGCGATCTCGATGGGGATCTCATCGCGCAAGATCTTGCCCGCAGCTAGTGTCAATTCGACACTCAGTAGATGGGCACCAACAGGCAACGGTGTGGTAACGGTGCCGCGTGGCGTGGTGAGTTCGATCTCTTTTATTTCGATCTCATTACCGCTGCCCAACACCACTTCGCCATCGAGCAGCCAACGGCTGTTGGCAAGCGTGAGTGGCAACGCCCCCAGCTCCAGATCATTGGCCAGCGCAGTGAGGCGCAACGCCCTGCCTTCGGGGATCACCTGACCACGACGTGGTTGCAGGATGGCAATACGGCGCGCCACGTCGCCCACCAAAATATCATCGGAGATAGATTCCGCTTGATTGAAACCATCACTGGCAACCACCCGCAACCGGATGCGGCCATCGCTGGCACCAAGCCCTAGCTGCCACTCGTAACGTGTCCCTTTAACCGCCACTGCAATGGGGCGGAAAGTTTTGCCGCCATCAGTTGAATATGAGACGCGATACTCCAGCTCCAGACCTTGTGGGTGGCTCGCCTGCCACTCAACAACCACCATATCCGTCGGTGCAATCTGCTCGCCGCCTGTCGGTGTGATCAGCTGCACCGTTGGCCCGGCGCTCGGCACCTCGGCTTGCCACACCGTCTGCTTATCCACCTCCAGCACCACTCGTGCAGTGGTTGCCGGATAGGGGGTGGTGACACTCACCGTGGCGCTACTTTCATCACGGGTCACTGCATGACCATTACGATTTACGCCGCGCAGGCCAAATGAGAAGCGCAACCGCCAGCGCAACAGTTCATGGCCACTGCTATCAATAAATATCAACGCACCTTCGCCATCACTCACCTCGGGTGTGACCGGCGTATCACCACGCCCGATCCACGAGGCGATACGCACAAAACCATCGGCACGACTGTAGTGACCAATCAGGGTGAAATTTTTTAGCGTATCCACGGGGCGTTCTGCCTCTTTGAGCACCCGTTCGCGCACCCGCACACTCACTGGATGGGGATTGGCCAGCGCGTCGTAGAGCCGGTCATAACTGCCATCAATACCATCGTGGCGCCCTTCGGCAAAGGCGGTTTCGTCGTTCCAGTCATAGGTACGAAAGCCGGTGGTGGAGACATAGGTGAGTGTCACTGGATCATAGATAAAGTTACCACTGACCGAGTTCCACGCCTCGTTGTCTGTCTGCGCCCGTTCGCGGGTATTTTGATGATGGATGCCGTGCTGATGCAGCAGCTCATGGGCAATGATGGCACCGACATCGTAGGCCGGATCACCGGCAAAATTATCACCAACGGAGATGAGTGCCGAGCGGTAGGAGTCGCTGGTGATACCTACCCAATCCTGAGATGCCGCAATCTCGTTACGATCAACAATGCCGAGCATGAAGTCGTAGTTATCGCCGCTGCCTTCATTGATATCGCGACGGGTGTACTCCAGCACCGCCAGCATGTCACGCACCTCGTCATCGCTATTGATGCCGTTGTGCATGGTGCCGTTGACCCAAATACCCCACTCCACAATGTTGGCAACGCTGTGACGTAGCGGATAGAGACGGTTGTAGTGCACAAAGCCACTGTAGAGCTGCGACCAATCCATCCAGTCGACCATGTGGCCAACATTGCTGCCGAGATAAAAGAGCGCCGGTGTCATGGAGCTACTACCAACCCGGCCACCATCATGGCGCAGGTGTGTGACGGGCGAAGCGATGATGCGATAGCTCATGCGATTATGAAAAGTAACGCCGGCAGCGCTGGGGAAGTCGCGGGTATCGTTAAAGGCTGGTGTACCGCTGCGTTGCAGTGTGACACGAAAGCGGTAGCTGGCCTGATCGTTGATTATCCAGTGGGGGATCTCAAAACGGATCTCAAAGGCGATTGCTGAACCCATGAAACCACCACTCATGGTGATGTACTCCACCTCGCCCTGCACCTGATGCACTTCGGTACCATCCTTGTAGACACGACAGAGCGCGCTGTCATGCACCGGCGACCCCCAGGAGAAGCTCTCCATAACGGCCTCGCCGACGGTGCGCATCTGATAACGGATCATGGTTTTTTTGCCCGCCACCAATGGATACTGCGACAACCCCTGGGTGAGATAGGCATCGGCCACCTCAACCTGCGCCCGTTGCAACACCACAAACCCGGCACTGCCTTCTCCTTCATCAGTGCGCACCCGCACACTACCGGTCGTGGCACCGGCCGGTACATGCACCCACAGCTCCTGCGAATCGGTGGGGGTGTAACGCACCACCTGTTTGCGCTGCCGGTCCACTACATAGACTGCCTTGAGATCAGTCACCGTCACATCCACCGGATCGACAAACTCCTGCGGTGGTGTTGGCCCCGGCACACTGGGAATGGTCAGACCAAATTTGGCGATTTCACGAAAGGTTGGATCGAAGGGATCAAACTTGCGTACCACCCGCCCAGCGTTGTCGGTGATGTAGATATAGCCATCAAAATCCTGCTCGATGCCCAGCGGGTAACCGACCTCCACCACCGCCAGATTCTGCGGACCGGGGTCACCGAAATAACCGTTAAAGGGACCATGCCAGGCCCAGCGGTAGATGCGTCTGTTGGAAGGATCGGTGGCGTAGACAAAACCGTAACCACGTGGCGCACAGACACCGAGAATGCGGCCGCAATCGGCAGGGGCCAGCAGTTGGGTTGGCATACCCCCCACATCATTACTGCGAGCAACACGATGGTTGTTGCTGTCGGCGACGTAGACAAAGCTCGAGCCGCCGATCAGCGCCACATCAATATCCACCGGCATATCGAACTGGCCAGTGCCACTGCCGTGTGAACCCCACGCCGTGATGAATCCACCAGCGGCGCTGAACTTCTGGATGCGGTGATTCATGGTGTCGGCGACATAGACATTGCCACTCTGATCAACAGCAATGCCGGTGGGACGATTGAACTGGCCATTACCCGCCCCCGTGCCACCCCAACTACTAAAGCTGCCGGCCGCCGTTCTGCGCACGATGCGATCCTGCTCGGTATCGGCAATGTAGAGATCACCACTGCTGCTGTTCACCGCCACACCACGCGGTCCATCAAGCCCACCCGGCACTGCGGCATCACTGGCAACGATGCCATTGGGCTGATAGTCGATCTCGTTGACCGAGGCCCACACCACCGGCGCCGGCACCGTGCCGCCCGCCGAGGCGGTGAAGGTTACCTGGTTAAGATGCATATCCGCCGTGGGGTGAAAATGGCGGCCATGAATAATCACCAGCGTGCCGTTAATCGCTGAACCATCAGCCGCACTACCACCGGGCCAACCGGAGGTGGGGCTGAGACGTTGGATGATGGGGACTGGCATAAAACTCTCTCCTTAAATCAATCAAAGCTTCCTTACCATGGGTGAGAAGTGATGTTTGTCTGACTCATCACCTCTCCTAACTCTGATATTCAACGCCGGGAGAGTTTGTAACGCCCGCCAGAAAGTCATCAATCACATCGCCCGTATCGGCCCGACCAGCGGCACTAAACACCAACCCCAGCAACAGAACACAACAGAGTCGCTGCCAGCGTGACGCACTTTTATTTCTGGGTGAAAAAGGTTTGGTAAATACTTTGAATAGAGGGTTCATGCTACATCGCTCCCTTTATATTATTGTTTTAACCGCAGCGGTTAAGCCCGCTGCGGTTTCATGCTGAACCTACGGTCTGGGTCTGCGCATCGCCACTGCCAGTAGTGCCAAGGCCAACAAGAGCAGCAACAACAGCAACCATGTGAGCCAGTTGAAGAGTGGTGGTTCTAGTGGCTCTGGCACATCGACCACGGCAATCTCAATGGTCATTTCAGGAGATACCGCCGAGACGTTGCCACCCTCGTCGACCACACGCACTGCGTAGTGGGTAGTCTTGGTGAGTGGATCCGGATCGGTCCACTGCATACCCGACTTTTCCGGATCTTCATCACGCAGCACCTTGGCCAACGGCTCACCGTTACGCAGCACCTCATAGTAGGCGACCCGTTCCGGCAGATTGGTTTCGGCCTCCAGCAGCACCGGCGTCCAACTCAACAGCGCCTTGCCATCCAGCAGCGAGGCGTGCGCAGTGGCCACCGCCTGTGGTGGTTTACTATCTTCATATAGATCGTACTGCACACCACCCAGCACCGTGCCAGTGGCAATATCCACCTGCCGTACCTTGATGGAACCACCCGTGTGTGGCGCCGCATCGGCAGCCACATCGATATTGAGTTTTACCGCGCGCTCTTCACCGAGATTGAGTGTGAAGGGTTGATCCGCCTCAACACCTGCCAGGGTCCAGCTCCACCCCTCTGGCAATTCACTGATCACCTCAAGTCGAAACTCACGTGGCCACGGCGCCAAACCAAAACCCGATTTACCGCCAGTGCCAACATTAAAGTCGAGCGCAACCGCCTGACCGGCACGACCAGCGATAAACCAGATGTTGGCAATACCAACGTTGTTGTCCGCATAGGGCGCTACTGCCGGAGTGATAGCGGGATCACTGGTGTGATTGAGCACCACACCGATACACCAGTGGCCACCCGTTGCAGGGGGTGCCGGCAGATTGGGCCAGGTGATGGAGGCAATGGCACCGCTGCCCCCCGCTACCGTCACTGTGTCGGTACCAATCAACGTGGCGCCATCGGGGAAGATCAGCCCGGTGGTATTGTCACGATAGTAAAAACTGGCCGTGACATTGGTGGCGGTATTGGCACCACGATTGCGCACGGCGGCATGGAGGATGTTGTCAGCTCCCACCACGGGTGCATCCATCACCATGTCGTTATTGTTGTCGATCCAGATATCCGGGCTGGTGTAGTACTGCGGACAGGGGGCGGGATGTGATGGCACATTGCCCGTGTCAGCGGCGCAATCCTTGATCCAGACATCCACTGAATCACCCGTATCAGGCCCAAAGCTGAGCCCCGCTACAAAACCGACCCCCGCACCAAAGGGGCCGATGGTAGTCACGGCCGCCGTCGCGGGATTGATGGCGACCAGATTGCCACCATCACTGCCATACAACACACCACTGGTGGGATGAAAACTCAAGGCGGTGATCATGCGTCCTGTGGTGCCAACATTGGTCTCGCGTGGCGGTGGCCCAGCAATGGTTGAGATAGTGAAAAGACAATCACCCGCTCCCGGTCCACAACTGCCCGCACCAAATACCACACCATCCGATGGCCGTACTGCCATACCGCCCATCGGCCCCTTATTCACCACACCGATGAAATCCACCATCGCACCAGTCGAGGCATTAAGACGATAGATGACGTTGGTGCTGACGGCGGGTTGGTTGGTATAGAGCATATTGTCCGCAGCACGATAAGCAAGCGAACCGGGGATCGCCACACTGCTAGCCGCGCTTAACACTGTTGCTACACCAGTTACGGTATCAACACGATGGACCTTACCGCCGCCAAAGGCATTGATAGCCAACAAGTCACCGGTGATGCTGTTATAGGTTAGACCGGAAGGGCCACTGAGACCGGTATCACCAATCAGTGTTGCAGCACCCGTAGCAGTGTTGATGGAGACTAAATGACCGGCATTCGGCTCCTGAGAGACAACACCATAAAGGGTCTCTGCCTGAACCGAGGCGACAAACAGCAATAAAAAAAAGGTCTGAAAGGTGAGAAGAAGGGATGTAAAACCACGCTTGTTACTCAACATATCGAACCCCTTTCAATAATGAACAGCAAAAAACATTAATCACTCATCCATAAAAAAACCTTAGTACAAAATTATGTGTTTGTCGTGATAATGATGTTTTTTTATGCTGATAAAAAACCAAGCTTGGTAAACGCAGGAGAAGGGATACAACCAAGACCACCAGAGTTGTTTTCATGAACAGCGACAGTGTCGGCAGTTGCACGCACCCCCTTATCCGCCACCTCCGAACCAGAGATCACGGCACCAATAAAAAATTACCGCCAGAAATATCGATAAGCCAGCCTCGTGGAAGATCATCACATTACTCCAAACAACATCAACGATGCGTTGAGAGTGTCACGCATCTATTCTTCAGAATTCTGACTGTTACGCAGATCCAACCAGATAAACAGTACAGTGAAACAGACGGCCCACAGTAAAATCCGGGGGATTATTATTAGAAAGGTAGAGGTATAGATAACCGATTATGATTACACCTGTTTTATTCGCGCCACCACTCTGCTTCACTCAATACTGTCAACCCTTATAAGTATGGGTCATCTCACAGAAAAACAATCTCTCCAAGCACTAAAGTATTCACCACAGCGTCCGATGTCATGCCAATAAAACCTAGGAACAACAACACCAATATATAAATCAGACGAACTCTTGCTTGGATTTTAATAGAAGAGCAAACTGCGTGAATGGGCGAATCCGTTAGTATCATTTAGCTGTTTGACTGCGGCTCAAAAACCACTTTAGTAAAGCGTTAATATTGAAATGAATATTGACATCGGGTGGCATGGACACAACACCACGAGACTGCACCGAGATAGCGCCAATATCAGCAGGCTCATTCACACATAGAGTGGCTGTAAAATGAATCAACGATTACATATATTGCTGGCGGCGCTGGTGCTGCTGTTTTCCACAGCAACCCAACCTGTTGTAGCGGCAACCGAACCGCTGATATTGGCAATCCACCCCTACCTGCCTGAGGCTGAACTTAAACAACGTTTTACACCATTGGCGGAGTATCTCAGTCGCATGTTAGAACAGCCCGTGGTTGTACGTATTGGTCGCAACTATGATGAACACATCGACGCCGTCGGCAGAGATCAGGTCGACATCGCCTTTATGGGGCCTGCTCTCTATATAAAAATGGTGGATAAATATGGCAGCAAACCACTACTGGCCCGTTTTGAGGTCAACAATAGTCCAAACCTGTATGGCGTCATCATCACGCGCAAAGATAGTCCAATACAAAACATCAAACAGCTTCAGAACAAACGCTTTGCCTTTGGCGACCAAGAATCAACCATGAGCCACATTGTGCCGCGCTACATGCTGACAGAGGCAGGCATCCCCGTCAGCGCCTTGTCGGCATACAAATTTCTCGGCTCACATTACAACGTCGCCATCGCTGTTCTCGCCGGGGACTTTGATGCCGGCGCCGTCAAGCGTGAAGTCTTTCTTGAGTTTGAACCCAGGGGGCTGCGGGTTCTAGCACAGACACCAGCAACCCCTGATCACCTATTCGTTACCAGCGCCACCATGCCTGTGAGTACGATTGATAAACTGCGGAAGGCACTGTTACAACTCAGCAAACAGCCAAATGGTAAAGAGATCATGACCGCAATGCACAAAGAATTAACCAGCCTGATTCCGGTAAAAGAGAGTGATTACGAGCAGCTGCGCACCATCGTGCACAAGATCGAGGCTGATCACTGAAAAATGTGGCGTCTGAGATCTACACTCCCCTGGCTGCTGCTGACGATTATTCTGCTGTTACTGCTCTTGTCAGCCGTACTGTTTGTACGTTATCAATGGCAACAGGAGTTCCAAATCAAGCAGCGCTCCTCCGAACGTGAACTTCAGCTACTGGCATCTTTGATACGTAATGACTTGCAGACAGGAAACTACCAACACGTCGACAAGTTGATCGACGACTGGGGGAGCAATAACATTGACATCAGAAAAATGCAACTCACCGCTGCCAACGGCTACCAGTTCAATAAATTCGAGCGTCCTGCCAGCACTAGTGACCCAATAGCCTCCACAGCCATTATCAACTACGGCTACCGCGGCGAGGCACGACTAGAACTTATCAAAGATTTCATTGGCGTTCAGGTACGACACCGCTATCTCTCATGGCAAATCGGCATAATGTATACAGTCGTGGCATCCCTATTAACTGCACTGACCTGTGCCCTAATCAGATATCAGAAAAAATCAGCTGCCTTATTACGTCAGGTAGAACGCCGACTCCTCGCTGAGGCAGAACTTCAGTCTCACAATGATTCGCTGGAAGAGGCCGTTGCCAGTCGTACCGCTCAACTTGCCTCTATCAACAGCGAACTGGAGGCCTTTAGCTACTCGGTTTCACACGACTTGCGTGCCCCACTGCGCGCCATTGATGGTTTCAGCATGGCGCTGCTGGAAGATTGCAGTCAGGCACTCGATCAGACTTGTCGCGACTATCTTAATCGTGTCCGTAATGGCGCACAGAAAATGGGGCATCTGATTGACGATCTGTTACAGCTCTCACGTGTTACTCGCAGCGAACTGCAATTAAAGGAGACAAACCTAAGCTTGGTGGCAGAGACCGTCATCAAAGAGCTGCGCCAGAGTGATCCGGTGCGTACGATCAACATCTCCATCACCCCCAATCTCTGGGTCCGTGGCGATCCAACACTGCTGGAGATTTTACTTAGTAACCTGCTCGGTAACGCCTGGAAGTTCACGCGTCAACGGCCAGATGCCACTATTGAACTCGGCACGCTCATCAAAGATAATAAAGCGTGCTTTTTTATTCGTGACAATGGCGTTGGCTTTGACATGAAATATTCAGCCAAACTTTTTACCGCCTTTCAACGACTCCACTCCATCGAACAGTTCGAAGGCACAGGTATCGGACTGGCAACAGTACAGCGAGTCATTAGAAAACATGGTTGCAGCATCTGGGTTGATGCCAGTATTGATGCTGGCGCCACTTTCTACTTTACTCTTCCTTCTTCAGATACGAGACAGGCAATGTAAACAGATAATTCCATAATTTAACACTACAACAGGCTATAACACGACGGGGGTCTAGCATGGCGAAATCAACTACAATATTATTAATCGAAGACAATCCTGACGACGAGGCACTTACCGTCAGGGCACTGAAAAAAAACAACATCGCCAACGAAATTGTTGTTGCTCGTGATGGCCAGGAGGCGCTGGACTATCTTTTTGGTGAGGGTCCATTTACGGGACGTGATACCACCCAGCTGCCGCAAGTGGTACTGCTTGATCTTAAGTTACCAAAGATCGATGGCCTGGAGGTGCTGAAACAGATCCGCACCAATCCACTAACCCAGCATCTGCCAGTAGTGGTGCTGACCTCGTCCAACGAAGAGCAGGATATTGTCACCAGCTATTCACTCGGGGCCAACAGCTATGTACGCAAACCTGTCGACTTTGCCCAATTCCTCGATGCAGCACACCATCTTGGTCTCTACTGGCTAGTATTAAACGAGGTTTCTCGTGGTCGATAATGCAGTGCAGCGATCACCGCTGCGTCTGCTACTGATAGAAGATTCCGCAGACGACGCTCTACTACTGCAACGTGAGCTGCATAAAGGTGGCTTGGATGCCACCGTACACCGTGTCGATCGTCTTGATGCGCTATGCACTGCACTGGCGGACGGTCATTGGGATATTGTCATCAGTGACCACAACGTGCCCGGTATCGACACCATCGAGGGGCTAACGCTGGTACGTAAGGCCGATAACGATATTCCCATCATCATCGTCTCCGGCACCATCGGCGAGGAGATCGCGGTCGAAACCATGAGGCATGGCGCCAACGACTACATCATGAAGGGCAATCTGACGCGGCTGGTACCCGCAATCAAACGTGAACTGCGTGAGGCACAACAACGCCAGACACTGCGCCAGGCCGAAGCCACCATCCATCACATGGCCTACCACGATGCGCTCACCGGGCTGGTCAACCGCGTCGAATTCGAACGACGATTACAACGGGCATTACAAAATGCACAGGCACAGGCCAGCACTCATGTGCTGTTATACCTTGACCTTGACCAGTTCAAAATCATCAACGATACCTGTGGCCACCTGGCCGGTGATGAACTACTGCGCTGCCTGACCATTGATCTGCTGCGCCAGGTGCGTAACCGCGATACCCTGGCGCGCCTCGGCGGTGATGAGTTTGGTGTATTGCTGGAGAACTGTACGCTGGATCGCGCCCTGGAGATTGCTGAGACTATCCGCGAAGCGATTCAGAACTTTCGTTTCTCTTGGAAAGAGTACAGCTTTGCTATCGGTGTCAGCATCGGCGCAACCGTCATCAACCAGACCAGTCGCAGCGTTGAGGAGGTAATGAGCGGCGCCGACATGGCCTGTTATGCC
The DNA here is from genome assembly GCA_947085765.1 of uncultured Chromatiaceae bacterium. Lineage (GTDB taxonomy): Bacteria > Pseudomonadota > Gammaproteobacteria > Tenderiales > Tenderiaceae > JAKFXL01. The sequence goes on along the minus strand of CAMTXZ010000183.1, from coordinate 23,740 downwards.
GCCAAGGATCTCGGCCGCAACCGCGTCCATCTCTACCGCGCCGATGATGCCGAACTCAACCGCCGCCACAGCGAAATGCAGTGGGCCTCGCGCATCGCTCAGGCGGTGCAGGAGGATCGTTTTGTTCTCTATGAACACGCCATAGTGGCGTTGAACGACGCTGAGCCGGTCAACTATCGCGAATTCCTGATCCGCATGGTAGATGAGAAGGGCGACATCATCCTCCCCTACGCCTTCATCCCGGCGGCGGAACGTTACAATATGATGACAACCGTCGATCGCTGGGTGATCAATACCGCCTTCCGGCAACTGGCTTGTGAACAGGGAAGCAACAATCCAGATGACGATAGCAAGATCGCGTTTATCAACCTCTCGGGCACTTCGTTAAGTGACGAATGGTTACTCGATTACATCCACAAACAACTGCTGCACTATCAGCTACCGCCGCATACAATCTGTTTTGAGATTACTGAAACAGCCGCCATCACCGATTTCCGCAATGCCCTCAACTTCGTCCACAAAATCAAGGCGCTGGGCTGTCGCTTTGCCCTGGATGATTTTGGCAGCGGCATGAGTTCCTTCTCCTATCTGAAACGAATCCCGGTGGACTTCATCAAGATCGATGGCAGCTTTGTCAAAAATATGGAGCAGGATGCCATGGACCAAGCCATCGTCAGAGCGATCGCTAATATTGCCCATGTCGGCGGCATCAAGACCATTGCTGAGTTTGCCCAGGATAAGGCCTGCATAACACTGCTGCGCAAGATCGGCGTCGACTTTGCCCAGGGCCACGGCATTGATCTACCCAAACCACTTGCCTGCATCCCCTTAAAGCTGTAACGCTTACTCGAAAATAAAAAACCCCGCCCCTGCCGCGCCACCTGCATGGGAGTGCAGATAGCAACGCCAGGTCGAGGCATCGACGATCAGTCTTGGAAGTGCCTGATCAAAACTCGTTAGGCCATTTTGCTTATGGCCATGCTCACACGCTTGGCATAATCAGGATCAGCGGCATTAAACTGCGCCAACATCCGATCCTGCACACTTTTGGTAGCGTGAACCAGGCCACCGGCGATATTGCCCGCCAACTGGTTTTTCTGATCTTCCGACATCAGGCGATAGAGATCTCCCGCCTGGCTAAAGTTATCCTCCTCCTGAGTATCATAAGCCTTCACCCACGCCTCACCTAAAATAGCCATCGGTGGCTCGGTAAACTCTGGCTGCGGTGCCGGGGCGCCATCGGCCAGCTGATCGTTAGGGTAAAAGTTCACCCCACCGCCTTGGTTGTTATCATTGCCAAACGCAGCCGGCATGCCGGCCATCGCCCCATCACGCTGATAGTGGTGGAACGGGCAGCGCGGTGAGTTGACCGGCAGCTGGTTGGCGTTGGCGCCGATGCGGTAACGATGTGCATCGGGGTAGGCCATCAACCGCGCCTGCAACATCTTGTCCGGCGAGGCGCCGATGCCGGGCACCAGATTGCCGGGGCTGAAGGCGGCCTGCTCGGTCTCGGCAAAGTAGTTGGTGACGTTGCGATTCAACTCCATCTGCCCGACCTCGATCAGCGGGAAGTCACTATGGGGCCAGATCTTGGTCAGGTCGAAAGGATTGATCTTATAAGTGCGCGCCTGCGCCTCGTCCATGATCTGCACCTTCACTGCCCAGCTCGGGAAATCACCCTTGTCGATCGACTCCACCAGATCCTGCTGTGCGCCCGCAGGGGACATCTTGGCCGCCTCTTCGTTGGTCAATGTCTTGACCCCCTGATTGGTCTTGAAGTGCCACTTGACCCAGCTGCGCTCACCCTTGGCATTCCAAAAGCTCAGCGTATGCGAGCTGAAACCATGCATGTTGCGTAGTGTCGCGGGGATACCTCGATCCGACATCAGGATGGTCATCTGATGCAGCGACTGCGGGCTGTTGGCCCAGAATTCAAACATCGCTGCCGGGTCGGGCAGATTGGTCTGTGGGTTTTTCTTCTGCGAATGGATAAAGTCCGGAAACTTGATCGGATCACGCAGAAAAAAGACCGGCGTGTTGTTGCCAACCATGTCCCAGTTGCCCTGCTCGGTGTAGAACTTCACCGCAAAACCACGCGGATCGCGGGCGTAGTCGCTGGAGTCCTGACCTCCACCCACAGTGGAAAAACGCAAGAACAACTCGGTCTTCTTACCCACACCCTGGAGGAATTTGGCGATGGTCTGGTCCGACATATCTTTAGTCAGGGTAAAGGTGCCGTAGGCACCCATACCGCGGGCATGCACCACACGTTCAGGGATGCGCTCACGGTTGAAGTGGGCCAACTTCTCAAACATACGGAAGTTGTCAAAGGTCAGCGAACCACGCTCACCGGCGCTGATGCTGTTCTGATCCTCGGTAACCGGGGCGCCATTGGCAGTGGTCATCGGACACTGGGGTTTCTTGCTCATGTCGAACTCCTTTTGTGGTTTAAGGGTAGGTTGTTTGTGAATACGTAACTACCATAGCCGCCCATCTACTAATTTGTAAAATTGATATTATTTTTAATTGTAATTCAATAATACGATTTATCATCATGCGGCTGACCCTGCTATCTATCGACATATACCTGTAATCGTTTACCTCTTTAATAGAGCAACCACCTCGCCCATAAAGCGCTTGCGAAATATCAGACAAATAGCTAAACCCGATCATCACCATCAACAACTATCATTAATAAACATAGTGATACGCGATTGACTTAGTCTTGGTCTAAACATACCATTGTCGCCAGCAAGGTTACTTGCCCTCCCTGCAATACAACATTTAAGAGTCCTTAGGAGAAGATCGATGATGACTAGATTCAAACATGCCATTCAGGTCACCGGAGCAGCCATGTTGCTGGTAGGCGCCAGCAGTGTAGGTGCCTTCGAGGCGCTGCCCAAAAACGTGCCTACCCCGGCAGACAACCCCACCACCGCCGCCAAGGTGGAGCTGGGCAAGCAGCTCTATTTTGATCCGCGTCTCTCCATCGACGGCACCGTCTCATGCAACTCCTGTCACAACGTCATGTCTAGCGGCACCGACAACCGCGCCACCTCCGTTGGCATCAACGGCCAGCGCGGCGGCCGTAGCGCCCCTACCGTCTGGAACTCCGCCTTCCTTAGCGTCCAGTTCTGGGACGGCCGCGCCGACTCCTTGGAAGATCAGGCCAAGGGGCCACCCCTAAACCCGATTGAGAAGGGCATGCCCAGCCCCGAAGCCGTCGTTGAGCGCCTCAGCGCCATCCCCGGTTATGTTGAGCAGTTCAACAAGGCCTTCGACGGCAAGGATGCAGTGAGCTACGACAACATGGCCAAGGCCATCGCTGCCTTCGAGCGCACCCTGATCACCCGCAACAGCCCTTTCGACAAGTATCTGGCCGGCAACAAAAAGGCCCTCTCCGCCCCCGCTCAGCGTGGCATGAAACTGTTTGAAGAGACCGGTTGCAGCGGCTGCCACAGCGGTCCCATCTTCGCCGGTCCGCTGCTGCCAGTGGGTCAGGGCTTTTACCAGAAGTTCCCAATGATGGAAAGCAGCTACGACGCCAAGTACAAGCTGTTGGAAGACCTGGGCCGTTACGATGTCACCAAGCAGGAGAGCGACAAGAACGTCTGGCGCGTCCCAACCTTGCGTAACATCGCGGTAACCGCTCCATACTTCCACAACGGTGCAGTGCAGACCCTGGACGAGGCGGTGCGTGTCATGGCCAAGGGCCAGCTCGGCAAAGAGCTAAACGATAAGGATGTGGCCGATCTGGTGGCCTTCCTTGAGAGCCTGACCGGCGAATTCCCCAAGATCGATATGCCACGTCTGCCAGCCACTGTGAACAGCAGTCTGGTAGGTGCCGTGAAGTAACGCTTCGCTGCATTAAAACCAAAAGGGACGCCTCGGCGTCCCTTTTTGCTACCTCCCTCTTTCATTAAAGGGGTGATTGAACTAACGCCTTCCCCCCAACAACGATCCCAACAGACCACGCACGATCTGTCGTCCCAGTTGGCTACCCATCGCCCGTGCCGCACTCTTGGCCAGGGCGCTGACCATCGACTCAGGGGCTCTGGCAGTTGATTTACTCGCGGTCTGTTTCACTGCGACGGCCTGCTCCACCGCGGCTGTTTGCACCAGCAGCTCATCACTGCGTTTCTGCAATCGCTCATAGGCCGATTCACGATCAACAAGTGTGTTGTATTTACTCGCCAATGGCGAGCGACTCATCAACTGCTGCCGCTCCTCGGCCGTCAATGGCCCGATGCGCGACTGTGGCGGCGCGATCAACACCCGCTCGACCATGGTTGGTTGTCCCTTCTCATCCAGCACCGAGACCAACGCCTCGCCCACACCCAATTGGCTTATCACCGCCTCAACATCCAATTTCGGATTACTGCGCAGCGTTTGCGCTGCGGTTTTCACCGCCTTCTGATCTTTGGGAGTAAAGGCACGCAGGGCGTGCTGCACACGATTACCCAGTTGCCCGGCGATGTTGACCGGAATATCCGATGGAGTCTGAGTGATGAAGTAGATACCGACACCCTTGGAACGGATCAACCGCACCACCTGCTCAATTTTGTCGACCAACGCCGTCGGCGCATTTTTAAAGAGCAGATGGGCCTCGTCAAAAAAGAGCACCAGCTTGGGACGATCAGGATCGCCAACTTCAGGCAGCTCCTCAAACAACTCCGACAGCAACCACAACAGAAAAGTGGCGTAGAGACGCGGGCGCGGCATCAACGAGGTTGCATCTAACATGCTCACCACACCATTACCGGAGAAATCAACCTGCATCAGATCCTGCAACTGCAACGCCGGTTCGGCAAAAAATTGCTCCGCCCCCTCCTGTTCCAGCACCAGCAGGCCACGCTGAATCGCAGCGATGCTGGCGCTGGAGAGATTGCCATACTCTTTTTGCAGCGCCTTGGCATTATCGGACAGCCACGCCAACATGGCACGTAGATCTTTAAGATCCAGCAGCAGCAACCCCTGATCATCGGCAATCTTAAAACAAGCGTAAAGCACCGCCTCCTGGGTACCATTCAACTCCAGCAGATTAGCCAACAATAGTGGTCCCATCTCGGAGATGGTAGTGCGTACCGGGTGACCAACCTGGCCAAAGAGATCCCAGAAAATCACTGGGGAGGGACGATTTTGATACTGGGTTAACCCCATCGTGTCCAAGCGCGCCTGAATCCGCTCATTAACGACACCTGGCTTGGCAAGCCCCGAGAGATCCCCCTTTATATCAGTGGCAAACACCGGCACTCCCGCCTGAGAAAAACCCTCTATCAAGGTCTGCAACGTCACCGTTTTACCCGTGCCCGTCGCCCCGGTAATAAGGCCGTGACGATTGCCCATACGCAATCGCAAACCCACCTGAGCATCACTGTTAGCACCAATAAAAACTCTACTTTGATCCATTTCCTATCCCTTATTAATAGATGCTGTCATGACGACGGCGTGATGCAACCCTACTGGATTTTGCCAAAAACCGGAATCAGTGAAGAGCGGATTATACGGCTGTTGTATCATTGGCAACGGCTGAGTGCGCACGGTGCACCCTATATTTGATATATGAATATGTCCCCAGAAGACCCCATAGCAGTATTCGACTCCGGCGTTGGCGGCCTGTCAGTATTGCGTGAAATTCGTCAGCTGCTGCCGCATGAAGATCTACTCTATGTCGCCGACTCAGCCCACGTGCCATATGGCGAGAAGAGCCGCGAGTTTATCGCAAGCCGCGCCATTGCTATCACCGAGTTTTTCATCCACCAGCAAGCCAAGGCGGTGGTGGTTGCTTGCAATACCGCCACCAGCGCCGCTGTTGAAACACTGCGCGCCCGTTTCATTATCCCTATCATCGCCATGGAGCCAGCCATCAAACCCGCCGCACAACAGACCCGCAGCAACGTTGTAGGTGTGCTTGCCACCAGCGGCACACTCAGCGGTGAACGCTTTGCCAACCTTAGTGCACGCCACGGCAGCGGCATTAAGATTGTCGTACAGCCCTGCCCCGGCTGGGTAGAGCTGGTGGAGAGCGGCAATATCAATAACGGCGCTGCTCAGGCGCTGGTCAGCCGCCATGTCACACCACTGCTGGAGAAGGGGGCCGATACCTTGGTGCTCGGCTGCACTCACTATCCATTTTTACGCGATCTGATCCAGACCATTGCCGGCACAGATGTCATCATCATCGACCCCAGCCCCGCAGTTGCCCGTGAACTGCAACGACGCCTTCAACATCACCACCTGCTCAATCCGCACGCTGATGCAGCAGGTAAGGAATCATTCTGGACCAGCGGCGCGCCTGCACAAGTGGCTAAAATAGTGTCACAACTTTGGGGTAACAAGATAACGGTCAAGAGTTTGCCCGCCGCCGACCTGAAAATATAGTTGTTCAATCATTAATAAAAACGGATGGACTGACGTCTTCACGCCAGCCCTCCCGCCCCGGTAACAGCAGACTCAATCACTCATAAAGGGGGTGAGTTTTTGAGCCTGACTGAGCCAGACCTTAGCAGCCAAGGATAACCGCACAGCGCCAGTACGGCGGCGATGCAGTTGGAGCAACTCCATCGCATGCCATCTATTCATTTTTGACCGGTATTGGATACCGTCATTTTTGTTAACGCATATTCAGCATTACGTAAGTGCGCGATCTTGATTGCCGCCACATCAGAAATCCGCAGCAGTTCAACGTAACGACCAGCACCAAGCGCACGCCTATCAGCCATCTTCATCCACTTGAGCAGCAGCTCAGTACTTACGCCACTTTTCTCTGCCAACGCCTGACGACCAGACTGACTGCCACAGATATTCAAAAGCAGCGCCACGCGGGAAGCACCAGAGACCAACAAAACCTCTGTGCCATTGCTTGCAATTGTTATCTTGGCCATCTCATCTGCTCCTGTTCCAAAAACAGTTAAACCGCGTTATCACTATCAATCATCACAAAAATTTTTGCCATTTTTAACATCAGACCACACCGTTTTATCACCTCGCACTGCTGCAGGACCGTGTTGATAATTGCCAAGCAGCTCCAATATCTTTGGCAACAATTCAGAGATACCTGCATGAGCCATCACTGGATCGATAGAGGTATTTACTGCCAGCAGATTGATATCTATTTTTTGTATCAGCTTGGCAAGCGAAATAACGCCATCCGATGATGGCAATTGCACGCTCCCTTCATATGTCACCAGCTTCACTACCACCGACATCGCCTGTGGTAAAAAACGTACCGCCTGCTCGAAATTAAACTCTTTATAGATCAGCAATGAAGTGAGCAATCCTCCATTGGTATCAATGAGCCGATTTGCAATATCCATAATAGTTATCCTCCATGCTGCTTAAATAAATACTGAATTAAAGTGCAGCTTACAACTCAACTATCGTCGATGGAGGAGCTCAATACAACATTATAAACGCTGCTTTTACACTGTTTTACGACGATGATGAATAGAGAAGAGGAGCGTAAATAAAAGGCTTTGAATAGAAGTGGGGCTGCTAAATATCAGGGGAGTTCATTGTGTCTGCAATTATAGAAACCTCATTCTTAAGAGGCAGAATTTCATAGCACGACAGATAGATACAACGGTGTGAATATAAAAAATCCCGGCGCCATTGGCGCCGGGAATATTATGGATTAACGATGCAGGATATGCAGTTCAACACGACGATTGACACTACGACCCGCTGCGGTAGCGTTATCGGCGGCAGGTTTGTTAGAACCGTAACCCTTGGCCTTCAGGTTGTCAGACTTGACACCCTTGGCAACCAGATAGGCAACCACTGAATCAGCACGCTGCTGTGACAGACGGTTATTAAGTTTGGCAGAACCGGTATTGTCAGTATGACCTGAAACCTCAACCACCATGGTTGGGTATTTCACTAAAGTTTCCGCCATATCATTCAACACCTCTTCAGACCCCTCAGTCAGCTTGGCCGAACCTGTTTCGAAGTTGACACCCTTAAGCACAATCACCTCTGCCAACTCACACCCTTTGCTATCAACACGGGCATCCGCCTTGGTATCGGGGCATTTGTCACGGCTATCAACCACACCGTCGTTGTCACCATCCAGTTCACAACCCTTGGCATCAACCTTGGCGCCCGTTGGAGTATTGGGGCAACTATCAACACTATCCTTCACACCATCCGCATCGCTGTCACCATCAACCGGTGCCGCCTTGGCCGCTACAGGTGCCGGTGCTGCCATCTGAGCAACCACTGGCGCAGCCACAACTGCGGCTACCGGCGCGCTCTTGCTGCCAAACGGCACCATCAAACCAACATTGACCATCCAGTCACCAAAACGGTTAACACCTGGCATACGATCATCATCATCCAGGCGGTAACGTACATCGCCACGCAGATTAATACCTGAATCAGTCAAGCTGTGCATCACACCCAGACCCGCATTAACCATGGCGTTGTTGTCGCTGTCACCGGCAATCTCAGTACGCAACAGACCAGCACCAATCACACCATAAGGTGAAAAACTCATGGAGCGGTCAAACATATAAAGTCCATCCAGTTGCATACCGCGCTGTTTGTACTTATTGCCTGTAGATTCAAAATCAAGATTGTCTGTAGCAAGGCTAAATTCAATATTCCACATGTCAGAGACCTGCTTACCCAACCCCAACAACAGACCAAAATCGTTGTCTGCAGTACGATCACTGTCGGCATTGATGTAAGAGAGTGATGGCACGAAGTAGGTTCTGTCATCTATGGTGGCAGCCATCGCCTGGGTAGCGGCAACAGCAGAAAGGGCCAGCGTTACGCCGGCAATTGTACGTTTTCCGTAAAGCATTAAGTGCTCCTTTGATTGTAGTTTTTGATTCTTGGAAGTTTTGCAGATTGTTATGTCAACAACGCTGCCATGTGGCCGAGCATTTATGGCGTGAGGATACTCATTTACGCCCTGTTTCTCAACAGAATCCGAAGGATTTTACACTGTTTTACACCTCGACAGAAAACGGCAATCACCGTATCCCATACACAAAAAGAGTAAACGAACATATCCTGTATAATCGCCGCAGGTTTTGGAGAATAGCTATGCGCATCGCACTCATTGAGGATGATCCAGTACAGGCACAGTTGTTAATCAGCTGGCTAACGGTGACTGGCCACCACCTGCACCACTACAGCAATGGCGAGAGTTTTATCCGCGCCCTGAATCTTGAGAGTTTCGATCTGATCATCATGGATTGGGGTCTGCCAGATATCAGCGGTATCGAACTGTTAAAGAGCGTTCGCGCCAAAGATACGTTGGTGCCAGTGCTCTTCATCACCAGTCGTGACAGTGAACAGGACATCATCGCCGCCCTCAGTGCCGGCGCCGATGATTACCTGGTCAAACCACCGCGCCAGGGCGAAACGCTGGCGCGTATCACCGCACTACAACGTCGTAGCCAGGCCAGTAGCAGTGAAGATAACGTGCTCCAGTTCGGCCCCTACATCTTTGATTGCGAACGTAATACGGTGACCAAAGACAACGAGGTAATTCAATTCACCCACAAGGAGTTTGAGTTTGCCCGCTTCCTGTTCCAAAATCGCAACCGCCTGTTGTCACGCGGCCATCTGCTGGAAAACGTCTGGGGGTTGAACGCCGACATCACCACCCGTACCGTAGATGTACATGCCAGTAAAGTGCGCCGCAAACTGGGATTGAGCGCCGTCAATGGCTGGCGCCTCGTCTCTATTTACCAATACGGTTATCGCCTTGAAGCTCTTTAACTAGTTATAGTTAAACCTCACTCCACAGGCCAACCAGCACAGAGAAAGAATTATGGTTATGCGCACTAACAACTCCATAAGCGTCGCTCCAAGGCGACAGTTACTCCTGTCGCTTATTTTGCTGATGACCATAAACAGCAGCCACGGCAGCGACTGGGTTTATACAGTGCGTCCCGGTGACAACATCTGGCAGCTATCACAACAGTACCTCAAAAACCCCAATCAATGGCCAGAGGTGCAGAAGCTCAACAACGTCAACAATGCGCAGGCCATGCAGCCCGGCACTCGACTAAGCATCCCGATCGCATGGCTGAAACAGCAACCCAAACCGGCTCATATTATTTCCAGCCACGGCGATGTCACACTGATCAAAAATGGTAAATCACATTCCGTCACTCCACCCGTCGCTATCAATAGTGGTGATGCATTACAGAGCGGCGCCGATGGCAGCGCCACCATTGAATTTGCCGATGGCTCGCTGCTGATTCTCCAGCCCAGCAGTGAAATCGAGATGGATAACCTCGGCAGCTTTGATGCCAGCGGCATGGTTGATACCTCGATACGCCTTAAAAAAGGGCGTGTCGAAAATCGGGTGGCGCCACAAAAACCAGACAGTCGCTACCGCATCATCACCCCAGCAGCGGTGGCCGCCGTGCGCGGCACCGAGTTTCGTGTCGGTGGCGATGATGGCGGCCAGCTAATGCGTAATGAAGTGCTGGGTGGCAAGATCGCCGTCACCGGTTCCGGTGTCACCCGCGAGGTACCACTGGGCTACGGCACCATTGCCGAAAGTGGCAAACCGCCCGCCATACCACAGCCGCTACCCGCTGCACCGGACCTCTCCAGTTTGACCAAACGCGGTTCCCAATCCAGCATCAGTTTTGATTGGCCTGCAGTAGCCAACGCTGTGCGTTATCGCGCCCAACTCGCCCGTGATGAACAGTTCACCACTGTGTTGCGCGACGAACTGCTGGAGACAACCGAACTCACCTGGCGCGATCTGATACCAGCCGACTACATCCTGCGGCTACGCGCCATCAATAAGGATGGCCTCGAAGGGTTTGATGCCCACCACCCCTTTACCATCCTCGCACCACTCGCCGCACCACGTCCGACCACGCCTGAAGATGGCGCGGCGCTCACCTCGGCCAAACCTTGGATCGCCTGGTCACCGGTTAGCAGCGCCAATAGCTACCAACTGCAACTGGCCACAGATGCGCAGTTCACCACCAATCTTCAAGAGATCGGCGGCATCGTCAACAGCCACTACCGACCGTTTGAAGATCTGCCTGTCGGCCACTACTACTGGCGTGTCGCGAGCACCTCTGTCGGCATTACCAGTGAGTTCAGCCCACCACGTCAGTTTGCGATATCGGCTGCACCCCCTGCCTCGGGCACCGTCACCGCCACCCTCAAACAGCGCGATGCCAGTTTTAGCTGGGCCGCCGTTGAGGCGGCCGCCGAGTACCAATTCCAGCTTGGTCTTTATGAGGATTTCACCTCCCTCACAACCGACACCAAAACCACTGAGAATAGTTTCAGCATCAAGCTGCTTGCCCCCGGCCGATACCACTACCGTGTCCGTGCCATCAATGATGATGGCAGGAGCGGCACATACGGACCCGAGGGGGTGCTGGTAGTACCCAGTAATCCCTGAACAGCACTGACCATTGATGAAACGCCGCTGGCCCAGTTTTGCCACACCGCAGCAGCTCGGTTTTGCCGTGCTGCTGCTGGGCATTACGCTGACACTCAGCTACAGCGATTGGCTCTGGCGCGCCGACAAGGCACTTTACGATGCTAACCACCGTCTGCTGGCCCGCGCGGCAGCGGCAGAGGTTGTCATCGTCGCCGTCGATGAGTACAGCCTCTCAACGTTGGGGCGCTGGCCCTGGCCACGCCACCTGCATGCCGCACTGATCGATCAGCTCACTGCTGCCGGCGCCGACACCATCATGCTCGACTTCATCTTTGCCGAGCCGGACAACAGTGATCCCGGCAACGATCTGGCCCTGGCCGCCGCCATGCAGCGCCACGGCCGGGTGATCCTGCCACTGCTGGTGGAACAGCGTCAGCTCGGCGGTCAGCTGCTGGAGACCCTGCCGTTGCCTCGATTTGTCAGCGCCGCCGCCAGCATCGGCCATGCTCACATGGAGCTGGATGCCGACGGCATCGCCCGCAGCGTCTATCTGCTGGAAGGGCTGGGCACGCCGCACTGGCCACACCTGGCGGTGGCGGCATTGCGGCTACTGGAGCCGGGCCGGTGGCAAACACTGCCTGGCCGCCACAACCCTAATCCAGAACAGAACGAGGCCTCTCATAACCTGCTACTGCGCGATGCTCAGGTACTGATCCCCTTTGCCGGGCCACCCGGCCACTATGCCCACATCTCCTACGCCCAGGTACTAACGGGGCACTACCTGCCCGATACCTTCCGCGACAAGATTGTCTTTGTTGGCACCACCGCCACCGGTCTTGGCGATGTGCTGCCAACACCGGTCTCAGGCTTTAACCAGCCCATGCCAGGGGTAGAGATCAACGCCAACATCTTCGACGCCCTGCGTTACCACCTGGCAGTAGAACCATTACAACCGTGGCTGCGCATCACCATCAGTCTACTCATCATTCTGGTGCCGGTATTGCTCTTCCCGCGACTCTCGCCACGCGCCGCACTGCTGATGGCCGGGACTCTGCTACTGGCCACACTCGCGCTCAGCGCCCTGCTGATCAGCCGTTTCCAGCTCTGGTTTCCCACTGCCGCCGTGCTGGTACCGCTACTGCTGGCCTATCCACTCTGGAGCTGGCAACGGCTGGAATATACCAGCCGCTTTCTGACCCTGGAGCTGAAGCGGCTGCGCGATGAACCAACACTGATGCAGCTCTCACCCATCAACGACATGGAACGAATCATGCAATTTGTACAACAGCAACTGCCGCTCAACGGCTGGGTGCTGCATGATCAAGAGGGCCGCAGCGTCGCCATCTGGGGCCAGCCGCCCCAAAAAACAGGGCCACAACTGGGGACACCGCAATGGCGCAGCAACCACATGGGAGAGTGGTGGATCCGGCTTGAACGCAGCGGCCAGCAGTGGCGGCTCGGCATCAACAGCGGCAGCACCGCCCCACCCACAATCGAACAAGAAAATCTGTTGCTAAGCCTGGTACAACCCTGGCTACCCGCCAGCAAACAAGAGCCCGCCAGCAGTGTTGAACGTTTCGAAGCGCGGGTACAGGCAGTGCAGGAGGCCGTGGCAGGCATGCAGGCGATGCGCCGCTTCATCAACGACAGCCTGTCGCAGATGGCCGACGGCGTGGTAGTGGTCAACAGCCTTGGCCAGATCGTGCTTATCAACCCCAAGGCCATCGCCTATTTTGGACTTCAGTGCGAGGCCCCGACGTTGATTGGCCACTCCGCCATCGAACTGCTCAACACCCTCGACAATCAACGGCCGGAGCGCTGGGAGCGGCTGCTGGCGCTGCCGCTCAAGACCGGCGAGACCACCCAGAGCGAGACCCGTAGCGCCACCGGCCGCGACCTGCTGATACGCTGCGCGCCACTCTCTCTGGCCCAGCAGCAGCGTAGCGGCCTGGTGATCAACCTCTCCGACATCACCCACCTGCTCGATATCGAACGGAGTCGCGCCGATACCCTGCGCTTCCTCTCCCACGACCTGCGCGCGCCGCTGGTATCACTGCTCGCCCTGGCCGACCTCGCCCGCACCCCTGGGTCAAGAATTGCTCAGGAAGAGCTGATCCTGCGTATCGAGGAGCATGCCCACACCACACTCACCCTCGCCGAGGAGTTCCTCAACCTCAGCCAGATCGAAGGGGCGCTACACCTGGAGCTGCGCCCGGTGGAGTTCACCACCATCGCCCTCAACGCCATCGATGCCGTCTGGGATCAGGCGCGTATGCAACAGATAACCCTTATAGAAGCACTGCCGGAAACCTTGATTCTGGTCATGGCCGACCCCACCGTGCTGCAACGGGTGCTGGTCAACCTGCTCAGCAACGCCATCAAATACAGCGCCACAGGGACCAACATCGAACTCACCATGCACACCAGTGGTGGTATTGTGACGTGCTGCGTTCAGGATCAGGGGGCAGGCATCGCCGCTGCGGAGATACCGCGCCTCTTCGAGCGTTTCTATCGCAGCCGCACTGCCATCGAGTCCGGCATCCAGGGCACAGGACTGGGGCTGGCCTTTGTTAAGAGCGCCATGGAAAAGCTGGGCGGCAGTGTGGATCTCAGCAGTGAAGTGGGCAAAGGTTCAAACTTCTGCATCCACCTGCCCCTGCTGGAAGAGCACCAGGATGGGTCTCACATCACGTAGACCGAGACGTTGCCAGCCACCGGCACAGACTATTTTATGAATTAATCGGTATCATCGCTGTCTTTTGACAGCAGCAACCGCATACAGCCAGAGGATTAAGAACGATATGGTCATGGAAACACGTCGTGGCATCGCCACAGGAATAGTCAAAAGCGATAAAGGTAGCGCCGTCGAGTGTCGTCTTGGCGAGGGCAAGGCCGTGCTGCATCCAGACTTGCAGCGCATCGTCAAAGAGGGCGATGACATTCTGGTGGCGGGCGACCTGCGTGATGACGTGCTGCACGCCCTGGCGCTGAAAAATATGACTCAAAACAAAAATGTCCAGATCGACGGCTCCAACTACACCCTGTTAATAGGGATGGGGCTATTTTTCTGGCTGCTCGGTTTTGTCTTCTACGTGCAGACATTGGCAGCCGGCAGCTCCACCATAATCACCCTCAACCTCTCCTTGTCACTGGCAGGTTTCTTCGTCGGCTTCTGGGCTATATTGCAGGTATTGCGGATTCGACGCGCCGGGCTGCGTGTCACTTATGGTGCAGAGAAACTCTAATAAAAAAAGGGGTGCTAAATGCACCCCCTTTCAATAGATCAGATTCGCTAACAACCCTGCAATGGACAGACATCAAACCACACATTGATTAAACAGGGTAATACATAACACTATCTGTTAATGAGTGACTGCTGGCGGCAACTCGTTTGCCAATGCAATCCAGCCATCCACAACCTTAACACTGGGCACGACACGGGTTAATTTCATCTCACCATTCACCTCGGCCATCTTTGCCGCAAGGTTCTCACTATTACGGGTCCGCAACTCCTTAACAGTGTCCACACCCGCCGCATGCAACAGTTCAGCAAACTGACTGGCAACACCTTTGATACGGAACAGGTCGGCCATATTCACCCATTTCAATATCAGCGTTTCACTGAGACCGCTCTTTTCTGCCAACGCCTTGCGTCCATTTTTACTACCACCGGCACTCAACAACTGCTCTACCGTGGTAACGCTTGCCGTTGACAAAGCCTCGGCGTACTTAGGACCGATACCTTCAATTTCATCTATTTTTTTTGTCATTTGATACTCTCCCCTATCACGATTGAATTGAACGTTTTAACTCACATTTATGAAAACAACTTTTTAATACCACCCAGCATCTCATCCTTACCACCCAGCATCGCAGCGATACCACCACCATCATTACCAAGCAGCTGCACAAGCTTTGGCAACACAGCATTTAAGCCACTGGCAGCCATTTCCGGGCTGATGCCAACAGTGGCAGCAAGCGCGGCAATATCAATTTTCTGCATCAGTCCGGCAACAACAGTTGCACCACTGCCCGACAGCAAACCAGCAATCTGCTCCTGAGGAGCAGCCTTCATCACCTGATCTGCCGCCGCCGGCAGAAACTGCTTGGCCTGATCAATACTAAACCCTCTGCTGGTCAGCAGCGGGGCCAGCTCACCGGAGTTGGCTTTAATAATTCCATCTAAAATATTCATGAATTATCTATCCCCAAAGTTGTAAGTCGCAATTAAAGCTATGAATGTTTGTCCCGTACGCCATTCATGGTACATCACCTCAGACAGACAACAAGCAGGGGCAGAGATACCTTTACACAGTTTTACAAAAAAATCAGCCCATACCCCTGCATAGCTCATGGGCAAAAAAGAGTAACGCCACTTTTCAATCACAGTCGCAGACACTCCAATGTAAAAATTCTCTGCTCTCGAGCCGCTGCGGCCGGCGAAAAAAATCTTTCGCCTCACCACATTCAATTACTTTACCTTCGCACATAAAGATCACCTGGCCAGCGAACCGTTTACTCTGTTCAAGATCGTGAGTGACCGACAGGATTGGCATCTGCTGCGACAGCGTGATGATGGACTCTTCGATCAGCTGTTTGGAGCGTGGATCGAGCGATGCCGTAGGCTCATCGAGCAGCAGCAGTTGGGGCGCTATCGCCAGGGCGCGGGCGATGCAGAGGCGCTGCTGCTGCCCCAGCGAGAGGGTCGCGGCCGGGGCATCAAGGCGCCCTTTCACCTCATCCCACAAGGCCGCCTGTTGCAGACTCTGTTCGACCACCGCATCGGCCCTGCGGCGCTGTTGGCGAATCAGACCAAAAATGACGTTCTCGCGAATGCTGACCGGGAAAACAGCGGGTTTTTGCGCCACCAACCCGATGTGCCGACGCAGCTGGTCCCAGCCACCAGGCCAACCACGCAGCGTCTGGCCCGCCAGCGTAATCTGCCCCTGCCACCCCTGCTGTAGACCGTTGATGCAGCGCAGCAGCGAACTCTTCCCCGCGCCAGAAGGACCGATGAGGCTGGTGATGCCGCATTGCGGCAGGTCAATATTCACCTCGCGCAGAATGGCATTGCCGCTGAGGGTGAGCGACAGATTCTCGATCGCCAGGGCGATGGGTTGCGGCGCAGTATCACCCTGTTCAACCGTGCTGAAGTTGGCAATCATGTTGTTACTCTCCATTCTCTAAGCCAGCGCGCCAGCAAACCAAACGCGGCGACGATAAAAATCAAAACCACTGCACTACCCCACGCAACCTGAGTCGCCTGGGCATTGTTACCCTCCTGAGCCAGATAGAAGATGTGTGTTTGCAGTGTGGTGACCGGCGCAAAGATTGAATCGGGCCAGACCACGCCGGAAAAAACCGTGGCTGTAAAAAGGATCGGCGCAGTTTCACTGAGCGCGCGCGCCATTGCCAGCAACAGGCCGGTGACGATGCCGGGCCACGCCTGTGGCAGCCAGACACGCCAGATCAACGCCGCGTGACTCAACCCCAGCGCCTGCGCCGCCTCGGTCTGTTCAAACGAAATCCGTTCCAATGCAGCAATGGTGTTGAGCACCAGCAGCGGCAGAATCACCGCCGCCAGGACCACCGCACCGGTCAGCAGCGACACCCCCCACTGCAATAGATGCACAAACAGAATCAGGCCACACAGCCCAAACACAATCGGTGGAATCCCCTGCAACATGTTGAGCAGCATGGTCAGCAGATGGCGCTGACGTGACCCGGCCAGCAGACGATAGTAGAGTGCTGTGCCGAAGGCGATGGGAGTGGCAACCACAGACGCCAGCAGCGCCAGCAGCAGTGAACCTGTCAGTTGCGCCAGAATGCCGCTGGAGTTGCCAAACCCCTGCCCCTCGCCCGAGGTGGTGACAAACTGCCAGTCCAGTGTCGGCATACCCCTACTGAAAATATAAACAAGTGTGGCGGCGGGCAGCAGCAGTGCCGGCAGCGCCAGCGTTATCACAATCAATTTGATGATGTGAGTTCTATTCATATCGCACCCCACGCTGCGCCAGCAATGAAATCACAATCGCCACCAGCGCCAGCACCAGACCACCACTCATCAACGCCGCCCAGTGCAGCGATCCCATGTCGGCCTCGGCCATCTCACGACCGATGCGCGAGGTGAGCGTCTGCGCCGGTTGCAACAGGTTATAGAGGGGATCAGGCAGACGATCGAGCGAACCGACCACCAACATCACCGCCACCGTCTCACCCATGGCGCGCCCCAATGCCAGCATGGTCGCTACCCGGATGCCGGGCCATGCCTGCGGCAGTACCACTCGCTGCAACAGCGCGGGCCAATCGAGTCCCAGCTGTAACGCAGCATCACGCTGCTCGGTGGCGACAGCGCTGATGGCATCTTCGGCCAGCACCATCAGGGTGGGCAGGATCATCAGTGCCAACAGCATGCCCGCCGCCAGCAGTGTTCGGCCTGTCAGCAGATCAAACTGGTTTTCCAAAAAGGGCAGCAGCAGCCACAACCCCAGCAGACCATAAACCACCGACGGAATGCCCGCCATCAACTCCATGCTGAAACGGACCCAGCTGCGCAGCCGCGCCGGCAACAGTTCGGCGCTCATGATGGCGGCGGCCAGCGCCAGCGGTAGCGCAATCAGCAACGCCAGAGTGACCGACCAGAAGCTGCCAATCAGCACCGGTGCCATGCCGTAGATAGCTTCGTAGGGGTACCACTCGGGTTCGGCGATGAAGCTCAACCCCTGAGCCTGGAATAGCGGCCAGCTGGCCTGCAACAGAAACCCCAGCAGCACCACGATGGCGAGTGCCGCAATCAGTGCCGAAGAGGTCAGCCAGAGTTTCAACATGGGCTTCACCGTGCTCGCAGATAACCGACCTGCTCGACGATGCGCTGCCCCGCATCTGACAGCAGAAACTCAACAAAGCCATGCACCTGTTTGCCAGCGTTGCGCGACAGCAGAATATTCAACTCACGCTGGATCGGATAACTGCCATCGGCCACATGTTCCAGCGTCGGCAGCACCGCCTTGCCAGGTTCACCGACGGCAACCGCACGCACCGCGTCATTGAGCCAGGCATTGGAGAGCATGCCAATCGCCTGATTGCTGGCGGCAATGGCGGCCTGCTCCTCGTTGTTGGAGCCGGAGATGATGGTGGCGCCAGGCGCACGTGCCTGCTCATCACCCAGCACCACCTTGGCAAAGACATGGCGGGTGCCTCTTGATGGCTCCTTGTCGATCACCAGGATACGGGCATCAGGCCCGCCCACCTCTTTCCAGTTTTTGATCTCGCCACGATAGATCGCCGCGATCTGGACGATGCTGAGCTGGGTAACACCCCCCTCATAGACCGCCTTGGAGATGGCTACAGCCACCGCATCACGCGCCACCGCCACCACCTTGAAGCCAGCCCCTAAACGCTGTTGCTCCTGAGCCGTCACTGCCCGCGACAGCATGCCGATCTCTGCGGTGCGCTGCTGCACGGCGGAGACCCCCACACCGGAACCACCGCCAGAGACCGTCAGTATCAAGCCCGGATTGAGCTGGCGATACTGCTTGGCCGCCTCGGCCACAATCGGCAACACCGTGCTGGAACCCACCACCCGCAGCGGTTCCGCCGCCTGCAACGGCAACGCGATAGAAGCAATAACAGAAAACACAAATAGTGATAACAACAGATGACGCGACATAACATCCCCAAGAAAAATGGTTAACGACCGATACCACACCATAGTCGCATGGCCACGCCACTCCTTACATGCAACATGAACAAACAAAGACCAACATAACCACTGTAAGGTTCCAGCGCCCGCCACGACCACCTACAAACTGCCGCTATTTAACAACGGCTGATTACAGTAGGATAAGCAGGAGATCGTAATGGGCAATGCCGCAATACCCACCATGACCACAAACAGTAGTTGGATAAAACTCATCAGCGCCGCACTCTTCATCAGTGGTCTGGCCGCCTTTTATATCTTTGCCAATCTCGGCCAGTCGCTGGGGCGCATCGAATCGCTACAGCAGCTAATTTCACTCGAGATGCTGCTAGCCTTCGGCCTGCTTGGACTCTTTGCCCTGCTGCCGGTGGCAATTAAAAAATTTCGTAAGCCTGTCAACGAGGACAATCAATAATGCACGCCACACTGCCACTGCTTGAAGCAACAAAATTCCCCGCCATTACCCGTGGCGCACTCACTACGCTTCAGGTGAATCTGGGTTACCGCTGTAACCAGCAGTGTCTGCACTGTCATGTCAACGCGGGGCCCAAGCGTACCGAGAACATGAACCGCGAAACGGTAGACCAGGTACTGCAACTGCTGCGCAGCTCCAAGGCCAAACAGCTCGATCTCACCGGCGGCGCACCGGAACTCAACCCCAGCTTCCGTTATCTGGTGACTGAGGCACGTAAACTTGGCGTACATGTGATCGACCGCTGCAACCTCACCATCCTCTTTGAACCGGGGCAGGAGGGGCTGGCGCAGTTCCTTGCCGACCAGCAGGTTGAGATCGTCGCGTCGCTGCCCTGTTATCTGAAAGAGAATGTCGACCAGCAGCGTGGCAAAGGGGTCTTTGATAGAAGCCTGGCAGCACTGAAGCAGCTCAATACGCTCGGCTACGGCAAGAGCCTGCCACTCAATCTGATGTACAACCCACAAGGGCCGTCACTGCCACCACCACAAGCACCATTGGAGGCTGACTTCCGCCAACGGCTCTGGGATGATCACGGCATCATATTCAGTAATCTGCATACACTTACCAACATGCCGATCCAGCGCTTTGGCTCGACCCTCATCTCCAAAGGGCAGTTTGCAGAGTACATGCAGCTGCTGCGTGATAACTACCAGGCGGAAAATCTCACCAACGTCATGTGTCGCAGCCTAATCAGCATCGACTGGCAGGGGTATCTCTATGACTGTGACTTCAACCAGATGTTAAAACTACCGGCCGACCTTAGTCACAAACGGACCAGCCACATCAGCGACATCATCGGTGCTGATCTGCATGGCAAACCGATCGTGGTCAAGGATCACTGCTACGGCTGCACCGCCGGGCAAGGCAGCAGCTGTGGTGGGGCGCTGTAAATAGCGATGCGGGAAACTCCATTCACTTTGGCAAATGCCGCACCGCTGCAACCTGAGCCGATGCCGCTGAAACTCTCCATCATCATGCCGACGCTCAACGAGGCAGATAACATTGTTACCGCGCTCACTGCGCTGCAACCGTTGCGGCAACAGGGGCATGAGGTGATTGTCAGCGACGGCGGCAGCAGTGATGCCACCGTCACGCTGGCCGAACCGCTGGTGGATAAGGTAATCCACTGTAAACGTGGCCGCGCGTTACAGATGAACGGCGGCGCAGCCCAGGCGAGCGGTGACGTACTGCTGTTTCTGCACGCCGACACCCAACTACCGGACAACGCCGCGCAGCTGATCGAGGCGGCACTCAACAAAAAAACCTGGGGCCGTTTTGATGTGCGCCTCTCCGGCCCGCAACCTCCGCTGCGACTGATCGAGTCCATGATGAACTGGCGTTCGCGACTCACCGGCATCTGCACCGGTGATCAGGCGATCTTCATCCGCCAGGGGCTGTTCCGTGCCGTGGGCGGCTTTCCTGCGATTGCACTGATGGAAGATATCGCCATCAGCAGCAGACTCAAAATACAGAATCGCCCCGCCCGCATCACCACCGCAGTGATCAGCTCCAGCCGTCGTTGGGAGCACCGTGGCGTCGTCCGCACCGTAGTACTCATGTGGTCGTTGCGACTCGCCTACTTCCTGGGCAGCGATCCAGAGCGGCTCGCCGAACGTTATCAAAAGGGGTGACGATGGAGTTTCCGGAAGCGCGCATCATGGTCTTTGCCAAGGCCCCGATCCCTGGCCAGACCAAGACCCGATTGATCCCGGCACTCGGGGCAGAGGGCGCCGCGGAGCTGCATGAAAGATTGGTCAACCACACACTCAACACCGCCACCCAAGCCAACCTCTGTCCGGTGCAGCTCTGGTGTGCAGCGACCCCTGAGCACCCCTTTTTCAGTGATCTTTTGCAACGCTATCCCATTACACTCAAACAGCAACAAGGCGCCGATCTGGGTGAGCGCATGGGCAACGCCTTTATTGATGCACTTACACAATCGCCCTACGCGCTGCTGATCGGCAGCGATACCCCATCGCTCAGCCATCAAGATCTACACGACGCACTCATGGCGCTGAAAAAAGGCAGTGAGTGTGTGCTCAACCCCGCCGAGGATGGCGGTTATGTGCTGATTGGATTGCGCCGCGCTGATGCTGCGCTCTTTCACAACATCGCCTGGGGCAGCGACACAGTGTTAAAAACAACACGGCTACGTTTGCAACAGCAAGGTATGCAGTGGTGCGAACTCAAGACCCATCGCGACATCGACAGGCCGGAAGATCTGCTGCTGTGCCCTCTGCCTTAATCACTGAGTGGCGCAGCAAAACCACACCCGGCTGCACCAACCGCTTTTGCACTATGTTATGGTCAATATTGATAGCATGATGAACAGATAATCACGGCCAGGAGTTGCCCCATGTCCGAGCACAACAATACCCTCACCTTCACTCAAAATGTCGACTACTTAGTGGATCGCGCCATTGCCGCCATCGATCTGCCAAGCGACACCGCCGCCGCAATCAAGGCCTGTGCCTCGGTCATACAAGTAAAATTCCCCGTCAAAATCCGCGACAAGATCGAACTCTTTACCGGCTGGCGTGCCGTACACAGCACCCATCGGCTGCCCGCCAAAGGCGGTATCCGCTACGCCCCCTACGTCAGCCAGGATGAGGTGGAGGCGTTGGCCGCGTTGATGAGCTACAAGTGTGCACTGATGGACATCCCCTTTGGCGGATCAAAAGGGGCGCTCCTGATCGAACCTGAAAAATACAGCCGTGACGAGTTACAGATGATCACCCGCCGCTTCACCACGGAGCTGGCGCGCAAGGGGTTTCTCAGCCCCGCCACCAACGTGCCGGCACCCGACATCGGCACCGGCCAGCGGGAGATGGCGTGGATGGCCGACACCTACAAACACCTCTATCCCGAAGACATCAACTACCAGGCCTGTGTCACCGGCAAACCGATTCAGCACGGTGGCATTCGTGGCCGCATCGAGGCGACCGGTCGCGGAGTGCAATATGCGATACAGGAGTTTTTTCGTCACCCCCGCGATGTGCAGAGCAGCGGCATGACACCCGGCATCGGTGGTAAACGGATCGTAGTGCAGGGGTTTGGCAACGTCGGCTACCACGCCGCACAGCTGCTGTCGGCAGAGGATGACGCCAAGATCATCGCCATCATCAAGAGTGAAGGGGTGATCGTAGACGAGAACGGTCTCGATATTATCGCCCTGCACGAACACATCAACGAACACAAAACCATGAAAGGATTCCCCAACGCCACCTTTCACGCCGATGGCGAAAAGGCACTGGAGATGGAGTGTGACATCCTCATCCCCGCTGCCGTCGAAGCGGTGATCAGCGGTAAAAACGCTGCGGACATCAAGGCGCGGTTGATTGTTGAAGCGGCCAACGGCCCCGTCACCTACGAGGCCGACAAGATACTCAACGAAAAAGGGGTGGTGATCCTGCCCGACATCTACGCCAACGCCGGCGGCGTTACCGTCTCCTACTTCGAGTGGGTGCGCAACCTCTCGCACATCCGCTTTGGCCGCATGCAGCTCCGCCACGAAGAGCTGCACAGCCATCAGTTCGGTGAACTGCTTGAAGAACTCACCGGCAAGAAAATCTCAGACTCTGACCGCAAAAAGATCATTCGTGGCGCAGGCGAAGAGGACCTGGTCAACTCAGGACTCGACGACACCATGCGCAACGGCTACCAGCAGATCAGCGAAATCCGCCTCAGCAATCCCAAAATCACCGACATGCGCACCGCCGCCTACGCCGTCGCCATCGACAAGATCTCACGTAGCTATCTGGATTTGGGGATTTACTAACAACAGAACATCAGCCCCATTGAATTACCCCGCCAACACCAATAGCATGGCGTCCATGCGCCATCTCATTTTGATTTTCATCCTGACCCTCTCAGCCACCGGCCACACTGCGGAGAGCCGGATTGTCATTAAAGGTGTTGGCTTTAATGTCGCTCTGGCCATTACCGAAAGCGAACAGCGCCAGGGTCTGATGGAACAGACCGAGCTTAAAAAAGACCAAGGCATGCTGTTTGTCTACAGCGAACCACAACAGCTCTCCTTCTGGATGAAAAAGACACTCATACCTCTGGACATCCTGTTTTTTGACCATGATGGCAAACTGCTGGAATTTTTTAGTGACGTTCCGCCCTGTAAAAAAGAGCCTTGTAAAACCTACTCAAACAGGACTCCCGCCCTCTACGTACTGGAATTACCTGCCGG
>CAMTXZ010000182.1:0-6017 GCA_947085765.1 uncultured Chromatiaceae bacterium | reverse complement strand
TTGGTGGCATTGAGTCCCAGATTACGCGCTATCTTTACCGCCATCACGTCGGAACCGAAGAGTCGTTTAAAACCATCCATCGACAACATCATGGAGAGATTTTGTCCCTTGCGCCAACGTTCATAACGCCGCAGTGTGGCAAGGCTACCGATATCGCGACGGGCATCGTAGGCACCAAGAAGCGTCTCGGCCAATGCGGCAGCATCGAGTATGCCCAGATTAACCCCTTGCCCGGCCAGCGGATGAATGGAGTGAGCGGCATCCCCCACCAGGGCGATGCGCTCTCTGACGTAATCAACGGTGTGCTGCAAACGCAGTGGGAAAGAGCCACGTTCACAGACCTCAACCAGCTCACCCAACGTATGGTCAAAGGCGTCAGCCAGCTTGCGTCTGAACAGCGCCTCATCATCGGCCAGCAACTCCCTGGCCTGCTCCGGCGTGGTTGACCAGACCACACAACTGTAGTGTTCGTGCATCGGCAGGAAGGCGAGTGGACCACTGGGCAGAAAACGTTGCCAGCAGGTATGTTGGTGCGACTTTTCGGTTTTGACAATCGCCAGTACCGCATCTTGATCGTAGCCCCAACCCTTGGTCTCGATACCCGCCTGCTCACGCACCTGTGAATGCACACCATCGGCCCCCACTAGTAGATGGGTATTGAGCTGACGACCATCTTCAAGGGTGAGGACAAGCTGCGCACCATCATCACTCCAGTGCTGCCAGCGCATCGGGCAGAGCATGTCGATATTGGCAAACTGCTGCACCCGCTCCAGCAGGGCGAGTTGTATGATCCGGTTTTCAATGATGTAGCCGAGGGAGGGGGCGCCCGCTTCGGCACCATCGAAGTGGATCACGCCATCACCGCTGGCGTCCCAGACATGCATCTCACCATAAGAGGTGACACGCCGTTCGACCATGCCGCGCCACGCATCGATGCTATCGAAAACTTTGCGTGACGCGTGGGTGATGGCCGAGACACGCAGCCCGATACTCTGCTCGGGCCAGCTGCTCTCCATCGGATGTGCTTCCAGCACCGCCACCTTCAGTGCCGTGTCGCCCAAGACACACGCCAGGGTCAGGCCAACCATGCCGCCCCCGACAATGACAACATCATAATTTTCAGCCATGGTCTGCTCCCTGACGCCTAGCGGTTAACCAACATTAGTACGTTTAGCCATCTATTGCTAATGGGTGACTCATCACGGCAGATGACTGACTGCCTTTTCATGCTTCGACACACTGCTCAAGGGCGACTCGCTGGCCGCAATAGCGGCAACCCCATGGCCAGACGTGGCAACCTGCCAGAAAGCCCCATGGTCTGACGGGCCAGCAGACGTTTCAGTGGCGGCAGCACGTCGATAGCGACCAAGCCAACATTCCGCATCACCACCACCGGCACCAGCGGATTACTGAAGAGCCGCGCCAGAGTATCGGTCAGTCCAATCACCTTGCGATGATCCCAGCTGCGCCATTGGGCATAGCGCTGCAATGCCGCCACCGTGCCGATGTCGTGACGGGCGCTGTGCGCCTCGGCCACTACCTGAGCCAGCGCGGCCACGTCACGCAGCCCGAGATTAAAGCCCTGACCAGCGATCGGATGGAGCGTATGCGCGGCATTGCCAATCAACGCCAACCGTGGCTGCACATGCTCTTTGGCGCAGACCAACCGCAGTGGATAACTATTGCGCCGCCCTACTTTACGCAGCTCACCCAGGCGATAACCAAAACGGGTTTGCAGCTCTGTTAAAAACGCGGTGTCACTTAAGTTCAAAACCCGCTGCTCATCCTCGCGGTGCACGGTCCAGACCAGGCTACAACGGTCTGGATCATCGGCACTGGCGTTGGGCAGCATGGCAATCGGGCCGCTGTCGGTAAACCGCTCGTAGGCGACCCCTTGGTGGTGACGGTCAGGGCTGATATTGGCGATGATCGCGCTCTGACGGTAGTCCCAGCTCCGGGTCGGGATCTGCAACAGACTGCGCACGGCGGAATCACCCCCATCAGCCGCGATCACCAGCCGGGCACTTAACTCACGCATCACCCCGCCACAATCGACGGCGAGCTGAGCAACGTCACCCGTCGTGGTCACCGCAGTAACGGTGGCCGGGCAGATCAGTTCCACATTGGCGAGTGTAGACAACGCCTCACCCAGCACCTCACCCACCACCCGACTTTCGACCACATAACCCAGCGCAGCCACCCTCTCAGCCGCGCTGTCGATACGGGTGACACCAAAGTGGCCACGATCAGAGACATGAATTTTATTGATCGGGCTGACATGTCTGGCCAGCAACGACCACACCCCCATCGCCTCAAACACCTGGGCAGAGCCGTGAGCCAGGGCGATGGCGCGGTCGTCATAGCCGGGCTGACTCACGGCGCTCAGCGGCACTGCCTCGATCACCCCGATCCGCAGTGGCAGCGGACTCAGGGCATGGGCCATCGTGGCGCCAACCATGCCGCCACCGACAATCAGCACATCATAGTGTTCAGCCATTGCCAAAGTCCTTATTCAACACAATCACCTGAAGCCCCTCGCGTTTCGGAATCCCCGCATTCACCAACAGAGGGTACTCCATGACCAGCGCTGTCTGACGATAACCACGCCGTATGTAGAAAGCGATAAGGTCGCTCCTTGCCGAGATCACCAACATGACAAATTTTTTAGCCGCGAAAGTGGTGCCGGCATATCGTTCTGAATAGGCTAGCAACTGCTTACCCATCCCGCCTCCTTGCAATCCAGGCGTGACAGCGAACATCCCCAGGTGGCTCTCATCACCCACCTTCTCAACATGAATGCAGGCGACAATCTCTGAACCTTTGCGACCAATGAGGACAGCAGAGTCCGGCCTTGCGATCTTGTCGACCACCTGGGCCGCGTTGACCCGATCGCCGCAGACCAGGTCCGCCTCATGAGTCCAACCGGCAGCCCCTGGTTTGGGGCGGTAAGCTGAATTAACGAGCTGTGCGATCTGCTCGGCATCGGCGCAAACAGCCCTGCAAAATGAATCAATACTCATCTGTGACCATCATTTCAAATGAGACTCTCTAGCCGCCGTGAAGCAGTTACGCCCGACGCCCCGGCGCCACTTTCATGCCTGCCATCAAGGCCTCAATCTCCGCCACCTCTTTTGGCACACCACTGCTCAACACCTCGTGGCCGTTGCGCGTCACCAACACGTCATCCTCGATACGAATACCGATATTCCACCACCGCTTCTCCACCCCCTTGGTACCGGCGGGGATATAGAGCCCTGGCTCTACAGTGAGCACCATGCCCGGCTCCAGCAACCGCCATTGGCCACCCAGCTTGTAATCGCCTACGTCGTGTACATCCATGCCAAGCCAGTGGCCGGTGCGATGCATATAAAAGGGGCGATAGGCCTCTTCCTTGATTAACTTGGCAAGGGTGCCATTGAGGATGCCGAGTTTGATCAACCCCTTGGTCAACACCTTGACCGCAGTATCGTGTGCATCATTCCAGTGGTTGCCGGGTTTGACCGTTTCGATGGCGGCGTACTGCGCTGCCAACACCACTTCGTAGAGCGCCTTTTGCTCGTCGCTAAAGACGCCATTGACGGGAAAGGTCCGGGTGATGTCGGCGGCATAGCTGTTGTACTCGGCGCCCGCATCAATCAGCAACAGCTCACCATCTTTGAGTTCGGCACTGTTCTCAGTGTAGTGGAGAATGCAGCCGTTGGCGCCACCCCCGACGATGGAGGGGTAGGCGGCGTGGCGACAACCACTATCCATGAAGTGGTGCATGATCTCCGCCTCGATCTGATACTCGTACAGACCCGGTTTGCAGCGCTGCATGGCACGGCAGTGGGCAGTAGCAGAGATGCTGGCCGCCCGCTTCATCGCCTCGATCTCACCCTTGCTCTTGAACAGCCGCATCTCATGCAACAGATGCTCGAGGGAGACAAACTCGCCCGGTGCCTGAACTCCGATGCGGCTCTTTTTACGCACCTCGTTGAGCCAGCCGATCATGCGTTGGTCGAGATCGCGGTGGCTGCCCATGGCGTAGAAGACCCGCTCCTTGTTCTCCATCAACCCCGGCAGGATCTCATCGACATCGGCGATGGGAAAAGCGTCATCAAAACCAAAACGCTCCACCGCCCCATCCAGCCCGGCACGGCGACCATTCCAGGTCTCCATGAGTGGATCGCTCTCGCGACAAAAGAGCACCGACTGCCCCTGTTTGCGGCCAGGGATAAGCACCACAATCGCCTCTGGTTCCGGAAACCCGGTGAGGTAATAAAAGTCACTGTCGGGGCGATAGACATGCTCGACATCGCGGTTACGAACCGTCTGCGGCGCAGCTGGCAGGATGGCGATGCTACCCTCGCCAAGCAGCTGTAACAGGTGGGTACGGCGTTTGGAAAACTCGCTACGATTCATGACGCGACCTGCTGAAGTAATTAGGAGTGGTTAATGGAAGGTGATTTTATGCTCAGAGGGGCTGCCCGTTTTGCCCATAGCGGGGTTGCTCAGCTCTTCGTAGACCATCAGCGCACCCATCCGTACATATTCAACAATCTCGAACAGGGCGGCCTCATTGTCCCCTTCATCCCCTGTTTCAAAGGTGATGTGTGAGATTTCAACCAGATCGCCGCAAAACTCCTGTACCTCCGGTGTGCAGCTATCAAAGTCCTTGATGCCGCCCAGGCTAAGCCCATACAGGTAACCCTCACACCAGTCAGCCAGCGCTGCGGTCCCACCCTCCAACCCCTCATCGTCATCCGGCAACAGCAGTTGAAAGGCCAGTTCAGGATCGTTTATCTGCAACAGCGTGTCATCAAACAGCGCCTTAAGCGTAGCCTTGTCAGCCTCGTCGACCTCGACCGCCATGCCATTGGCCAGCGCTTCATCCAGATCCCCCGTCAACATGCGCACCGCCCAGGTATTGCCATCGAGTTTAGGGTCAGCGCTCACCATGCCACAGAGGACACCATGACACTCGGGAACACTCATGGCATCGCCATAAGTCGACAGCAGAATGGCGACTTGATTGTAACTAGGGGCTTGCATGGTAAGACTTCCTTAAAAATAGGGCGACAGAGCGGCAATAGTATCATCGTCAAGCCGTTGACCATAACAGCCAGCCACACTATATTGGGCACCTATGAGTCCAGACAACAGCCGTAACCATGATCATGATCTCAAAACCCTCGAAACAAGGGTCGATGAGCTAATCCATCTATGCCAACAATTTAAGAATGAAAATCAGACGTTACGTGAACAGCAATCACAACTGACTGCCGAGCGTGGCCACCTTATGGAAAAAAACGAGCTTGCCAAATCACGCATCGAAGCGATGATTGTACGACTCAAAACCCTGGAGCAGGAATATGGCCAGTGAGCCAACCCCGGTCACTATTATTATTTTAGGCAAGGAGTACCGCATCTCCTGCCCCGCCGAGGAGCGTGCCCAGCTTGAGGCCAGCGCCCAGTATCTCGACAAAAAAATGCGTGAGATCCGCGACCGTGGTCGTGGCCGCAGCACCGCCAGCAGTGACAACATCGCCATCATGGCCGCGCTCAATATCACCCACGAGCTGCTGCAAAAAGAGGGGATCACAGTGCCAGAAAAGCACGACAGCAACCTCAGCGGTCGGGTTAAACAGCTACAGACCAAGATCGAAACGGCGCTGAGCAGCGCCCGTCAGATTGAGATTTAACCAGACAAGTCTCCAGATCAAAGAGCTTTCCGCCCTCTCTCCCCTCTCGCTCGGTTTAATGCGGTCAACCCCTAAAAAACCCCAAGCCTCTGCCTGAAACTCTTTTTAGGGAAATGAACAAAGATCGGCTACTATAACCGCTGAACATTCTCTGCCGTGCTCGATGTAGGCTAAGTAACCTTTGAGCCTTAAACAAAACCCCTGGGAACGGGTCCCGTAGAGTCTGTGTGCATGTCCGCTCGTCGGAAAGCCTGATGACTCTCGCATGTTCCCACTTGAACTTTTGGTTCAAGGTCTGATGTCTACGACGACACAGGCGGAGGATGTTCTCTACAT
>CAMTXZ010000181.1:0-18558 GCA_947085765.1 uncultured Chromatiaceae bacterium | reverse complement strand
CTCCTGCGAGCGGAACTGCTGCGCCTTGATGATGATCACCCCCTCCTTGGTGATGCGCTGGTCGCGCAGATTCAGCAAGCGCTCTTTATAAAAGTCGGGCAGCGATGAGGCGTTGATATCAAAACGCAGATGGATCGCGGATGAGACCTTGTTGACGTTCTGGCCACCACTGCCCTGGGCACGGATGGCGCTGATCTCGATCTCGTTGTCCGGGATGGAGACGTTGTTGGAGATTACCAACATGGTGTTACCTCTGCTTCATGAAAATCATTTACCACGAAAAATACGCCGCGCCCAAAAGATTGCCTCTTTATCTTCGTCTTTTTCTAGTTCTGCCTCAGCTAATACTCTTACATGCTACCAAAGGTGGCTAGTCATCTAATACTGTTTTCAGCAGTATCACACCACTCCGGTGGCAACACCTTATATAAGAAGATGAGGGAGTCCCCTCACTTTTCAGATGAAAATGTGACTTACATCACCTTTTCAACAACTCCTCTGTAACCCTTTTAGCTGTGCTTCGTCCTATCTCCTGAAGCAATGACACATGTCCTGCTCACTTCATCTTCTGGAGAAATATATGAACACAAACAAATCATTAAAATTTTTTTCAGCAACTCTTCTGGTATCTGCTCTAAGCATATCCAATGGCTGGGCGGAAGTTACTCATGATGAAGCCGTCACCAAGATCCAGACACTGTCACAAAAAGTCGAGGGCGTCGATGCACGCGAAAAGTTGGTCTCTGCCTACGACACCCTGACCAAGGCCGGCGTCTCCGCTGACAAGTCCTTAGCGCTTATTGAAAGCGCCGTAGAGCATAAAGTTCCCGCCGAAGCACTAATCCGAGAAGCACGCGAAATTCAAGCCGAAGCTAAGGGCAATCGCGGCAAGGCCGATGAATATGCCAGTGAAACCATGAGCCAGTTCTCTAAACAAGAATTTTCTCAGGGGCACGATCAGGGTCGTGACCTGGCCCATGAGATGCGCGATAACGTGGGCATGAGTGAGCGTCAGAGCGGCATGGATATGAGCAGCGCAGGCAGCGGTTTTGGCGGCGCTGATATCGGAAGCGGTGCTGGTGCTGGTATCGGCGGCGGCATGGATATGAGCAACTCAGGCAGCGGCTTTGGCGGTTCAGATCAGGGTGCTGGCGCAGGCGGCGGCTTTGGCGGCGCTGATGTTGGTGGCGGTGCTGGCGCAGATATCGGCGGCAGTGTCGGCGGTGGACATCGCTAATCGGCAAATCAATCTCCCTGCCCCTACGGGGTCAGGGAGGGTCTACCCGTGTCAGACCATTACTTTAAGCATATTGGAGAAAAAACCATGAACATTAAAACAGTATTTCTTTGCACAACATTAATCGGTTTTGGGATGGGGCCTGCTTTTGCCGCAGATTCAAACACAGATATTCATACCGATGAAGCCCAGAATATTGATCTGAATAGTGATCTGCGAGCGGAGATAGCCTCTCCCATTACAGGACAAATTCTGATCGAAACGATGGGGGTCCAGCAGGATTTCGGCGGCCTTTCCGGTAATGCCAATGGCATGGATGGTTTTCCGGATGCGGTGGGCGCCACCAGTGATTTTCCGCAAAACAATCCTGATTCGTCCGACACCACGATGGGGGCCATGACATCCCCTATGACATCCCCTATGACATCTCCCACGACATCTCCCGGCACAGGCGGCTTTTAAGGGACAGGGCATTATCCACAGCGGGCATCTCAACGGGTAGAGATGCCCAATAAATTTATCAGGAGCCGCCATGAACACGACCAAAATATTCAGCGCATTACTGCTATCGACCTGTTTCATTTCTCTCGCCTATGCCGAGCCCTTTGGCGGTATTGACTTATCCTATTCCCATGACGACAACTTCAATGGGGCGCCCAAGGGTGGCGTTAAGCTTGCTGAAGAGATCATGTCTTACTCAGGCTATGTGGGAACCTATGTGCCACGCGCTAACAAACATTCCGCCTGGATATTCAAGGGCGACGCTGCCGCCAACCGGCTAAACCAAGCCTCGCAGCTTGATAATAATATTTATGGCTTGAGCGGCGGCTATTTTCACCGCTTCAGCAAAGCCCACTCGCTCACCACCAATCTCGGCGCGCGCGCCAAACGTTTTGACGACAAGCGCAGAGATGGTGAAATCTATTCGGCACAACTGAGTCTCAAGCAAAATACCAGCGCCACGTTCTGGTTCCGTGAAGGCATTAGCTACGAATACGGCGCCGCGCAGGTGAAATCGGGCGAGTACAATGGATACGGCATCAATGGTTCGCTGAACTGGAAAGCGGCCTCATCCACCCTCCTCACCGCCGGGCTCAATTGGAACGAGAGAATCTATGATGTGCTGGTTGCCGACAAACGTACCGGCACGCAAGGAACGCTCAGCCTGGTGCAGGAACTGAGCAAACATGCTTATCTGCGCGGCTCCCTGACCAAACAGAAAAACAGCACCAATGGGGGCGGCGAGTATGAAAGCACCGTCTACGGCTTTGGCATCGGCTTTAATATGTAAAAGCCCTTGATTCAAGCAATCGCGCCCCTTCCTTCCCCCCGCAAAAATCAGCGGGGGAATTTTTTCGGCCGATGAAGATGAAAAAATCTCTGAAAAAACGCCGCAAAAAAGATTTCCCGCCAAGGCGTTTATTCCGACATTACGAGAATTCAAGCTCCTGTCTGTTAAAGCCAATACTGTAAACGTCGATAACGACCCAAATGATGTGATAAACCACCTCTCTGACCCGGGGTCTCTTGTCGAGTCCGGTATCTATAGTCAGTGACAGGATCGTCTCAAGGAGATACTCATAGTGAAAGTCAACGGGTTAATAACACGACTTACTATGTTGGCAGCACTCTGCCTCACGGCAAATGCTAATGCCGTACAGGTAGAGCTGTTCATTCATGCCCCCCAGGCACAGTCTGTATCGGTTGCAGGCAGCTTTGACCCCTGGTGGCAAAAACGCCACCCCTTGGTACGCGATACCGAGGGTTACTGGCAAGTAAACCTGGACCTGCCCCCCGGACGCTACGAACTTCAATTTCTGGTGGATGGGCAGTGGCGCCATAACCCTGATTTCAAACAGATTGACGACGGCTTGGGCAGCATCAATAACATTATTGTCGTGCCCTGACACGACTATCCCATCGGGTTGTAACCTTTTGCCGCATCGCACGTCTTATCCATCAAAGGCACTAACATACAATGGAATTCGAGCACAACTTGACAGAGGAGCGGCAACTGATCGACCGTTGTTTGAAAGGTGAAACTCAGACCTTTGGCCTGTTGGTGGTGCGGTACGAACGCATGGTGCGCTCGGTGATAAGACGCTTGGTAAACATTGATCATGAGGTAGAGGACTTGGCACAGCAAACTTTTATCACTGCCTACGAAAACCTGAGAAACTTCAATGGTTCCAGCAAGTTTTCCAGCTGGCTCTGCCAAATCGCCCTCAACAAAGCGCGCGACCACCGGCGCTACTGGCAACGGCGGCAGGGAGACATTGATGCTATAGATATCAATCTTACAAGCGATAGCCAAGGTCCTGAAGATCAATGTGCCGTACAGAAAATAGATATGCAATTGCAAGCGGCTCTGGCAAAGCTCAAACACACTGACCGCGAGGTGGTGGTGCTTAAATACATCCACGGCTATGACTACGAAGCCGTGGGACAGATGCTGGGATGCACAGCGCAGGCCGCCAAAGTACGCAGTGTACGTGCCCGTGATGCATTGAAAGAGATCCTTGAACGGATGGGAGTGCAGTTATGAACGACCATGAAAAGAACACCACAACCGACGATGATCAGCGCTTGGAAGCCTGGCTGGCGAAAGCGCCCATGCTGCCTGCATCACCGGAATTTTGCAGCAACGTCATGCTCGCCATTACAACCAAGCCGCGCCCGTGGACAGCACAATTACACGACCTGCTCTTTGCGCAGAAAACCATGCGATGGAACTTGGCTGGAGCAATGGCCTCGGTTTTTGTGATAACGACGGCGGGTATCTTGACCATGCAATGGCATGCTACCTCTGCACCCGTATCGACACTGGCATCGACACTGGCACCGGCACCGCTGGCGATGGCCAGCAACACCGGGCCAGCGGCCATGTCGGTGCCGGCCAGCGCCGCGCTGGTCCGTTTTCAACTGAGCATGCCGACAGCGCGCGAAGTCGCGGTGGTGGGAGACTTCAGCCAGTGGCAACAACAGTTTCAGTTAAAAAGAGTGGCGGACGGCACATGGACGACTGATATTCCGCTGCCGCCCGGCACCTATGAATACGTCTTTGTGGTTGACCAGCAGCAATGGGTGACGGACCCCCGCGCCAAGGTCCACCGTGACGACGGTTTCGGCAACAAGAATGCAGTGTTGACTGTATTGTCCCTGTAATGAAAATGGAGGTGGATCATGTTCCTCAAGAAAAAATTTAGTCACCTGGCGGGAATCCTCGGTATCGTCTTGTCCCTGACTGTCAGTACCCTTCAGGCCGCCGAAAATACATGGGATAACACCGCCCAACAATTGCACACACTCAACCTGCCAGCAGCAAGCGTTGACATTCTCATCAAACAGGCCCAAGCGCGCGGACTCAGCCCGGCAGATATGGTGGCGTGGCAACGCATCATGACAAACGTTCATCAACAGGGCATACCCGCCAGTTTGATTGCGGAGCGCATCGCACAAGGTCTGGTCAAAGGTGTGCCGTCGGCACGCCTCACTGAAGCCGCGCAGTCCCTGGAGAAAAACCTGGTGTGGACCAAGCAGGTACTAGAAAAACACATTGCATCATCAGAACGCACGGGGAATCCCAAGGCGCTGGAAGATGCCTCGCGAAACTTTGACGCCGCACTACGTGCCGGTATGGATCGCCGTCAATTAGAAAAAATGTTGGATGACAACTCCCTGACACTCGCACAGGCCTCTGGTTTGGCAAAACTAGCTGCGAATCTGCGCAGTTGGGGGGTGGAAGCCAAGGAAGTTGCGCGCTTTTCCTCAGAAGCCGGTCGCGCCAATATCAAGATCGGGGATATTGCCAACATGGAACGTAAATTTGTCGGCGGAATGCAGGATGGACACCCAGCACAAGAGTTGTTGCTGGACCTGCGCGCGGGCGTGGACGGCCTTATGGATCATTCGAATAACTTCGAACCACAAGGCGGCCATGATATGCGCATGAATATGGAGATGAAACAGGAGATGAATATGGAGATGAAACAGGAGACTCAGCAAGATATGCGCGACACATCAATCACCACCCCGATAGGGGGTAGTGACACGTTAGGCACACAGGGTGGCCAGAGGTGGGATCGTTAGATTTATAAAAACAATGCACCACGAAATACACGAAGCATAGGAAGGGTTACCTGTTCAGATTCGCGTCTTTCATGCATTTCGCGATTCAACCCCCCGGCTTAAACCACGCCAACTGCTCGTGCAGCTTTACCACCTCACCGATGATCAGCAGTGTTGGCGCGTGGATCTCATTGTCCGCCACGATCTGGTGGAGTGTGGTGACGGTGCCGGTATAGACCCGCTGCTGCTGCGTAGTCCCCTGCTGCACCAGCGCGGCGGGCATATCGGCACTCATGCCGTGGGCGATCAGCTGCTGGCAGATGATGTCGAGCCCGGCCAGCCCCATGTAGACCACCACGGTCTGGCGCGGCTGCACCAGTGTCTGCCACTCCAGATCGACGGTGCCATCCTTGAGCTGGCCGGTGACAAAGATTACCGACTGGGCGTAGTCGCGATGGGTGAGCGGAATACCGGCATAACTGGCGCAACCGGCAGCGGCTGTCACCCCTGGCACCACCTGAAACGGAATCCCCTCCGCTGCCAGTCCGGCGATCTCTTCACCGCCACGGCCAAAGATGAAGGGATCACCACCCTTGAGGCGCAATACCCGCTTGCCCTGCTTGGCCAGTTCAATCAACTGTTGATTGATATCTTCCTGACGCACGGCGTGAAAGTCGCGTTTTTTGCCGACATAGATCTGCTCCGCCTCGCGCCGCACCAGATCAAGTATCTGTGGTGATACCAACCGGTCATAAAGTACCACGTCGGCCTGCTGCATCAGCCGCAGGGCGCGAAAGGTGAGCAGGTCGGGATCACCGGGACCGGCACCCACCAGATAGACCTCCCCCTTCTCCAACTCACCTACCTCAGCACGATCAATAGCCTGTTGCAACGCCGCCTCCGCCTCCTGCCACTTGTTGGCATAGGCCAGTTCGGCAACACTGCCTTGCAGCTGTGCCTCCCAGAAGCGACGCCGCTGATTAAAACTGTTGAAGCGATTTTTCACCGGGCCACGGAAACGCCCCGCCAACTCCGCCAGACGGCCATAGGCGGCCGGAATCAACGTCTCCAACCGGGCGCGCAACAGCCGCCCCAGCACCGGCGACGCACCGCCAGTGGAGACCGCCACAATGACAGGCGAGCGGTCGATGATCGACGGCAGAATAAAGGTGCATAGCTCAGGGTGATCCACCACATTAACGGGCAGCCCTAACTGTTTAGCATCATTTGATATTGTGGCATTCAGCGCACTATCATTCGTTGCTGCAATCACCAGCGCACAACCGGCCAGCTGTTGCTGTGCGTAGGTTGTTTTAAGCTGGCTGATCACGCCATCATCAAGCTGTTGTTGCAATATGCTGCAGAGCTGCGGCGCCACCACCACGACACTGGCCTGCGCCCGCAACAGCAGGCTCACCTTACGTGCCGCAATCTCACCGCCACCGACAACCAGCACCGGGCGTTTTTTGATATCTATGAAGATCGGTAGGTAATCCATGAAGCGGTCCTATCAAAAGAGGGGGTAGTTCACCCCTCCCTTGGCGAGAGAGGGGGTTAAATTTATATGCTAGCGGATCGCCGTCACGCCACCCATGTAAGGCAGCAGTACCTCTGGCACCGTTACCGAACCATCGGCCTGTTGATAGTTTTCCAGTATCGCCACCAGGGTACGACCCACCGCCAGACCAGAACCGTTCACCGTATGCACCAGCTCCGGTTTGCCGGTCTCGGGGTTACGCCAGCGTGCCTGCAGACGGCGCGCCTGGAAATCCTCGAAGTTACTGCATGAGGAGATCTCACGATACTTCTGTTGCCCCGGCAGCCACACCTCAAGGTCATATGTCTTGGCGCTGGAGAAACCGATGTCACCAGTACAAAGCGCCATCACACGATAGGGCAGATTGAGCTTTTGCAACACCGTTTCAGCATGGCCGGTCAACGCTTCGAGCGCCTGCTGGGACTCCTGCGCCCGCACTATCTGCACCAGCTCCACCTTTTCAAACTGGTGCTGGCGGATCATGCCGCGGGTATCACGGCCATAAGAGCCGGCCTCGCTGCGAAAGCACGGTGTATGGCAGACAAACTTACGCGGCATATAGCCATCATCCACAATCACATCGCGGACAATGTTGGTGACCGGCACCTCAGCGGTGGGGATCAGGTAGTACTCCTGTTCACCCTGAATTTTAAACAGATCCTCAGCAAACTTGGGCAGCTGTCCGGTACCGCGCAGTGACTCTTTGTTGACCAAGTAAGGAACATAGGTTTCGGTGTAGCCATGTTCACCGCTGTGCAGATCAAGCATGAACTGAATCAGCGCACGATGCATACGTGCCAACGAACCACTCATCACCGCAAAGCGCGAACCGGTGATCTTGGCGGCGGTATCAAAATCGAGCTGGCCGGATGCCTCACCCACATCGACATGATCCTTCGGCTCAAAATCAAACTGGCGTGGCGTGCCCCAGCGCCGCAGCTCGACGTTCTCCTCTTCTGACTTACCCAGCGGTGTTGATTCATGCGGGATATTGGGCACACTCAGCAGAATGGTCTCCATCTCCTGCTGAATATCGCT
This sequence comes from uncultured Chromatiaceae bacterium, assembly GCA_947085765.1. GTDB lineage: Bacteria > Pseudomonadota > Gammaproteobacteria > Tenderiales > Tenderiaceae > JAKFXL01. The sequence continues at coordinate 10,678 of CAMTXZ010000181.1, read as the reverse complement.
CAGCGTCTGCTCGGCCTCTTTGAGTTCATCACCGAGCTTGCCAACCGCCGCCATCAGTGGCGCCACATCTTCGCCCTTGGCCTTGGCCTGTCCAATCGCTTTTGAGCGACTGTTGCGATCACTCTGCAACTCCTGGGTACGCATCTGCACCGCCTTGCGCTGTGTCTCCAGCGCCTCCAGCTTGGCAACATCCAGCACAAAACCGCGTGTCGCCAACTTGGCGGCGGTCTCATGCAGCTCATTTCTGATCAGACGTGGATCTAACATCTTCTTTCCTTCTGTCTATTCTGTTAATTCGTTGACCCAGGCACTCCACTTCACCATGTGCCGGGGTTTGATAGTGTTGTTCAAATGTTCAAGGATAGGGTCGATCTTGCCCGGCTCGTCAAAAAACTCCACCACCAACGGCAGGTCAAAACTGAGATCGGCAAACGAGGTGGTATGCAGCTCGCCCGAGCCGCCATAACCGCTGATGCCACGAAACACCGTGCCCAAAGCGCTTCGCGGGGCAGGCTCTCACACCGCGCACCTTTTCCCAGTCATGCAGACGTTGCAGCAGACTCTCCAGATGGGCCTCTTTCTCGTTGAGATAGATACGTACCATGGTCACTTCGATCATTTTCATATTTGTCTCCCGAGAACCACACCAACCCAAGCTGCACTGACACACAGCACCACACTCAGCACCATATTAGTGATTGCCTTGATGTGGGCGCCCGCCTCGATCAAATTCAGCGTCTCGATGGAGAAGCTGGAGAAGGTGGTAAAACCGCCCAGCACCCCAATCAAAATCGCTGCCCGCCACTCCGGCCCGAGGCTCATGCGTTCAATCAGCAGCACTGTTAACAGCCCCATCAGCAGCGAGCCAACAACATTGACCGCCAGTGTGCCATAAGGAAAGCTGCGACCGGCAACGGCGTAAACGCCGCTGGACATCAGAAAACGCAGCACCGAACCAATGGCGCCGCCAGCGGCGATGGCGAGCAGTTGGTTCATGATGGGGTATTGCCCCCCTTTGCCCGCGCCTGCCTATCCAGCTCGCGCAAGTGGGTCAGCTTATCGGCAATTTTGTTCTCCAGTCCACGCGGCACTGGATTGTAGTAGCGCCGCTCACCCATATCCTCGGGAAAATAGTTTTCACCGGCGGCATAGGCATCGGGTTCGTCATGAGCATAACGATAGGCCTTGCCGTAGCCGAGCTCCTTCATCAATTTGGTTGGCGCGTTTCGCAGATGCACCGGCACCTCATAGGAGCCATGTTTTTTGATCTCCGCCATAGCGGCATTAAAGGCCGCATACACGGCATTACTCTTGGGTGCACAGGCGAGATAGATCACTGCCTGGGCGATGGCCAACTCCCCTTCGGGACTACCAAGGCGCTCCTGCACATCCCAGGCATTCAGGGCAACCTCAAGCGCGCGTGGATCGGCATTACCAATCTCCTCACTGGCCATGCGCACCACCCGTCTGGCGATATAGAGTGGATCACAACCGCCATCGATCATCCGCACAAACCAGTAGAGCGCGGCGTCGGGACTGGAGCCACGCACCGATTTGTGCAGCGCCGAGATTTGGTCGTAAAAGGCCTCGCCGCCCTTGTCAAAACGGCGTGGTGCGCCACCGCTGAGGATTTCATTGATCAGCTCCTCGCCAATCTCATCACCCTCTTCTCCCGGCTGCGCCAGATCGGCGGCGATCTCAAGAAAATTGAGGGCGCGGCGGGCATCACCATCGGCCACTTCCGCCAGGCGGTCACGCAGTGCTGCGGCCATCAGCAGCGGCTTGCCAATGCCACGATCGTGGTCACTCAGCGCGCTGTCGATGATCTGGCGAATCTCTTCAATACTCAGGCTGCGCAGCACATAGACCCGCGCCCGCGACAGCAGCGCGTTGTTGAGTTCAAACGAGGGATTTTCGGTGGTGGCGCCAATAAAGGTGAAGGTGCCATCTTCAACATAGGGGAGAAAGGCGTCCTGCTGCGCCTTGTTGAAACGGTGCACCTCATCCACAAACAGTACAGTCGAGCGTCGCTCAACATCGCGCGCGTACTGCGCCTGTTCAACGGCGGCGCGGATCTCCTTTACCCCGCCAAGCACCGCGGAGATGCTGAGGAACTGGGCCTGGGCGCGATAGGCCAGCAGTCTTGCCAGGGTGGTCTTGCCAGTGCCGGGCGGTCCCCAGAAGATCATGGAGTGGATGCGGTCGGCCTCAATCGCCTGCCGCAACGGTTTGCCCACCCCTAACAGATGGCTCTGGCCCACATACTCGGCGAGTGTTTGCGGCCGCATGCGATCGGCCAGTGGTTTCCAGGCCGGTGTACGCCCCTCATCGAGCAGATCCCGCATTACCTCTTGGCCGTCTCATCGATGACATCCACCCCTTTGGGAATGGTGAACGCAAAGGTATCGGCCGCGACCGCACTGTTGATCAGAACGTTATCAAACTGAATATCGGTCTGCTGGCCAAAACCATCTCTAATCTCGAGGCGATAGAGCTGTTTTTGTTTAAGCCCAAGCAGGATGTGTTCAAAGCCGCTCTCCTTGGCCTTGGGTGTCAGCTCAAACCACTGCAAACCATCGTTACGCTGCACTGTGCGGATTTTGAACTCATTCTCCAGCTTGCTCTGGGTGCTCAGCAGTGACGCGGGGGATCCGGCCAGCGCCTGATCCTGCGGTTTGACCGTCACCTGTTCAAGATCGACATCGTAGAGCCAGACCTTTTTGCCGTCGGCAACGATCTCCTGTTCATAGGGGGCCTGATAGTTCCAGCGAAATTTGCCGGGGCGCTGAATCACCAGACGACCACGCATCTGCTGCTGCACGTTGCGCTGCTGGTCGATGATCTCCTGGGTAAAGTCAGCCTTTAGCGTTTTATAGCTGAAGAGTGCGTTGAGCTCCGCCTCACCTTCGGCATGGACCAGCGGCATAAGCGCAAACGCCAAAACCGCAACAGTAAAACAGCTAAATAGTTTTTTCAAAGACATGCAAACACCTTATATAAAATCGATCAAGCCGCAAGGGCAACGCGCCCCAAGCCTTTACACATAGTTACTGAAACGATCATTACACCCTCTCGGCTCTGGGCAAAATGGTCTTCACATAATCTTCCGTTGCTTCAAATATTGGCTCAGCCTGATTAAACTTTCTCATCAGCGGAATAACCTTGGTTCGAACCCCCATGCCTCGTGAATCAACATAGGCATAATCACGAAGGATTTCCATAATAAGTGTGTTGCGTGGTGATCGTTGTCCTGCGATCATTTTGCTAATGGTCATAGAATTTTGAAGTTTTCCGGGACTGATAACTTCTAATCGGTTCGAATAATTGGTTACTTCTATGCCTACCGCCCTGGTCCAGTCACGATGTGCCAGGGCATTTATAACTGTTTCGCGAACTGCTTCCCAAGGATAAAAATCTATCTTTTCTCGGCGCATATGTTCATCAATATCAGCCGCCTCTTGTGTAATAAAAGGACCTATGGCTGCCGCGAATTTTTCAATCAGACCTTCATCGACCAACTGTTTCCTCCCTGTCTCGTTGACTGTCCACCGCCCAACTAGCGGCGCATCCAACACTATATCCAGCAAAGCTTGATACTCTTTTTCTGCCCCGGCAAAGGCCATTACGCGCAATCCTGCTTGCCGAAGAAATCGCCGTGGATTGATTCCGAAACAGATCAACCCGGCCACTGAGCAAACCGTATTCCCCAGCCCATCGGAAGCCATCAGACCAAGACCCAATAAACGCTCCTCCCATCCTGAACCCAGCGTGGGAACATCGGGGTCCTTTATTATGCTCGATAGGTAGTAATTCAATCTCTCCAGGTCAAGATTAGCCAAAGATGTCCCCGCCACAGGAAGAACTTCAACATGCAGTAGTCCTCCGCTTTCAAAAAGCCGCAACTGTTGTTCTCGGGAAGCTAGTTCTGAACGATCCCCCATACGGATGTAAATCTCTTCACGACTGTTATGTTTCAACATGTAAGGTTTGAAAATGCCGGGCGCCATCGTAATGACAGCAACTTGCTGCTGATCATCAATTTTTATCTCCTCATAAAAAGGGATAATTTGGGGAAAAACTTTGTCACGAAACACATTCAGAACCCATTCCTGAGTATTTTTTTGTTGGAGCCCTGATATTGTTCCATCATCCTCAACGCCGAGGATCAACCTGCCACCCTGAAGGTTTACCAGTGCGACTATTTCTTTGGCCAACTGTTCTGGACGAATATCATCACGCTTAAACTCCACTCCGGAACTTTCACCGTTAGCGATGATTTCCAATAATTCAGCTTTTAACATGGCTGGCCTCAGTATCCGTATTTGGCTTTACGCTGATTGAAAGCAATCTTTCCGCCTTCAAGAATATTGGCGGCTTTATCCCGAATTTGTGTTACATCAATGGCACCTTGCGATTCCGCAGGCATTTTCGATTGACCTTCTTGCACCTCAAAAACGCCGATCCATTCGGCATCACCAAACACCGGTATATTTGCGTTATGCGTTGCAAAGATAAATTGGCGGGCTATTTTTGCCGACCTTAATTCCGTCACAATGCGATCCGCAATAAAAGCGTTGTCCAGATTATCTTCCGGCTGATCCATCAGCAATGGATCAAAATTCTGCAGAAGCAGCAGATGCAAAATCGCCGTGCATTGCTGACCGGTGGATAATTTGTCCAGTGGCCTAAAAGTTTCCACTCCCTCATGCGCCGTGTTCAACTCAATACTAATTAAGCCAGGCAATTCAATCTCTTCCAGCTGAAGAAGCTGTTCTGTGGTGAGGCGTGACAGCGCATCGATTACTGTTTGTGTCATTTTCCAATTTTCTGTGAAGTGCATCGATATCTCAATATGCTCAACACCAATCGCGCTCAAGTTGCCGTCGCGCCTAATTTCGGCGTATTGCCGCACCATTTCAGCCAGTTTAACCGGCGAAAAATCGTCCGCTTCCCGCACCCAGGAAAGCCTGGCTTCGCCAACGTTTTCCAATTTACAGCCCAGCAGGAATTGAATCACTGGGGCGCGATCAGCCTCAGGTTTAACCGTCAATTTCAGTTTGCCTGAAAGTCGTTTATTCAAACTCTTCAGTGATAGCTCAAACTGTGCGGATCTATCCGCACGGATCGATGACAATTCATCAAGGACGGCTTTGCGTTTCCTGGATAGCTCGGTAACTACCTTGGTGCGATTATCAATCATCGTTTTCTTTGGTCGAATCCGCTCAATCTCTTTCAACAGGCGCTGGAACTCAAAACCTATTTCCTTACCCGTTTTTCCTTCAGAGGCTGGCAGCTCCTTGAATGTTTTTTCCAACGCCGACTCTTCCTGTTGTATCGCCGCATCCAGTGCCTGAGCGTGTGATGCCATCGTGGCTTTCGCAGTGGCATATATTTGTTGCCACTGATTCAGCAGTGCTTCGGCATCCCCACGGAGCACACCCAAAACAGAGCGCATCTTGCGCAGACTTTCGGCATGGGGAAGGTGGTCAATGGCGGAGTCACTCAAAAATACAGTATCGGGCAGACTGTCGCGCACAGCTTGGAAAGTATTATCAAGATTTGGACACTCTTCTTCTATTGCCCTGTTCTGTAGGCGCTTTTCCGTCTCCAGTAGCGGCACTATTTTAAGCTTATCCTCCAGCCCAAGCACTTTGAATTGGCCTGTCTGCTCTTCCAGTTTTGGAAGCAGTGCGACCTCATCTTCAATGGATGCCACAATCGCTTGTGCTTCGATCAACTTCTTTCTGTTCTCTGCCAGCTTACTTAGCGATTCCTGAATACGCGCCTCGCCGTCCTGTTGTCCAGCGTCCAGAAATCGTGTCAACAATTGCCGCTGACTGGTTTTGTCCTGGGCAATTTCGTATATCTCGCTCTGTCCGTAAATTTCAATTCTTGGCAACAGGTCAATCGGCGCAAATGTCGATAGGTTACCGCTCTCGTCCTTCACGCTGGCACTTTCACCATAACGCCGGGCGACGGTAAAACGTTTGCCATTCATTTGAGAGGAACGGATCACCATCTCTATGCGAGCCTTGGATTTTCCCAGATTTTCTTTGATGATTTCATCGTGTTTTTTTTGTGCATCTTTACCAAGCGGCTTCAATTGCAAGGCATAACGAATGCACTCAAGCAGCGTCGTTTTCCCTGTTCCTCGCCCACCAATCACTGCATTCAGATGTTCGGAGAAATCAATTTGAACGCCATCCAGATAGCCGCCCGTGATTTTCAGGCTTTCGATACGGGAATAGTATTTTTCGGAGATGTCGCTATTCAAACGCACCCGTGATTCCGGATCTTGGAACGCCAGCTTGAAAGATTCAAAAGATGGTCTGGTCATTTTGATCAAACAGGATGCTTTTGGATTCGCTAGTGTTTCCGGCTTTTCAACATCCTTGGCATTGATGATGGCAACCGGCTGCTCACGCTTGTAGTCCGGCGTTTTGTTCTGGAGGATTTGTTGATACCCATAGCCTTCTCCGTTTGTCAGGCTATCAAGTGTGTCGGGGATCTGAGCAGCCTTTAGCAAGGGATTCTGCCAGACATGGTTAAGTTTTCGATAAAGAACGCCATTGTCATCCGTGCAATGCGCGGCATAGGCAAATCCATTTAACTCTTCAGTTTTTGAAAAAATTTGCTGAGCACTAAGTTTTGACGGATGGGTAGGATTATTGGCATCGATCTCAAGTTTTGCCATATATCCAATTAATTCATCTCGAGTCACATTTTCTGCAAACAGACATACGAAATGAGCCTTTTCGCTGGAGGCTATCTCAAATCCAGGAAACACCAGAATGTCATGTTGATTCATCAGAGACCGAATGGCATCCACCTCATCGACATTGCCGTGATCCGCCAGTCCGATAACCTTGATCTCGTTTTCCTTGGCGATGCGCACCAGTTCCTGATTGTACTGCGCTTCCGTCATTCCGTGATCACCACCACGATAGGAGATGTATCCCGCTGGGTTAACTTGTAGAGCACACTTCCAAAATTTGGCTTTAGTGTATTGCTCAAGCATGAAACACATCCCGTAGTATATGTTCTCGTGAATAACGTAACTTCAACGGATTTAAAGAAGTATCCATAATCAATCCTTGGGAGGGGGTGGCGCCAACACTTCACGGTTGCCGTTTGACTGCATCGGGCTGACGACGCCGGCGCGTTCCATATCTTCCACCATGCGGGCGGCGCGATTGTAGCCGATTTTAAGACGCCGCTGAATACCGGAGACCGAGGCGCGGCGCGATTCAGTGACGATCCTGACCGCCTGGTCATAAAGCTCATCGGTCTCATCGTTGCCATCAAAACCACCGCCCATGCCATCACCACCGTCGGTGCTTGGACCATCGAGGATCTCGTCGATATACTCCGGCGTGCCGAGCTGTTTCAGCGCATCGACCACCTTATGCACCTCATGGTCGGCGACAAAGGCGCCGTGTACGCGGGTCGGCACATTGGTGCCGGAGGGTTGATAGAGCATGTCGCCGTGACCGAGCAGCGACTCAGCGCCAGCCTGATCAAGAATAGTGCGCGAGTCGATCTTCGATGAGACCTGGAAGGCGATACGGGTCGGGATATTGGCCTTGATCAGACCGGTCAAGACATCGACCGAGGGGCGTTGTGTTGCCAGCACCAGATGGATGCCGGAGGCACGGGCCTTCTGCGCCAGCCGGGCGATCAGCTCCTCCACCTTTTTGCCGACGACCATCATCATGTCAGCCAGCTCATCCACAATCACCACGATGTGCGGTAACGGCCGCAGCGGCGGACGGATCTCATCCGGTGACATCATCTCAATAAAGGGGTCACGAATCGGCTCGCCACTCTCCAGCGCCTCCTTTATTTTTTTGTTGTAGCTGCTCAGGTTTCGTACCCCTACATGGGCCATCAGTCGGTAGCGACGATCCATCTCCACCACACACCAGCGCAAGGCATTGGCGGCATTTTTCATATCGGTAACAACCGGTGTCAGCAGATGTGGGATGCCTTCGTAGATTGAAAGTTCCAACATCTTGGGATCGATCATGATCATGCGCACCTCTTCGGCGGTGGCCTTGTAGAGCATGCTCAGGATCATGGCGTTGATACCCACTGATTTACCGGAACCGGTGGTACCCGCCACCAGCAGATGGGGCATCTTGGCCAGATCGGCCACCAGCGGCTGGCCGGAGATATCCTTGCCGAGCGCCAGTGTCAGCGGCGAGTGTGCCTCGTCATACTGCTTCGATTGCAGGATCTCACTCAGGCGTACCGTCTCACGATGTTCGTTGGGGATCTCCAGACCCACCGTGGTCTTGCCGGGGATGATCTCCACCACCCGCACGCTGATTGCCGACAGGGCACGGGCCAGATCCTTGGAGAGATTACTGATCTGACTCACCTTGACGCCAATACCGGGCTGCATCTCAAAGCGGGTGATGACCGGGCCGGGGTGGACTGCCACCACCTCAACCTCGATACCAAAATCCTTGAACTTAATCTCCACCAGCCGCGACAGCGCCTCTAGCGCCTCGTGCGAAAAGCCCTTGCCGGTATGAACGGCGGGGTCGAGGATCGCCAGCGGCGGCAACCCCTTGGCACGATCCTCGTCGGTGACAAAGAGCGGCTGCTGGCGCTCCTGCTCAACACGTTCGCTGATCTCAACCTTTTTAACCACCGGCTCAATACGTGGCGGCAGCCGTTTCTCACTCTTCTTGATATCGGTCTGCAACGCAACAGAGCGCTCATTACGCATCTTGCGTGCTGCCAGCTGTTCTCGCAGTGCACCTATCCAGCTGCGCACCAGCGAGACCAACTCCAGACTCCAACGCCCGGTCACATCCATCAGCCACAACCACGACAGACCGGTAAAGAGCGTTACTCCTGTCAGGAAGAGCGCCAGCATGAAGAGTGTGGCGCCAACAAAACTAAACAGCCCTTCTAAAGAGTGGCTGACCACATCGCCGAGAATGCCTCCCGAGGTCAGTGGCAGTCCAATGGGGGTTTGAAAGTGGAGCGCCGCCAAACCGCAACCGGCCATCACTGTCAGCACAAAACCACCCAGCCGCAGGGTCAGCTCAATTGAAGTGACAACATCTTCAGATTTACGACCGCGGAATATCAACCAACCGCCATAGGCCACCATTATCGGCATCAGGTAGGAGAAATAACCAAACAGATGCAGCCCCACATCAGCAAACCAGGCCCCTACCACACCACCACTGTTTTCGATATTGCTGACACGGCCACTGTGCGACCAACCGGGGTCGGTGGCTTCGTAACTGCCCAGCGAGATCATCAGATAGAGCGCCACCGCGCCAAACAGGAACAGCGCCCCCTCACGCAGCCCACGCACACCCTTCACCAGACGTGATGGGCGGCCTAATCCGCCAGTGGTCTCTTTTTTTCGTCTTGCCTGTGCCAAGTGTGCCTCGTACCCGTCGTTTTAAACAAAGAACTTACATATCAAAACATTATACCCGCATTAGCAGACAATACAGTTCTGTCGCAAAGTTTTCGCCGCGATGGTGATCTCCTGTGGATCGCCACACTGGCCAATGGCCTTGCGCAGGGAGCGTAAAGGCCGCCTGGCTGTCAGAAACGGTGTCACCTTCTGCCAGCTAAAACGCCTGCTGTTGAGTCAATCAGTTGTAGCTTGGTGATAATATTTGATAAGGAAAGGTTACTCCACAGGGGGAAATCTGATAGGTAAAACTATGGAGCAAGCAATGAACAGATCAACTATGTCGCGGTTTAAACTTGATACCAAGGTCTGCCAATGAACCTGTCGCAAGCTTCGTCGAAAAAGGCCTTTGCCTCCGATGTCGTTCTGCCCTACCTGAGCTAATCGCGCGATGACATCACAATGGAGACTGCTGGCGCTGGCCAGGCAGGGTCTGGCATCGCAGCCGCGCTTTGGCGCGGCCTTACCTGGAACGCGCTGCGCCATCGAGCACCTTGGTTATGTGCAGATTGATACGCTGTCGGTGGTCGAACGCGCCCATCACCATGTGCTGTGGAGGCGTGTGCCGGGTTATGAGCCGCGCCACCTGAACCAGCTGATCGGCAAACGGCATATTTTTGAGTATTGGTTCCATGCCGCTTCGTATCTGCCAATGTGCGACTACCGCTATGCGCTGCCGCGCATGATGTCGATACGCAATGGTGAAAACCGCTACTTCACCAATGTCGACAAACACCTGATGAATGAGATCCTGGCCCGCGTGCGCGCAGAGGGGGCGTTACGGGTGCGTGATCTCGACACAGGGAGTAAAGAGAAGGGCAGCTGGTGGAATTGGGGGCCGGGCCGGCGCGCCCTCGACAAGCTGTTCATGCAGGGCGACCTGATGGTGTGCGAGCGTAATGGCATGGAGAAGACCTATAACCTCGCCGAACGGTGCCTGCCGACAGGCATTGATCTGCGCGTGCCCACGCTGAACGAATATGCGGCCTATCTGTTCGACACCACACTCAGGGCGCACGGCGTCATCACCTGGAAGCAGCTACTGCACAACTCTTGCGCGACGCGATGCGATCAGTGCTCGACGAACGTATCGATGCTAGTGTAGTGTCCTGAATATATTATACATTTTGTAATATCTCTCTAGCTCGCCCCACTTTCTCCATTATTTGACCCACATTTTTGGTCCAAACAAAAGGTTTTGGTGACTGATTATGTTGCTCGATAAATAGTGTGATT
>CAMTXZ010000180.1:0-3611 GCA_947085765.1 uncultured Chromatiaceae bacterium | reverse complement strand
GTTTTGATCAATTACTAAACTCGCCGAATCATTTTTAAACTCTGCTGAAAAAGTACGTCTTGCCATCTCGAACACCTCATGATTTTGGGGGGAGATTACCACCCCCTATGTTAGTGTCCAGAATCATTAGGCCACATCACATGTGAGGATTCTGCGATAATGTCGCCGATCCAAACATTGTGGAAAAGTGTGTAAAACATGAGCCTGGCAAGTGACATAGAAGCGATTGCGCAGCTGCGTGATGAGATTAATCAACACAACTACCTCTATTACGTTTTAGACGCTCCTGACATTTCCGATAGCGAATATGACCGCCTGCTGCGTGAGTTGCAGCGGCTGGAGGCGTTACACCCGGAGCTGATCTCACCAAACTCGCCAACCCAGCGGGTCGGCGCTGCGCCCATCAAGGCCTTTGGCACGGTGCGCCACACGTTGCCGATGCTCTCCCTCGACAACGCCTTTGATGAGGAGGAGGTGAGCAGCTTTGACCGCCGTGTGCGGGAGCGGCTTGCGGTTGATGAGGTGGAGTATGTGGTCGAACCCAAGCTTGATGGTCTGGCTATCAGTATCCGTTACGAACATGGCCTGCTGGTGCAGGCGGCCACCCGGGGTGACGGTGTAACGGGCGAGGATGTGACCCACAATGTACGGACGATTCCCACGGTGCCATTAAAACTGATGGGCAGCGGTTGGCCCGATGTGCTGGAGGTGCGTGGCGAGGTCTACATGCCGATGGCTGGGTTTGAGGCGTTTAATGAACGCGCCCGTGCCAAGGGTGAAAAGGAGTTTGTGAATCCGCGCAATGCAGCGGCGGGTTCGCTGCGGCAACTCGATCCACGCATCACTGCCGAACGGCCCCTGGCGCTCTACTGTTACGGGGTGGGCGAGGTCTCTGGCGATACGTTGCCAGATAACCACTTTGCTATTTTGGAACAGCTGAAACAGTGGGGCTTTTGTATTAATCCCGAGGTCCGGGTGGTGCAGGGGGTCGCGGGGCTGTTGCAATGTTTCGCCACCATCGGCGTCAAACGCAGTGCGCTGGCCTATGAGATCGACGGCGTAGTCTACAAGGTCAATGACTTGGCGCAGCGTGAGACCCTCGGTTTTGTCTCGCGCGCGCCACGCTGGGCGGTAGCACACAAGTTTCCGGCTCAGGAGGAGATGACCACCGTGCTCGATATCGAAGTGCAGGTGGGACGTACCGGCGCCATCACTCCCGTGGCGCGGCTGAAGCCGGTGTTTGTTGGTGGTGTCACCGTTAGCAACGCCACACTCCACAACGCCGACGAGGTACAGCGCAAAGATGTACGGGTGGGGGACACCGTGATTGTGAGTCGGGCGGGGGATGTGATCCCAAGAGTGGCGAGTGTGGTGCTGTCGAAACGTCCTGCGGATGCTGTTGCGTTTGTGATGCCAACCAAGTGTCCGATCTGCGACTCTGATGTAATCAAACCAGAGGGCGAAGCGGTGGCCCGTTGCAGCGGTGGGCTCTACTGCGCGGCGCAACGCAAGGAGGCGATCAAACACTTCGCCTCGCGCCGGGCCGTGGATATCGACGGCTTGGGCGACAAGCTGATTGAACAGCTAGTGGATAGCGACATCATCCACGATCCGGCCGATCTTTATAGCCTGAAACAGGAACCGCTGGCCGCCCTGGAGCGTATGGCTGAGAAATCTGCCGCCAACATCATCGCTGCGCTGGAGCAGAGCAAGGCCACCACCCTGGCCCGTTTCCTCTTTGGTTTGGGGATTCGTGAAGTGGGCGAGGCGACGGCGCAGGCGCTCGCCAATGGCTTTGGCAATCTCCCGGCCATTGAGGCAGCGGACCAAGAACGGTTGCAACAGACGCCGGATGTTGGCCCGATCGTGGCGGCCCACGTACATGCCTTTTTCCGCCAACCCCATAACCTTGAGGTGATCGACAAACTGATAGCGGCCGGTCTGCACTGGCCTGACGTGGAGGTGACAACGGCTGTTCAACCGTTGGCGGGCAAAACCGTGGTTCTCACAGGCACGATGGAGACACTCAGTCGTGATCAAGCCAAGGAGCGGTTGCAGGCACTGGGTGCCAAGGTGGCGGGCAGTGTCTCCAAAAAAACCAGCTTTGTGGTGGCGGGCGCCGAGGCAGGCTCTAAACTCAGCAAGGCTGAGGAGTTGGGCATTGAGGTTATCGATGAGGCCGCGCTGTTGGCGTTGTTGCAGAGTCATGAATAACGGCTGATCGAATCTCCCAGGGACTGTCTATGAAGCAGAGCCACCATCTATATAGTGTTGCAATCCTGTTGGCGCTGCTGCTGGGCGGGTGTGCCACTGCACCCATGGTTCCTGCCGTGGCAGACCAGATTTATAGCCATTCCGGCAGCGACTCCCTGCTGGCGCGGTATGCCCCGATCATCGCCCCGCAGCAGACGGCACTGGCGTACAACCGCATCGGCCGGGCCGCTGCGCGTCTGGATGAGAGCGGCAAGGAAGAGATCTACATCAACAGCGACCAGCCGGTTTTTTATACTCAGGAACAGGATTTCACCACGGCCCGAGGCCAGCGTTACCACAACCTGATCTACCGTTTTCACTTTACCGAGGTGCCGCAGCCACATCTGACCGCAGGTAAAAATGGCGGGCTGTTTGTCATCATCACCCTTAATGAACAGCAGCCGCTGCTCATCACCACCGTACATAGCTGTGGTTGTTATCTGGCGATGATTCCAACCCGTTATCTCGATGCCGCCGCCTATCCGCCGGGGTGGGATCTACAACGCCAGTCGGTCTATGGTGAGAGCTTGCCGGGGCGGCTCGACTATCCGCTGGTATTCAATCCTGATCTGCGTCCGTTGATCACACTGCGCAGCGGTACTCATCGGGTAATGCATATTGCCATCGTTAATCGTGATCAACATCAGAATGGAGTTGGGGAAGTGCAGCTGCTGCCCATGACGGCGCTTGACCAACTACCACTCGGCACAGAGAAAACCTCTTTTTTCGATGAGTCGGGTTATGTCAAAGGGGCGCTCAAACCGTGGGAGCTGTTACTGATGAGCTGGTGGACTTTTGACCTAAATGTTGGTCGTGACAAACGGCTGGCTGATCCGGCCGAGACTGGCGTGGTTTTTTACACCAGCCTCAAGCCGTGGGCGCGTGACGCCTCGAATATGTGGTTTTTTGCCGATTTTCTCGACTACTGGGGCTGGCGTCTGTAAGTGTTAGGATCTAAGAGATGGCGATTTAACTCACTGATTTCACCATCTCATCCGTTCATGGTTCGACAGGCTCACCACGAACGGATGGGGTAATCAGATATTCTCTAGTCACAGGCGATATAGACCGTTACCTCTTCCCGATCGTGGTAGAGCTGGCGCGCCTGCATGGTGTGGCTGATGTTGGCGGCGTTAAGTTTGTCGCTGATCAGTGCCAGACATTGCTGCACCTCTGCGTAACGCTTCTTCATCGGCAGTTTAAGATTGAAGATGGTGAAGCGGCACCAGCCGTTAACCAGCCAGCGGGCGATCAGATCGGCGATGCGGATCGGTTGCTCCACCATATCGCAGACCAGCCACTGCACCCGGTTTTCCGGCTGGTAACGGAAACCATCGGCCCGTACATGGGTGACCAGG
>CAMTXZ010000179.1:0-4491 GCA_947085765.1 uncultured Chromatiaceae bacterium | reverse complement strand
GGTTCTGGCCCAATCAATGATCTGCTTATCATCAACCCCCACAAAATAGATATCCAGGCTGATACCAACCGTCTGTATTCGTCTGATCTTGCGGTAGTAGTCGTCACACCCCTTACATCCCGGCGAAATGAAGAGCACATAACTGTTGTTGCCGATGGCACTAGGATTGTTCGTCACTTTATTTAGTGCAGCACGGACACCGACATTGGTGCGCGGCGCGGGTGCAGCGGCGGTTTGGTCATAGAACTCATTGAACGTCTCCATAGACAGGATCGGTTCATTCCCATAGAGACGCTGGAACGCCTTGAGGTAGGCACCATTCAATGCCAAAAAGCGTTTCTGTAGTGTGTGTTCCTGAATTGCCAGGCGCTCGGCATAACGCTCACGCGCCGCATCCGTCTCGGCATAAATACCCAACACGGTAATGGGATCGACGTCACGCCAGTTGTAACGCCCCTCCCCTTGCATGATCTCTTCATAGCGATCCCACTCTTCCACTGTCAGCGCCCAGCGCTTGGCATTAAGCGCCGTGTTGTTTTTATCGGAATCGCGTGCAGCGGTCATGGCGCTTGACGTGTATTTTTCAGCTGTAACAGCGGTCTCCGCTGCATGGGCGCCCGTGGACAGTAACGAAGGCAGTAACAACGCCATAATCAGCGGTCTAATCACGGATGATCACCTCGACATACTGACCTTGTGTCTCGGGTGTGTAATGGAGGATAGCAATAGTGCTTGTATCGATACCTGCGTCCTTCCAGAGTTCACGTACTGAGATCGCACGCCCGGCGGAACGTCGCTCCTCAGAAAAGCCATCCTTTAATGCAAATTTATCTTTGAGTAAGAATTCATCGTTAAGCAGCAGGCCACGCAAGGTGACCGCTTGGGCTTTTTTAATGCGCGGGATTAAATCACGCGCCTGACGCCGCCCCTGCGGCCCTAACACTTCACGGCCTGTCGCAAACCAGATGCGTTGAACATCGTCGCTGTTGGCGTCAACAGGCACGCTCTGAGCAACCATCACGTCACGGGGAGACGCTTCAATCACTATTTCCTGAATGACTTCTTGATTAAGCGGTGCTATCGGTTGTGAAATAAAATAGGGTTCAGGCGCTACTGGCGTAGCAGCGGTCAATGGCCATTGACCCATCATACGATCACGCAACATCGATAGACGTTGCCTGGAGCGTTCTATGGCACTGAGCGTGAGATCACTGACGGCGACTCGTTGATCCGCATTGACAACACCCTCACCAGAATCATCACACCAGTAGTGGCGTGACGGCCAGCCAATAGAGAGGTCGCGCAGTACATAAGCACACTCTTTACGGCCATTATCCAGGCTGTTGTTATGTTCCACGTGTAACGTTTCTGCACCAGCATTGGCATCTTTGTTTTCCAATGATGTTGTTGGCGCCGTCGCACAAGCGGCCAACAAAACAGATGAAGAGAGCACGATATATTTAAGTGATGAGTGCATCATGATTTGCCTGCTCCACACACCTTCACAACGTTTGAATTGGATTCGCCATCGCGCACTGCATATATACAATCCGGCCAGACAATTCGGGTAATTTTCCAACCTGAATAGACGTCACCGACGGAGGCCGTCGTTGGCCTACCGTTTACGTTCAATACTGCACTGGCGGTCGCGCCCCATTCATCAATCGACGTCACGATGAAGGGCGGTGATTCGGTTTTGCGACGCGCCTCTTCGAGAGCGCGGCGCTCGATTTTGTCAGCAGAAGACCGAAGCGCGTCCAGCGCAACATTGATTGTTCTGTCTGCTGCCAGTAGCGCCGGGATACGACTGTCCGCCAGGCTGGCTACTTCAACACGAAGCTCATCGATGGTTCTATCTCTGACGGCAGTAGAGGAGATGACTTCATCAATACGGGCGTGTAAACGTGCGTTATCTTCAAGCAGGGCCGAGTAGCGCGCTTCAAGAGAATCAACATCCACATCCACACTTTCCTTAACCGCTGCTGCCTCAATCGCCGCGTCATCGGCAATCACGGGTGGGGCGGACTGGACGCTCTCGGTTTCATTGTTGTCGTGGATGTTGATGGCGCCACCAATCTCAAATGGGCTGGCAGCCGGGAGCATTGCGTTTTCGGAGTCAGTTAAATCTGACTTTGATGAGACATAAAAAACCCCTGCTGCTGCAATCGCAATAACCACGAATGCCGCGAGTGCAAAGCCTAGTTTGACGGATGCCGGAATAGGCGTCATCGCTGGAAAGCGGCCACTAGCAGCAGCGTGCTGCTTGGTCGATGTGTGTACTGGCTCATCGATGTCAACGAAATCATCGTCCTGAGGCTGAAAATCGATATCGTCATGTCTCGTCTCTGGCTCCGACTCCGGTGACAACTCTTGAAGCGGCCTATCTTGATTGTCTGCCATGATTATTTTATTCCCGCGTCATTGACGTCAGAGTCACGCTGGCTGCTGGGTTGGCCTATTAGATCAAATGGGCGATCAGATGCCGCTGTGAATGAAATCGGCCGGTATTGATTGATCAATTCGTAGCTGATGAGTCGATTGACCGGATCCACCACCATCCGCCAAGCGGGGCCGGCCAGCGTGGTTAATGCGCTATCGAGTCGAATGGGCCCCAGCTGCCGATGCGCTTGCGGCAGCGGGCGACTGAGCAGAATAGGTAGATAGGGATCGGAGGCGTCCAGGTCTGCCAGTTGATAGCCGGAACGCACCAGCAGATGTGCCAGTGCTTCCCCCACCGTCGTAATCGGGGAATCAAACGTGACATTGATAACCACTGAGAGCAGATCAGACTGCGACGTGGTGGCGATAGGGGCGACGGTTGTGTAACGGCCAACACGTACATCGCCACCCTTTTCGGCAAAGGCCACACACGAGGCTGAGGCACACGCCAGTGCGATGAAAAACGTAAACGACGACACGTAAGAGATGTTCATGGTCTATCCCAGAATGCAATTATGGATAAACGATACAGGGCGAGAAAATCGAAAACAGCAGGAAATCCGAAATCCATTTGTCACATTAATTTTTGGTGTAATCGAGCTGCTGAAAAAGGCAAACAACATAAATGGGAAGGGGCCTATCCAAAGGGCGGCTTCTTCCGCTGAAGGACGCGGAAGAAGCCTGTGTAAGGGCGTAATGGAAAAAAAAGCGGAAGGGGAATATCACTACATAAGGGCGGGTAACAAAAAATGTGATTTTTGTTACCCTTGCCAAGGGCATACCGAAAGGGAATTCGACAGGTATATTTTAGTTTAACTAATGAAAATACGGACCCCGCACCTTACAATCCATCGTTAGGGCAAAAGGGTCATTCACAATACATATTAAAATTGCCACAGGAATCATACATGGACATAAACGCTATCCCCGCTGAACTGAGTCGTCTCGGCAAAACAACCTGGCTCGGCTTGATTGAAACATTGATCAATCATTTCGAGGGCTACCCCTTTGACCACCCAGAAACGCAACGCGCCGATGCCGTCATACTGACACTCCTTCAATCGTTACCGCGCAAGCCGGACGATGCCGACGCACTGACCGATGAGATTTTCATTACCCGTCTCAGTCATTCCGACCTGTTTAGCCACCGGGCATTTCGCCAGATGCCTGAAGGTGCCCGCTACTGGGAGCCGCTCAAAGAGCGGTTCGCCGAGTTCGTTCGCTCCGGCGAGAGCGTGCAATATCAAGCCGAACATGAGTACCCCGCCCCAGACATCATTCGCAACTGGTGCCATCACCAGTTGCGCTCGATCAGGCAATGATCTGGATCAAGCGCCTGACGGGCCGACTACAGCGCGGCCCCAGCGATCTGGCCGCGCTCAATCCACTTGACCCTCTGCCCATCCTGAGTGCTGACGCCATTATTGACGGATTGGGTTTGTCACAGCGATTGAAATCCATTGAACGGATGACTGGTGCAGGAAATGTGTATTTTAAAGAACTCTATCTGCCAGCCATCCATCAGTTCATTGAGTCCGTGCAATTGGTGCCCGCCTCCGCCTCGCACCATCATGCCGGTCCTGGCGGCTTGGCCGCCCACACACTGGATGTGATTGACACAGCCCTGCGGATCCGAAAATCCTATAACCTGCCTCAGTATTCCACCCCTGAAATCATTTATGCCCAAGAGCATGTCTGGTCATACGCCGTCTTCGCCGGCGCCCTGCTCCATGACATTGGCAAGGTGGCCTGCAACGCCCGCATCAAACTGGACACCGGTCTCTACTGGACCCCGCATGAAGGCAGCATTCATCACACTGGTGCAAAGCGCTATCAGATTGAGTTTCATCAATCCCGCTACAAATTGCATACGCAACTGGCCAACAGTTTTTTCTATTTGCTCCCGCCGAAGGGGCGGGGCTGGTTGACACAATATCCGGATATCCTGGCGCAACTGACGGCGTGGCTGATGGGCGACCTCTATGAATCGGGCGCCGTTGGAGAAATTGTGCGTCAGGCCGATAGCCATTCCGTGGCCGCCAATCTCAAGAT
>CAMTXZ010000178.1:0-2868 GCA_947085765.1 uncultured Chromatiaceae bacterium | reverse complement strand
GGGGTATCAATAAGTGGTAATAAAGCTATTCATCAACAGTCTGAAAGAAGCGGGATACAGAGAAGAAAAGGGACAGGCCACCATCCTGGCGGCCTTACCTCAATGATCAAATTGCCTTCCCATCAGGAGGAAGATAGGGTGTGGAGAGGACAATTTTTTACAACACCAACCTGTAAGGCTCAGCAAATCCAGAGAAATAGAGACGCACTCTTAACCTTGCAAAGCTTACACCTACATACTATAGGTGTAACTTCTATCTGGATAGGGTGGATGCAAAATGATTTAATTTTTTTGAGAATTTACTGCCCACCAGATACCTCACCAAATGAGAGAGCTCTTCTGACGCTGTGGCAACTCAAACTGGGGCGGATATTGAACATTTGTCAGATAGAGTCCCGAAGGCAGTGACGTCACCCCACCCAGACTCCGATCGCGGTGTTCCAGCACCTGCTGCGCCCACTCCACCGGCCGCTCCCCCGCCCCGATGGCCATCAGTACACCGGCAATGTTACGCACCATGTGATGTAGAAAGGCGTTGGCCTCGATATCAATAAAGATCAACTCATTGCTGCGGCTCACATCCAGACGCCTAATAGTCCTCACCGGGCTTTTAGCCTGGCACCCCTGGGCGCGATAAGAGCTGAAATCGTGCTCACCCATCAGATGACGCCCTGCCGCCGCCATGTGCTCCACGTCCAGTGCGCGGTAATCCCAGGTGGTGCGCTCGGCAAGAAAGGTCGGCCGCACCGGCCGGTTGCAGATCACATAACGGTAGCTGCGCCGCACAGCGCTAAAACGAGCATGGAAGTCATCACTGACCGGCACTGCCCAGAGGATTGCCACCTGCTTGGGCAGATTGGCATTGGCGCCATGGACCCAGGCACGCATCGGCCGCTCAACGCTGCTATCAAAGTGGATCACCTGTTCGATGGCGTGCACCCCGGTATCGGTACGCCCGGCGCAGATCACCCGCACCGGGCCATTGGCCACTTTTGAAAGCGCCTTTTCCACCACCGCCTGCACCGAAGGTGAATGGTCCTGATACTGCCAGCCACAAAAGGCGCTACCGTCGTACTCCACACCCAACGCAATGCGCATCAATCTGTTCCTGCCTCTGCCACAAACACAAAATGGAACTATTCTACCGCATCTCAAAAACGCAAACGCCGGGACTGGCCCGGCGTCGCTACTTCGAATAAAAACTCGCGCTACTTATCAGCGACAGGCCGCACCCGCCAATCCTGCGCCTGATTGGCTATGTACTGCTGACCATGGAGAAAGTGGACAATCCAGGCGCGGGCGTTGATGCCCACAGCCGTTGTACTGCTCCAGAAGCCCGCCTCCGGCGAGAAGGGAAAGGCATCAAGATTGATTGCCGGTTTAAAACACTGCTGCTCAACAATAGTATTCAACTCTTCAACCGTCGGCAGACGCCAATTGCTACGTCCCGCCATCTGTTTGACATTTAGCTCGGCAACGGCTGCTTGCGCCGCATTCCAATTATAGGTCAGAGAGGTCCCCTCACAGCTACTGCCTGTCCAGTTCATACCGAGACTACAACGCAACCAGACCCGCTGGCTCTGAGTATCTACCAGGGTCCCATTGCCACCATCCTTGAAATGGCTCAGGGCGGCCGTAGCCGTTTTTTTGCTGTTACATAACTGCTCCGCCATCACCGGCAACGAAAACAGTCCCGGCAGTAACAAGGTAAACAGACTTCTTATCAACATATTCATGTTCCTAATTGAGTTTGGTACTTATCAACTACAGATAAATTCAGCCCGTAATCAGACGGAGACGCCAAAGGCGTCGAAACCATCCTTCTCCACAACACAATCACCAACCTCACAACACTGCCATATGGACATCTGGCAACGCATTGACAACCCGGCAAGGGTTAAATAATAACCTTTTAAACAGAATGGATAAAGTAGCCATTCCAAATCGGGACGTCGAGAAAGGGCACAAAATGGCATAATGGTGGAATAGATCTTATTTAAAGAATTGGGAGTTTTTTGTGGAACACCTCACCCTCACCCGTCCTGACGACTGGCACATCCACCTGCGCGACGACGTCGCCCTCGCCACCACCGTGCCGCACGTAGCGGCGCAGTTTGGTCGCGCCATCGTTATGCCCAATCTGCGACCTCCCATCACCACTACCGAGGCAGCCCTCGCTTACCGCCAGCGCATTCTGGCAGCCCGGCCGGCCGGCTCCACCTTCGAACCATTGATGACGCTCTACCTCACCGACACCACCAGTGGTGATGAAATTCGCCGTGCCAAGGCCAGCGGTTTTGTGCATGGCGTCAAGCTCTACCCAGCGGGGGCCACCACCAACTCCGACTCGGGCGTCACCGATCTGGCCAAAGTCTACGACACCCTGGCAGTGATGGAAGAGATGGGCATGCCACTCCTGATTCACGGCGAGATCACCGATAGCCATGTGGATATTTTCGACCGCGAGAAGCTCTTCATCGACCAGAAGCTGGCCCCGCTGCTGGAACGCTTCCCCACACTGAAAGTGGTCTTTGAACACATCACCACCCGCGATGCCGCCGATTTTGTACTCTTCGGCCCCGACAACCTGGCCGCTACCATCACCGCCCACCACCTTTTAATGAACCGCAACCAGATGCTGGTCGGCGGCATCCAGCCACACCACTACTGTCTGCCGGTACTAAAACGTGAAGAGCATCGCCTGGCGCTGGTCAAGGTCGCTACCAGCGGCAATGCCAAATTTTTCCTCGGCACCGACAGCGCCCCACACACCAAATCGGCCAAAGAGTCCGACTGCGGCTGCGCCGGCATGTACACCGCCTTTGGCGCCATCGAACTCTACGCCGAGGCCTTCTACAATGCTGGCGC
>CAMTXZ010000177.1:0-7394 GCA_947085765.1 uncultured Chromatiaceae bacterium | reverse complement strand
TTTTGATCAATTACTAAACTCGCCGAATCATTTTTAAACTCTGCTGAAAAAGTACGTCTTGCCATCTCGAACACCTCATGATTTTGGGGGGAGATTACCACCCCCTATGTTAGTGTCCAGAATCATTAGGCCACATCACACATTGCAGTTTGGGTTGTGTAGATGAATAGGGCAGTTTTTCTGGCAGATTACGATTGCTGCAAAGGGTGTCGACAATCAGGGTTCGACCTTCGGGCAGGTCAGGATTAAAATGTAAATCCACTAAGCTAAGAAAAACATCCGTTGCTTCATCTCTGGTCACGGTATTCATTGTCGCCGGGCGCCGAGAGGCGAGCCAGAATACACCTGATGCGGTATCAAGCTGTTTGTGGTTTAGACCGTAAAGCGGCAAACACTCCTGTTCACCTGTGGATGACGTTGTGGTGACCTTGTCGACGGAGTAAACCTCATAACTTTTAGGGCGACGTGATTCCGGTTCTATCTGAAATTCAGAATTCAGATGATCCAATTTGATTGGATCAGCTCGCAGTGGGAACAGATTGACACCTGGCGTGGCGCCCAATACAAACATATCCTTGCTGATATTATGTTCAAGTTCAATATTGGTCGTGGTTAGATAAATGTATATCTCAATCTGATGACCTGCGGTTGCAGGTATGAATTGAATTAAATTTACAATATCAATGAACATGAATTTTTCTGGGAATAAAAAATACTCTGTTAACAGACGATAGCCAATAAATGACGCAGGAGGATAGGGTAATAGAGCATCATCAATTCCAAATCCTACGGACTGTATGCTGTTGTTATTGAGAAAGATTGATTCTCCGGTTTCCGGTATGTGCATCACCAAGGCTAAGCCATCTTTCAGTAGCAGTTCGTATAGTGGATTGACATGCTGAGACTGACCTTTGAGATATAGACGGATCTTTTCGGGTTTGATGTCGGCAAATGTAAGTTTGTTGGAAAAGGTGGAGAACGAAAGCTTTAGCACCGCTTTTGCGCCATTTACATTGGCATAACCAGGCGTCTTGAAGGGGCGACCAATAAGTTGTGCGGAGTCAATTTTTATAGGTAGCAGCTCTGTTGGATAGACTGTTGAGAACTTACAGCTCTCTCCGCCAAACTGTTCTGTCTCCACCAGGGTATTTGCAGCAATTAGATATTTGGAATCAAGCTGTTCCTCATCGGCGACAAATTCAATGATGGTGGATGAAGGCAAAGGTCGCTGGTAATGGGGGAAGATAACACTGAGCATTGCATCGCTTAGTTCTGGAAAGTCATCATCGAGTTTGTGTTGTATCCGGGCGTTTAGATAGGCAAATGCTTCGATAAGTCGCGATACATGCGGATCTTCAATTGTGTCGGCATTGATACCTAGTCGACCGGCAATTTTTGGGTGCTCTTTGGCAAACTGGGCACCTAGTTGCCTGATAAATGCCAACTCTTTTTCATAATAGGGAAGTAGTTCGTCAGCCATGACCTAGCTCTGTGACAGTGACATTTCGTGTTGAGGAGTCCAGCACAGAGTCAAAGACGACAACCTCGGGTAATGGATCGGCATAAAGTACTGCGTCAATTCTAAATCGCAAGGTACAGTCTGTTTTGTCCTTGTTGTCGTGAGGAGTCACTTTTACCGATTTAAAACGTGGCTCATAGGTTTTAATGGTTTTTTCCATATAACGTACAAACTCTTTCTTTTTTTCAATATCAATTACGTTAATTGTAGCAAGGTCAGGTAACCCGTAGTTGAGTAGCGACTGTTCTAGCTGCTCGTAATGTTCAGGTGGACCTATGATTCGGTAACGAGTGTTTAAAAGCTGCTCCAGATCACGGCGAACACTGGTTCGTAACGCTTTTAAATTTTGATGTTTGTCAGACTCTGCCTCTATTTTGTTATGAGGCGCATCATCTAAAAGCCTGTCAATAATGGAAGGTCGAAGTTTTTTTGTTTTATCGATGTAAGCCATTTTTAGCCTGCTGAGATCAGCTCAGTGCTCAATTCAAGTTCGGAGACCATCTGGTCTAGCTGGTAGTGGGGACGTAATTTAATAATGCATAGATATTGACCAGGTTTCTCGGGATGCTCTCGAACATCCACAGCCGCTTCCCTCAATGGGTACTTAGCCTGTTCTTCCCAAGCCAGATCTTCTCTGGCAGTTGTGTATCTGTGTAACCAGTTTCTCAGATAATCTTCGCACTCATTTGCCGCGAGAAACGAGCCAACCTTGTCCCTAATAATGACTTTAATATAGTGAGCAATTCTGGAGCCACAAAGTACATGTTGGAGCATGGCTGAAAGCCTGGCATTGACGCCAGCTTGCTGTGCTGGTTTATGTACGGATTGATTGTTATAAAACGAAGCAAAGGGTGTGTTGTAGCATTGGCATAATGGTATAAAACCCAGTTCGCTAAGGTTACGTTCAACACTATCAGTGATGATAACATCTGTTGCCGGCTTTATGGCTATACCTTCGGCGTCCGTCTTGAAGGTGGTGGTTGATAATGTGGTTACCACTCCCCCTGATAATTGATTACGTGATACCCCTCTAATATGGCCAAACCAGCCAATGTTGGAGAACTCTCTGATTAAAATTGCACCAAATTCGTAACAGGCATTTCCCCAGAGGCATTCGTCGATGTTGCCAGAGTATCTGTTTTCGTGAAAATGGATGCCTTTGTAGCTGCCGGGTGTAGTGCGGTAGGGGCGGCGCATAAGGGTTCTGGGGAGCGTTATACCGATAAACTTGGCATCGGGATCATTTCGTAATGAGTGCCATTTCACATATTCGGCTTGGGAAAAAATAGCGTTTAAATTTAAAGTGGCTCCCAGCTTTGAAAAGTCATCAAGCCCAAACAGTTCACTTGAGGCTGAAGTGATGAAGGGTGAGAATGAGGCTGCCGCAATCTTGGCGAGACCTTTAAGTGTAGTTATATCGTCATGTGGGTGCCTATCCGATATTTTATGAGTGATCTCATAATCGCCAATCAGGGCGCCATACGGCTCTCCTCCAGGAGTGTCGTATTCCTCACTATATATCTTTCGAAATAGTTGGCTTTGATCAAACTCAAGTGCTTTATCGATATCTTTAGTAATTTCAGACCAGCTGATATCAAGCACTTTTATTTTAATGTTGACTGCGGAGTTTGTTTGGATAATTAATTTCCATAAACCACGCCATGATGCTTCGAGTTTTTGTAATTGGTGATGATGGATAATTTGGTTTAGTTGCTCATTAATCAGATCATCTATTTGAGCAATTGTTTGATTGATGACATAGCCGATGTCGTTAGTGTTTTTTAATGTGCGACTGTTTTCAAACTCTTTTAGCCAGTATGACAGTGCTCGAAAAGAGTCCGTTTCACTTAAAAAGGCATCCAATCCGACAATAAATGAGGGGCGCGAACAAAGTCCATCCATGTGGTGCGTATGTGCGCTGTTAATTGATTGAGGCATATGGTGTGGCCGGAGTTAAAAGGCAGAGGTATTTGGGTGTGCGGAGAGATCACTCTCCGCACAACAGTGGGTTAACCGGCTTTGGGAATGTTGGCTACAAGACGCAGCGATGCGGTTAACTCTTCCATCTGTAACCAAGGACGCATCCAGGCAATTGCACTATATACACCAGGTTGTCCAGGAACCTCTTTTACTTCAATGGTTGCTTCTGCGAGCGGGTAGCGAGCC
Organism: uncultured Chromatiaceae bacterium; assembly: GCA_947085765.1. Lineage (GTDB taxonomy): Bacteria > Pseudomonadota > Gammaproteobacteria > Tenderiales > Tenderiaceae > JAKFXL01. The sequence goes on along the minus strand of CAMTXZ010000177.1, from coordinate 3,709 downwards.
TTCATTTCAGGGCTGGCGCCGGGGGTAGCATTAACGTAATTGGATATCCATTGATTGAGCCACTCCTCTGCTTCGGAGGCCTCCATAAACGAGCCTACCTTGTCACGGGCCATGACCTTGAGAAAGTGGGCTATCCGGGCAGTGGCCATGATGTAGGGCAGACGTGAAGAGATTTCCGCGTTAGCGGTTGCATCTGGATTATCAAATCGTTGGGGTTTTTGCGTTGTTTGTGAGCCAAAAAACACCGCATAGTCGGTATTCTTGTAGTGGCATAAAGGCAGGAATCCAAGCTTGCTGAGTTCGGCTTCACGGCGATCCGTAATGCCAATTTCAGTAGGACATTTTTGATCCAGATCGCCGTCGTCACTGATAAACGTATGGCTAGGAAGACCTTCTACTTTTCCGCCACCTTCCGCGCCTCTGATGCTGGTGCACCAATTGTAGTCGGTAAATGAGCGAGTAAGTACGGTGCCCATGGCATATGCCGCATTAGTCCAGCAGTATTCATCATGCTCACTTTGAGTGTGTCTGCCTGAAGCATCAATGCTCATCTCTTCAAAGCTGAATGCGTCAATCGGCTTGGTGGCTGATCCGTAGGGCAGTCGTGCCAGTACTCGCGGCATCGTTAGCGTTACAAAACGGGAATCAGCTGTTTCACGGAAGCTGCGCCACTTAACGTATTCTGCAGAGTCAAATATTTTTTCCAGATCCCGAGGTTTGGATAGTTCTGTGAAGCTATCAAAACCAAACATATTAGGTGATGCCGCAGAGATAAAGGGGCAAAATCCGGCGGCTGCAATATTGGACATGCTGGTGAGCATGTCGATATCTGCGGGATGGGTCGAAAATTCATAATCACCAATCAATGCTGCATACGGTTCGCCTCCAGCTGTACCAAATTCATTTTCGTAGATCTTTTTAAATGTTTGGCTCTGATCAAATTCAACAGCTTTTTCTAGATCTTTGGTGAGCTCTTTTTTACTGATACTCATCATGCGGATTTTTAACTGGGAGCTGGTTTCACTGTTTGTAACTAAATGATTCAAGCCGCGCCATGACCCTTCAAGTTTTTGGAAATTTTCATTGTGGATGATAGCGGAGAGTTGCTTTGACATTAACTTATCAATAGCGGCAATGGCTGAGTTTATGGTGACCGTAAGGTTCTTATCCCATTTGACGGTTCCCTTCATCGCCTCTTGTGTCAGGTTTTTTAAAAGGCTTTCCGTCTCATCTTTTGGCGTCTGCTTGGTTGCAGTGATTGCTTGCTCGAGGAAACTTGTTTCTATTCCTGTGGACGCAATGGAGTCATTTTTCTGCTGTTCAGTGCTCATTATGTATTGCCCTCATTGTTGTCTTTGCCCTCGCCATTCCTTAACTCCTGCGTTAGGGATGACATTGCATCAGAGTTGCTGAGCACCTGTTCGAGCAGTGATTCGAGTTCATCGGAGCGGTCTGCCTTGGTCAGAAGATCTCTTAACTTGTTGCGTGTTTCCAGAAGTTTTTTGAGTGAATCTACCTGTTCAACAATTTTATGTGGCTCAAAATCTTCCATGGTGTTGAATTTGAGATTGACGGACATTTCACTACCATCACCCTGTAGTGTATTTTCAACCTTGAGTTTGAGTTCGGGAGATATCTTGCTCATGACTTCATTGAAATTGTCACGATCAATTTGGGAGAACTTTCGTTCTTTGAGTGGCTTTTTATTTTCACTGTTATCGCCTGAGTAGTCACCCATCACTCCCATCACAAATGGGATTTCCTTGTCAGCGACGGAACCATTGGTTTCCAGGTCATAGGTAATATGAACCCGCGGTTTGCGTACTCGCTTCAATTTATCGTGAATACTCTCAGACATGGTTTATCCTTATTACGGTTAATAGTTAATCAAATATAGCGCTTTTAATGCAGCTAAAACAGAATTTAAAAATCATCTCTTGTTTTAGATGCCAAGGTCCCAGACCGCACTGAGTGCTGCTGTCTTGATCATTAAAATAATGCGCCTTGGTTACGGGCTTTTTATATCTACTCCGGTTAAAGAACCATAAACTTCTCTCGAAGAATCATCAGGGATTAGCTCTTTAATCAGTTCGTTGAGTGGCATACTCCCCCATTTAATAGCCCTATCTATGGAATAGCATATTGGTGAGTGAGGTTCCGTTTTTCGGAAATAGTCGGCGATATGGTTTAGCTGTTTAAATGCCTCATCTCTCGAATATATGGGATTAATAAGTGTCGTAGTGGCAGAACTGCCTGGTCTGCTTTCGGTGCCGATCGGCTCTGAAGTGTGTATCAACGAATCGTTAGTGGCTTCATTCGGGAGCTTAGACTTCCCAAGGTGTTTAACTATGGCCAGAACATCTTCGAGAGCATTGATAATGTTACTGGTGGGCGGAGCTTCATGAATACCGCAATGGGCATCCAAAAGTACCCCTATTTTTCTGTATTCGAGAAGGGCGCTGCGAAGATCATTTTGTAAGCTGATGAAAAACTCAACACTAGATTTGGATACTGCTGACTCTATGTCAGCGATGCTAAAGCCGATTTGCTCGGTTTTTTTGTCGCGAAGCCCTTCATCAGAGATTTTTTGCACGTCCAGCGCCTGTTTATACTGCCAGACAGTGAAAGGGCCTGGAAAATGGGATTCGGTAATGGCTGTGTTACGTATTGGCGGAATAAGCACACCATCAGAGCCTTCCCCATTTAATCCTACGAGAGGAGAGACTCTGGTCCCAATACCATCTTCGTCAGGCATCGGATGCAGGTCATTCCAAAATAGCTCTATTAGATTTCGTATCAGGGCAAACCCTTCATTCAAGCCTTTAAACCCGTGCTTACGAATAAGGGCCTCTGTGTACCAGGCGGCAATTTCAAGATCTTTTGCATGATTATGCAGAATCTCTGGGGCCAGGGAGAGCATTTTTTGCCAATTCTCCTGTGCGGCATCACTTTTGCCATCAAATAGACTATTGCGCTCGGCGGCCCGTGCAGTATTGCGGGCATCTTTGATGAGATTGTAGGGGGATGAGGCTGATGGGTTCTGGCGGATATCGCATCCGCTTGGGGTATTACCTTGGATTGGAAAGAGCAAATTGCTTAAATCGGCCACATCTGATGATAGCATCTTCATTCCTTGCGCCGTACCAATGAAAAATAGTTTACGACTTATCTGTTTTGTGATTTGTTAGTAATGAATCTTTTTAATCAATCACTTGCAACTTCTCAACTATCTTTAAGCAAGTGGTTTCTATGTACATGCGCACCATTTTCAGTATAGATTTATGGTGATTGTCGAGAGGCTGCAGCTGACACAGTTTAGAACTGCCCAATTTTTTGAGTTGGCCCCGAAAATTCTTGAAACTTATAATATATTATTTTCGTTATGTAAAGTACCGGCCGTACAGGTAGACATAGTCTATATCAGCGGCATTTTTTGGTGCACCGTTACGGTAGGTTGCTTTATCCCTTGAGCAGAAACGGTTTTTAGAAGTTTAAGGCCATGGATTGGGCAAAATTCTCATTCAACGGATAGTGCATGGTGTAATATGTGGCCAAGGTTTATGTAGGCACTAGTGTAGTGTCCTGAATATATTATACATTTTGTAATATCTCTCTAGCTCGCCCCACTTTCTCCATTATTTGACCAACATTTTTGGTCCAAACAAAAGGTTTTGGTGACTGATTATGTTGCTCGATAAATAGTGTGATT
>CAMTXZ010000176.1:0-14350 GCA_947085765.1 uncultured Chromatiaceae bacterium | reverse complement strand
CGACTACGCCATTGGTCAGCGCCACAACCTGCCGATGATCAACATCCTCACCGAGGATGCGCGCATCAACAACACCCCGCCGGTACAGTATCGCGGCCTTGATCGCTTCGAGGCGCGCAAGAAGGTGGTCGCTGACCTTGAAGCGCTGGGGCTGCTGGAGAAGGTCCAGCCGCACAAGCTGATGGTGCCACGTGGCGACCGCTCACACTCCGTCATCGAACCACTGCTCACCGACCAGTGGTTTGTCAAAGTCGGGCCGCTGGCCGGACCCGCCATCAAAGCCGTTGAAGATGGCGACATCAAATTCGTGCCCGACAACTGGAAAAACACCTACTTCGAGTGGATGCGCAATATCGACGACTGGTGCATCTCACGGCAGATCTGGTGGGGCCACCGCATCCCCGCCTGGTACGACCAGGCGGGCAACATCTACGTCGCCCGCACCGAAGAGGAGGCGCGCGCCGAGGCCTTCCTGAAGCTCGGTAAAGAGGCGGTGCTGACCCAGGATGCCGACGTGCTCGACACCTGGTTCTCCTCCGCACTCTGGCCCTTCTCCACCCTTGGCTGGCCCGAAAAGACCCCGGAGCTGGAGACCTTCTACCCGACCAACGTACTGGTCACCGGCTTCGACATCATCTTCTTCTGGGTCGCGCGCATGATCATGATGGGGCTGAAGTTCACCGGCCAGGTGCCCTTTAAAGAGGTCTACATCCACGGCCTGGTACGCGACAGCCATGGCCAGAAGATGTCGAAATCCAAGGGCAACGTGCTTGACCCGATCGACCTGATCGACGGCATCGACCTAAGCTCCCTGATCGCCAAACGCACCACCGGCCTGATGCAGACCGGCATGGCGGCCAAGATCGACAAGGCAACCCGCAGCGAATTTCCCGCCGGCATCCAACCTTACGGTACCGATGCCCTGCGCTTCACCTTTGCCGCGCTCGCCTCCACCGGCCGCGACATCAAGTTTGACCTCAACCGCATCGAGGGCTACCGCAACTTCTGCAACAAGCTCTGGAACGCCGCGCGCTACGTGCTGATGAACACCGAGGGGCACGACTGCGGTCAGCAGGGTGGCGAAGTGGTGCAGAGCATGGCCGACCGCTGGATCCTCAGCCGTCTGCAACGCACCATCGACGAAGTGGGCCAGGCACTCGAAAGCTATCGCCTCGACCACGCCGCCCAAGCCATCTATGAGTTCACCTGGAACGAATACTGCGACTGGTATCTGGAACTCTCCAAGGTGGTACTCAATAACAGCGACAGCAGCGCAGCGCAGCTACGCGGCAGTCGCCAGACCCTGGTGCAGGTACTGGAGACCCTTCTGCGACTGGCCCATCCGCTGATGCCCTTTATCACCGAGGAGATCTGGCAACGTGTTGCGCCACTGGCGGGCAGTGAAGGCGAGACCATCATGCGTCAGCCCTACCCCAGCAAAAACGGCGACCACCACAACCCCGCCGTCGAAACCGAGATGGGCTGGGTGATGAACTTCATCCTCGGCGTGCGCACCATTCGCGGCGAGATGAATATCTCTCCGGGCAAACCACTGCCGGTGCTGTTGCAAAATGGCGATGACAAAGATCAGCAGCGCTTAACCCGCAATAGCAACTACCTCACCAACCTGGCGCGTCTGGAATCGATCACCTGGCTGGATGCCGGTGCTGCAGCACCCGATAGCGCCACCGCGTTGGTCGGTGAGATGAAGCTGCTGATTCCCATGGCGGGCCTGATCGATAAAGAGGACGAACTGGCCCGTCTCAACAAACAGGTCGAAAAGCTCCAGGGCGACCTGGGGCGCATCGAAGGCAAACTGACCAACGAGAGTTTTATCAGCAAGGCCCCGGAAGCGGTCGTTGAGAAGGAGCGCCAAAAGATAACCGAGCTGCGCCTATCATTAGTGCAGCTGGGGGAACAGATCACACGTATCCAGAGTCTCTAGCCAATCACCGATGAGGTTTGCTGCCGGCAAACTTCATCGGTTTCACCAAAGCAATTACCCCCCCGCTTCAGACAACAGCCTCTGCGCCACATCTACTGACCTCACGTTGATCTTTTGTTGATCTGTTGGGTCAACGAAAAACAGACCACTCAAACCGCAACACCACCATGGCACTGCAACTTTATTCACTCCGCCCGCTACAGTAAGCAGACCACTGCAACAACAATCAGCTGTCTACTCCTTAATGGATTGGAGGGCAACACCATGAAACAAGCCATCATCAAACCGTCTGTAATATTGGCACTTGCTACTCTACATCTCGTGTTATCGACGCCCTCTCTGGCTGATCACCTAGCCACACAGGTCACCGGTGAGATCGGCATTATTGGCGGCTCCGTATCACGCTCGGCCTTCACTGAAGCCGTGGTGAATCACGAACCTAAACAACACATCACTGATCTATCCAATACCAAACAGTTCCTATACTACTTCACCGAACTCAAAGGGATGGCAGGCCAAACCGTGATCCATCGCTGGCGCTTTGATGGCACTACAATGGCTGACACCAAATTCAATATTGGCGCACCACGCTGGCGTGTCTGGTCTAACATCACACTCAAAAAAGAGTGGTTAGGGAGATGGGAGGTACAGGTGATAGATGAGATGGGGCGGGTGGTCCACAGCAGCAGTTTTAACTACATTCAGGCTGATAGCGCTCCTGGCAGATAAAACAAGGAGAGTATTAGGCCACAACAAACACCGTGGCACTCATTACTCCCTGGGTGGAGGTGGATAGGCCTTAATAGGTGTTCGTTGAACTACCGGTTGGGCCGATGCGAGCGCCGGTGCCGGTGAGGTGGCAGTGAATTTCAGTTGCAACTCACCAAAAACAACCGACTCACTATTATCAAAACCGGCCCCCGGCTGGAACAGGCCAGCACTCCCCTGAAGAACAAAGTTTTGATTCATACGCACACCCAGAATGAGATCTATCTCCGTCCCCAGTTGTCGAGCTTTGCCATTGGGAGCTTGAATCACTTTCGAGCGGAATCGACTGCTTTCTATAATCTGCTCATAGGTGTGGTATACCAGATCGACAGAGTGTTTCCGTTTTTCACCCCACCCAATACCCACTGTGGCCACCCGCAGATTACTGAGTTCAGGATCGGTGACAACCCCATAATATTTAAATTTTGTTATGCCGTTAAATCGCGCCTCGTTATCATCCAGCCCAGTCTGGCGAAAGGTTTTATCAAGATCATCGCGGCTATTGCTGTCCCCCGAGCCTAAGGCGTGAGCCAGAGTGATAGACCACTGCCGGTCCGCACCCAGCCGTAACGTCACACCCGTGTCAACAGCAAAGCTTTGACGTTGGCGGCTACCGTTCTCACCAGAGAGTGATGTCATTTCCAGCCAGAGGTTATGGCCATAAAGCCGGGCCTCCCCACTCATCCCAAGATAGGTACGATCACTCTTTTCATTGATAGGATCTTTGCGATAAAGCGCATACACACCCAACTCATTCCGGGTAGTAAAATGGTAATCAGAGCGCAATAGATAATTCTCCAGCGCCTCTTTATCGCTTTTTGGATTTATATGGGTGCTGGCAGATATCTCATTCACTAGCTGACCAAGTTTAAGCTGGAGACGTATACCGTCAAGATTTTCATCAAACAGCCACTGCCGCGCATCGGAAAAACGTTGACGCCCCACCTGCAGCGTCAGCGGTAACGATAACAGCTGACTCCACAACAGATAGGCCGCCGTCACCCCACTATTTGTATTTAACCCTCGATCTGTCCTTTTATGACGGATCAGTTCAGCTGCTGTAAAGAGGCCCACGTTGGGTGCCAAAGAAAGTGTGGATACCACAGTGAATGCCGATTCACCTGCTCTCTGGCGAGCAGGTGCGCCACCCACAACGTTAACGTTATCGCCACTCGCCAGCGTGAGTTTTAGCGATGTTCCCAGCGCCAGCCAGGGTGTAAGTTGAAACGCTAACGGTGGTAGAGCGGCAGAGTCCAGCACCGGAGTCTCAACAACACCCTTGCCGGGCAATAGTTCCAAGCGGTTATCAGCCCAGGCGTAACATGGCATCAAAACAGTAATGGCAAAAAATGCCACGCCAGCGGCAACATAACGTTTGATCACTGCGTACCCGTGCCCGACTGCTGATGCAGATAGAGATCGTAATAGTGACCTCTCATGGCCATCAGCTCAGCCGCCCGTCCCTGCTCAACAATCGTCCCCGCATTGAGCACCAATACATGATCATCATCTTTTATGTAACGGAAGTGGTGCACAATCAAAATGGTGGTCTTGCCGTGCTGTAAACGCTCTATCACCTCCTGAACCAGTGCCTCGGCCCTGGCATCAAGCGCTGAAGTCGGCTCATCCAGAACCAAGATCGACGGGCGCTTGACCATAGCGCGTGCCAGACCAATACGCTGGCGCTGCCCGCCGGAAAGTGTTGCCCCCCGCTCGCCCACGACTGTTTCGTAACCGTCGGGAAGCGCCTCGATAAATTCATGTGCATGAGCAGCACGGGCGGCCGCCTCAACCTCTTCCGGCGTCGCCAGAAGCTTACCGTAGGCAATGTTTTCATGGATGCTGGCGCCAAAGAGCAGGTTATCCTGCAATACAATTCCAATCTCATGGCGCAGCGATTCACGTCGATAGTCACGGATATCACGGCCATCTACAAAGATGGCGCCACTGCTTGGTTCGTAGAGTCGTAACAACAGATTAACAAGTGTGGACTTACCCGCACCGGAACCGCCCACCAGCACCAGTCGCTCTCCTGGGGCGACACTGAAACTGATCTCGTTTAGTGTCTTACCCCCTTCGCCATAGTCAAACGAGACACGATCAAAGCGGATATCCCCTCTCAACGCCTGAGCCTCAATCGCATCTGGCCGGTCGGGTAGCTGTGGCTCTTCGTTGAGAATTTCACGCAGTCGATCAGCACTTACCACTGCCTTGTTAAATTTAAGCAGCAGCTTGGCAACTTGTCGCACCGGGTTATACATACGCGAGACGTAGGCGGAAAATACCAACAGATCGCCGGGCGTCATCCGCCCCTCTAGCGTCTGAAGCGCACCGTAAAAAATTGTAGCCCCCAGACCAAAGGCACTGATGATTTCGGTGGCGCGTATCGCCGCCGCCTCCAGCCTTAAGGCACGCACCCCCTCTTGCAAATGTTTTGTACTCTCCACTTCAAACTGTTCAATCTCATAACGCTCACGGCCAAAGGCACGTACCAAAGGTGCACTGTTAAATACCTCTCCCAACCGTGCAGCAATTTTACCCTCCCGCCGCCGCTGTTTTTTAATAGTGATTTTAATCCGACTATAAAAAAATATGAGGATCAGCAGCAACAGGGGAAACGTAACGGCAGCAATTAACGCCAGCTGCCAATTAAGCAGAAACATCACCACAAACATGCCGATGATCGTTAACAGGTGGGTCCCAAAGGCGAGTGCTGACTCGGTAAATGTGTCGCGTAGATTCCGAGTATCACTGGTCACCCTGTTCAGCAGCTCACCGGCGCGGGCGCGATTATGGTAAGAGAGCGATAACTCTTGCAGATGCTGAAACAGCTCCCGTCGCAACTCAAACACCAGCTGGTAACCGATACGCGAGGTCAGAAATACCTGAAAATATAGAAATGCGGCCTTGCTCAACGCAATCAATACAATCAACAGCGCCAGTATCGCCAACGCTGTCACCGCACCTTGGGCCAACAGAGTGCCGAGGAGTGTGAACGCCGGCGTCAGCGGCTTTTCAAGCAGAATATGGTCAAACAGGATTTTGAGGGGCCACGGTGCCAGCAGCTCTAACGCCACCACAGACAGTGTGCAGAGTATCGCCAGTAGCAACCCTCCCTTCATCCGTCCCAGATGCGCCAGCACCAGACGACTCAGCCGGTCGCGCTGTTTCATGACTCTGTACGGGGCTGAAGCCCCAGTCGCTGTTCACACAACGCTAACAGCCGGCCACTCCCGTGGCGTCGCTCGGGGAAGAGAGTACTTAGATGGATGTGGCGGACCAGCGTCAACGTTGTGTAGGCCGAGACGGCCTCTCGTGACGCAACACCGGCCAGGGCGATAAAACCTTCAACCAGTGCCTCCTCATACTTCACCAGCATCGAGGTATCACCCGCCAGACGCAGACGCTGTTCAATCATATGCCCCACAAAATTGCCAATATCGAGCGCCGGATCGCCGTGACAGTAGAGATCAAAGTCGAGCAGATAGAGTCGTTCACCGTCCACCATCATCTGATCCGCATAAAAATCACGGTGGATACCACACGCTTTGGGTGCCGGCAGAGCGGCAGCCAGGCGATCACAAGCTGCCAGCACACACGCTATCCGCTGCCGCCACTGCGGGTATTGTTGAAATAGCTGCGGCAGACGTTCATGCAGAATTTGCAACTCATCACTGATGGTATGAGAACGGTCAGCGGGCACACCCGCGCTATGCAGTTTATGGATTGCATCGACAACACGCTCAATCAACGCCGTATGATTGCCCGCCAATAGCAACTCGCTCAGTGGCCGCCCCGGCACCTTCTGCTGTAACCAGAGATTAAACGAACTGATCACCCCCATGGGTTCGGGCACACAAATAGCGTCGCTGCTCTGCTGGTCAAACCCGGCACCCCATAACGTCCTCAGCAAACGGTGTGCAGCGCGGGCGCTATGGCGCGACCGCGCCTTACCCATCAAGGTCAGCTCCTGCACACCCAGCGCCGTTGAGACGGCCACATCATACTCAACCATAAAACGCCGCCCCGGCTTGTGGCGAATAACACGAATAGCGCGCAACTGCGGAGGGCCGTCGACTCCTATCAGAGCGGGAAGCCGCTGCAGCTCCCACTCAACCCGCTGCGGATCAAGCGCCAGTGAAGCCAGCGGCAACCCCGGATCGTCGGCAATCCCAAACGGATCATCAACCGTCACACACCTATCCTGCACAATGAAAGACACGCGATCAGCCACTCACCCGATCTGCAATAAGCCGTCGCGCCTGCTCAACAATCCGTGTCGCATTGCCCGACCATGTGTAGTGTGCATGAACCTCTGCCGCTGCTGCCGTGCCCAGCCGTTGACCAAATTCAGGATCGGCCAATAACCGAAAGCAGGCGGATGTCAGCGCATCAATATCATCTGGCGGATAGAGCAGCCCCGTTTCACCATCACAAATCACATCGGCAATCTGGCCCACCGCTGCCGCCACCACTGGAATACCACAGGCCATATATTCAAACAGTTTGAGCGGTGAAAAATAGAACGCATGGTCAAGAACGGGGTAAGGGGCAAGTGCCACATCAAACTGGCGAATCAACGCACTCACCTCCAGATGTGGCAATGAACCGGTAAAGATTACATGGGCGTCTATATTACGGGCAGAAAAGGCGCTCTCCAGCTCTGCACGCATCGGCCCCTCACCCACAATCACCAGACGCAGTTGCGGATAACGCGTAACCAGCCGCTCCACCAGTAACGGCAAGGCTTGAACACCGTGCCACGGCCTCAGTCCCCCCACAAACCCAAGCACCGGCCCACTCCCCAACGCAAACTTTGTATGCAACTCAGGGTTGCGCGGCGCGGGATGAAACAGTTCAACATCAACGCCATTTGGCAATACCTGTACCTGTGCCTCCGGCACCTCCAGAGAGCACACATAATCACGCAACGGCGCCGAGACGGCAAAGATCGCATCGGCACGGGTCAGCGCCCAACGCTCAGACTGCGCTGCCAGTTTTCCCAGACCTGTGGCCCGGTAAGCAGACTGCTCCAGCGCCAGTGGTGCGTTAAGTTCAACAAGCAGAGGGATATTAAGTCTCTGGGCAAGATGCACGCCCGCTGTTGCATAAAGCGAAGCCCGCTCAAGAATAAAATCGGGGGCATGATTACGAAAACGGCGCTCCAACTGCCCGACCAGTTGTTGATTATAAAGAATACGTCGCAGCTCACCTGGCAGTGAATTTTCAACCCCGATAGCGTCGTTAAACTCAGTCACACCCTGTACTGCCTGCGATACTTCCGGAGATGGCGGCAGATGCATGATTTCAACACCTATCTTTTGTGGCGCCTCCCAGGGGTCTTTGTTTAACGATGGTGTTGCAAGTACCACAGAGTGGCCGGCACGCTGTAACGCCTCACTCATGACACGCATGTGTACTGCTGCGCCTTTGCGCCCCAGCACAGGGATACCCAGATCACTACATAGATAGAGAATTTTCATACGTTGGTGTTAACTCTTAAATACTGACTACTGATGATGCGAAGCGATCCGCTGTTCACAAAATTATTTTTGATCCAGGGTGAGCAGTGGAGCAAAGCGTTAAACCGTGCCCTCTGCGCTGGCGCAAAAACAGGCATTAAGCTGCTTTACATTTTTAGCCGCATTAAATTGACGCGTCACCTTCTCCTGCGCACCACTACTGCACTGCTGCCGAAGCGCCGGTGACTGCAACAGCTCTGCAAGTGCAGCGGCCAACCCCTCCGCATCGCGCTCTTCCACCAACAAACCTGTCTGCCTATCATCAATAATTTCCGGAATACCGGTCACACGGGTCGAAACCACCGGCACGCCGAGCGCCATCGCCTCCAGCAACACCGTTGGCAAACCATCACGATTGCCATCACGCCCGACAATACATGGCAAAGTGAAAACTGTCGCACGTCTAAGCAGAGCAATCACATCCGCCTGGGTCATCGCACCGACGAGTGTAATATCACTTTCCATCCCATATTCAGCAATACACGCTTCAAGCTCTGCACGCTGTTCGCCATCACCAACGATGATGCAGGTAAAGGGCTGTCCCCGCTGTTGCAACAGATGGCAGGCATGAATCAGATAATCGAACCCCTTCTTCTCAACAAGACGCCCAACAGCAACAATTAGATTTGGCTCTGGATTGCGTGTCTGGGGCAAAAAAAGATCAAGATCTATACCGTTATAAAGACGTTCAATCTGACCACGTTTACCAAAGCTGGCAAGCAACTCATTAAGATATCGCCTGTTAAAGTCACTCACCGTCACAACCGTGTGTGCCCGTGACATCTTCCAGGCTAAATGTTGTTTGTTAACCTCTTCATGAAAAATATCTTTGGCGTGTGCGGTAAAGCTAAACGGAATACCAGTAAGCGCGCTGGTGTAACAAGCAACATCGCTCGCCCAGGTGGCAAAATGTGCGTGTAGATGATCAATTTCCAGTTGCTCAACCAGCGGCGCCAGCAGTGCGGCATCTAACCTGGCACGCCCACTCATCAGATCGTCGGGAAGGTCAAACGGTGTCGCCATACTGGCGCCATCCTGTTGATAACGGAAGGACCATTCGCGTTTGGGAATGCGTGGCAGATAATAGATCGGGACATCAAGCTGACGTGTCTTCTCATGGATCAATGCTTCTCCTGCATCTTTCTGGGCAAAAATAGTCACTCTCACCCCAAGACGCCGCAGTTCAACCATTTCGGTAACAATGAAGGTTTCAGAGAGACGAGGATAACGTTTGAGCACATAACCTACATGCAGTGGCTTGCTCACTTAAGTACCTCATCTGGGGTTATTGCGCCATGACGACGATCACTGTTGCCGCGTCGTTCTAACTGAGATGTCACAGAACTCTTCATATTGGCAAGTGCAACCTGATGGCTGACAAGAGGGGTGATATTCTCCACCGGAGTTCGGCTATTCAGCAATGCAATCAATGTAAGAGTCGCCACTTCTGCACCATTCATATTCAATCCCGGAGATGATTCAAGAGCCGGGTTACGCTCTTTCATGCCAGCCTCCACCTCAACCAGGAGACGCCCTGCTGTTAATTCGTCAGGATGAATCATACAAACCAGATTTCGCGCCGCCAGGCGTTCAGCACGAATCAACTGCTCGCGACGTGGAGTGACACGCGGCACGATGATCGAACGTCGACCATATCCCATAATCTCCATCACCGTGTTATAGCCACCCATGGTAACCACCAGGTCAGCAATGCTCAGGTAACTTGAAAGATAAGGTGTAAAAACTTTCAGTGTGATGGGAGAGGAGATTTTGGCAGCGCAGCGTTCCAATATCTGATATTCAGACACATCCATTTGCGGGCCAGCCACAATCAAGGAGTGAAACGGGGCTGGCATTGAGAGGCTGGCCAACATTTCGAGGTAAGTATTAATTATATGAAAACCATCGCCTCCCCCGCCGGCCGTCACCAAGACCAGGCGCTCCATACCTATCCCCAGTTTTTCACGAAGATGAGCAGCCGTCAGCTGACGCTCATCAGCACCAAAGACATAACCACATGGGTAGATCTTGCGTTCAATTACCGGCGAGAGGTTGTATTCGAGGACCGGATCAAAAATTTCGCGTGCGCCATAGAGCAGAATGGCATCATAACTATCCGCCAACAATGAGTAGATATTGTCACGTTCCCAATCCTTGCACGTAATTTCAGGGGCATCTTCAATGTCGCGCATGCCCAGCACCAGCAATGCATTGGGATATGCCACTTTTAAATAATGTAACGGACGAACCATCTCACCATTCAATCCGGCCGGTGCTTTATCCACGAGCACAAGATCCGGGCTGAAATGGCCGATCGTACTCATGATAATACTCTCTCGCAACGAGGAGACTGCTTCCAGCGAGCCATGTAAATGGGGTGAGTGGTATTCGCCGTTTCCCTTTTTTCGAATCGTCGGCAGCTTTACACAATCCACATGAGCAGGCCACTCATAGGCGCCAAACTGGGCAGACCCGGTGAGCACCATCTGCGCCACGCCTGGCAGCTCATGTGCAAGTCGCCGCACAATCGCAAGTGTGCGACGAATGTGCCCCAATCCCAAACTATCATGAGAGTAATGCAAAACCTTCATGCTCTCTCCGTGACCTGCATATCTACCCATAAATTAAATATTTATTAATAAAATAATTATTTATATATCCTGGTTATAGAACAGCCAGGCTGAAAAATTCATGAAGCATTTACGTTATATTTATGACAAAAATATTACATCCGACATTATTTCAGATTGATCAAACAAGTCAAGAAGTCATAACGCATACACTCATCTTTTAAATTATTTTTTATTAAATTTTATTAATAAAATTCGTCGCGTCTACAACAATGAATTTAATATCGTTGCGCGCAAATAAAAAAGAATAGAAATCGTGTCGCTATATCACGAAAAATCCCTGGCGTCCACACCATAAGCTGACTCTCTTACACGACAGCTGATTCCTTTTGTCCGGACCATCCTACGTCCGCTATGCCTTCACGCTGTTGTGACCCAATAAATCTGCACACCTCAACGGGGATAAAATAACCATTAAAAATTCAAGGTTTATGTCGTGACTAAAACAAGAAAAACCTGCTCGGCTAAATTCAAAAGTAAAACTGAGAACCTGACGCCAGACGTTTATCTGAATCAGTACACATTGGTTATATTTGATTGTGGTGATGGAGTTGTATAGAGGAAAAATTATTGGCTTGGTATGCTCTGACAGCCCTGTCTCATAGCTTACATGTGCAACACTGAGTATTGCCTGTGAAAATTGGGAATGGTCTAAAGATGCGATGTTTCACTCTAACCAAGGATGTCACTACACAGAGGTGCTTTGGATACAATGCGCCCAGCTTTAAAATCAAGTGAATATCTACAGAACGATATGCATCGTATTATGATGCAGAACTGGATCTGTTGCATGATATCGATCTGTCCTACAACACAATCAGAGGAGATAGTTATAATAATTATTTGTCGCCTACTGCGGCAGAGAAACACTCTTGCTCCTCATCACTGTCACAAATTTACTTGACCACTACACTGGCAGCACCAGTAATGACAGAGACACCTGCATCACTCAAGAGGGCACACAGACACGGTGCTGTTCTGCGCACCGGCAAAGGGGATAGAGATCGGCACAGAGAGTGACAGACTCAATATGGAAGACTGATGGTGCTGGATCGTCGGCAGAGGCTCTGATCACCACACGGGATGATCAGCGCCCTTTTTTATTTATCGCATTAATGTTCGCGTGTCGACACAAACTCCACATCCGGATAGCGCTCCATCGCCAACTGCAGATTAACCCGTGTCGGGGCGATGTAGACCAGTTGTCCGGCACCGTCGATAGCAAGATTATCCTCGGCCTTGCGTTTGAACTCGGCGAGTTTTTTCTCATCCTTGCAGATCACCCAGCGCGCGGTCGAGACCTGCACCGGTTCGAAGACACACTCAACCTTGTATTCACCCTGCAGGCGATGAGCCACCACCTCAAACTGCAATACACCGACGGCACCAAGGATCAGCTCATTGTTGATCAGCGGTCTGTAGAGCTGGGTTGCCCCCTCTTCACACAACTGCTGCAACCCTTTTTGCAACGCCTTCATCTTCATTGGATCTTTCAGCTGGGCGCGCCGGAACAGCTCTGGGGCAAAGTTGGGGATGCCGGTAAATTTCAACTCCTCCCCCACACTGAAGGTATCACCGATCTGGATGGTGCCATGGTTGTGCAGGCCGATGATGTCACCAGGAAACGCCTCTTCAATGTTCTCGCGATCACTGGCCATAAAGGTGATGGCGTTGGCGATCTGCACATCACGAGCGATGCGCACATGGCGCACCTTCATGCCTTTGGTGTAGCTACCGGAGCAGACCCGCAGGAAGGCTACACGGTCGCGGTGTTGTGGGTCCATGTTGGCCTGAATCTTAAAGACAAAACCGGTGAACTTCTCTTCGTTTGGCTCCACCACCCGAGTCTTGGTCTCGCGTGACTGCGGCTCCGGCGCCCATTCGGCAAAGGCGTCGAGCAGCTCCCTGATGCCAAAATTATTGATGGCAGAACCGAAAAATACCGGCGTCACCTCACCACGCAGATAGGCGTCATGGTCAAACTCATGGCTGGCACCACGCACCAGCTCAATCTCCTCACGCACCTGCGCCGCCATGTGGCTGCCCCACAGCTCATCAAGACGTGGATTGTCCAACCCTTTAATCTCCTCGCCGGCCATGATCTTGCCACCATGGGTGGAGCTGAAGAGGTGGATGCGATCATCGGCGAGATGAAACACCCCCTTGAAGTTTTTACCCATGCCAATCGGCCAGGTGATAGGGGCACATTTGATCTTGAGGATCTCCTCCACCTCATCCAGCAGATCGATCGGCTCGCGCCCTTCCCGATCCATCTTGTTGATGAAAGTGATGATCGGCGTATCACGCAGGCGGCACACCTCCATCAGTTTGATAGTGCGGTCCTCAACCCCCTTGGCGCTGTCGATCACCATCAGCGCCGAATCGACTGCTGTCAGGGTGCGATAGGTATCTTCCAAGAAGTCCTCGTGGCCGGGGGTATCGAGCAGATTGATGATCTTGTCGCCATGCGGGAACTGCATCACCGAGGTGGTGATGGAGATACCACGCTGCTTCTCCAGCTCCATCCAGTCGGAGGTGGCGTGACGCGCCGCCTTGCGTCCCTTAACCGTGCCAGCCATCTGGATCGCACCCCCGAACAGCAACAGCTTCTCGGTAAGCGTGGTTTTACCGGCATCCGGGTGGGAGATAATGGCAAAGGTACGGCGTCGCTTGGCCTGCTGTTCAATAATGGTCGACATAGTGATCTGCTTGATTTCTATTTAATTTCAAAGAGGAAAAACTGAGAGGCGGCGATTTTATACTTTTTCAGCCGCTTTTGCCCGCCTTGCTCAATGCCGCTGCAAGCTGCAACGCATATTACAGGCTTTGCACTCAGCCATTGACAGGCAAGAGGGACAGCGCAATAATGTATTTAGGATGCATCTTTATTCCGGTGTAGCCTCATGAAAGACCAATGACAGGCCGTAACAGACAGACCCGATAACACCGTTCAACTAATAACAACCATTTCAGGAGAGCACCATGACCCAAAACCTATATGAAAAAATTGGTGGTGAAGCCGCCGTCAACGCCGCTGTCGATATCTTCTACCGTAAAGTGCTGGCCGATGCCCGCATCAGCAAATTCTTTGAAGGGGTGGACATGAACACGCAGGCCGCCAAGCAGAAGGCCTTCCTGACCATGGCCTTCGGTGGTCCCCACAACTACACCGGCGCAGATATGCGTAAAGGCCACGCCCACCTCGTCGCTCAAGGGTTGAACGACAGCCATTTTGACGCCGTGATGGAGCATCTTGGCGCCACTCTGACCGAGCTGGGTGTACCAGGTGATCTGATCGGACAGGCAGCGGCGATTGCCGAAAGCACCCGCACCGACGTGCTCGGACGTTAATCAGGAGCAGCCCGCGTCATGACCAAGATTACATTCTCAGAGGTCGAGTACAGCTGCAATGCTGGCGAAACCGTACTTGAATCGTTGATCCGTCAAGGCGCGGAGCCACCCTCATCCTGTCGCAGCGGCAGCTG
>CAMTXZ010000175.1:0-1008 GCA_947085765.1 uncultured Chromatiaceae bacterium | reverse complement strand
TCGACCGCCAGCATCATAAGCCCCCGATGGGTGGGTTTATACCGTGCCATTTCGCTCCCCCTTTGCGATCCGTTGCAATTGAGTTTGATTATGCCAGAGGCTGTGATGCGTTTTTGGGTTTTTCTACAGCCTCAACGTAAAATTAAGGGGCGCCGCGCTTCTCGGCGTCCCTCTTGAATGCCAGGTTAGACATTTTTAAAAATCTCAACCAATGCGCTGAAAAAAAGAGCAGCGGCAGCGACCCAGAGGCCAATACGAGTGTAACGATTCGATTTTTTCATCTGTTCGTTTTCATTAGTTCGCTTTTGTAGCTCTCGCGCAGCATCGAAAAGCATAGCTGGATGATATGGAAAGAAAAAACAACTCGATGATCTCGGCGTAAGATTAATCACTGTGTTTCGTTCTTCTATCGAACCCGAAACACCTTCATCCCAAACTCCCATGTGGCAATTTAGAGAGTAGTAATTGGCGACCACATCATGCGGTGCTAGTGCAGCTTTTTCACGTTCCTGTTTGTTTAATGAAAACACGAGGGCGCGACCGGTGTTTTCCTCCCGGTGTTCTTTGGACAAAAAATGACAGTGGCGGCAGATGGGTTTCATAGGTCTAACGTCTAAGCATTTATACGCTGTGCCGCGCATGGCGTATAAATGTCTGTTGGACTAAGCCGTGTCGGTACGGCTGCCTGATATATAGGGGATTGTATTGTGGAGTACCGAGGATGTCTAAACCATTTGGCGGTTTTTAATACCCCTGTTGGGCAGTAGGTCTGGTTTTTACCGGTGTACCTTCTTGTTTTTATGGCTTGAGCCAAGCTAAAAACAGCTGTTTTTCAGGTAAATGTCCGTGCGCAACTCCGAGATCAGCTGCCTCGTTTGAATATCATCAACGGCTGATGCGTTTTTAGTGTTCTATCGATACGCCCTCCCTTCGTCGTTCCGGCAGCAAGGTGGCGATGACGATTAGCCGCCCCTGTTTGCACTGTGGGCAGGGGCAGGTGTGATGCGC
>CAMTXZ010000174.1:0-1636 GCA_947085765.1 uncultured Chromatiaceae bacterium | reverse complement strand
TTCATCAGTAATTACCTTGCTCATGTTTACTGTTCTCCCTATACAGGGGAACGCGCCCAATGGGCGGCATTCCCATTGGGTTGATATTAAGAAACAAACCTCCTAGCAGGAGGTTTGTTCAATGGTTTAACGAATAGTCAGCGGCAGACCAAACGTTGGGCTGCCAGGGGTAAAGTCCAAGGCGCGAATAGTCGGTATAAAACAATCCGTCTGTATTCTCTTGGCGCCTATAGCCTCTCCTTTGGCATTGAGCACAACCTCTTCGTTGCTTATCTTGCTTTTAAAGGTGTCACCTTTAATGACAAAGGTTCTACCGTCATGAGATTTCACCACCCCTGACACTTGCCCTGCAGCGAGTGCCAGTGCTAAGTGCCACGGTGAAAGCGCCCGGAGTGGCCGCCTATGCTGCTGATGGCCATACTTGAACACCAGCCCCATACGTCCCCATAAACAACGTTCACGCGCCACCACATCGGCCAACTGTCGCTGATCTATCTTGACCGAGTGAAACTTCACTTCCTGCTGCTGTGGAGTTGCGGGAACAATATATGGGTCATCCAACCACTCATCGGGAAACTGATCCACCTGTTCATCGCCAACACCGATTGCGGTGAGGCGTTTAGATAAGGTGGTATCCGTATCCGTGACAGGCTGCCGGATCCCCATCACAACGATCTGTTTGAATTTCTGCTCAGGGGCTTCGTAGACACGGACAGTATTAAGATGTCGTGCTATCCAGGTCGAGAACTCCTTATCGAGACTGTACCTGGGGATAATCAACGCCATTACACCGCCATTCTGCAACAGTCCTATTGTCCGTCGATAAAACAGCTTCTCAAGACGTTCAGACTTCGATGACAGTTCCACTCTATCGGCGACTGTGTCGCCATAGGGTGGATTCAGCAGCATGAAACCAAACTGCCGAAGCCCCACGGCACAATCGTTGATATCCGCATGAATACAATGATTCAACAGCTGCTTGGCATGCCAGGCACGTTCTTCGTTGTATTCAATACCGTAGGCAACGGTTTTATCCTCGCCAAGTGCATGTTTGCACTCCGCCAGAATCACACCTTCACCACAACAGGGATCAAAGATATTCATACGACCATTTTCCGACGCTTGGAGCGCACCGATAATCCGGCGTGTTGTCTCCGTGTCGGTTGGGTAGTATCCGGTATTTGCATAATTGCGGGCCAGCCGTTGGAACATTAAGGTCATGAGGTATATCCTTATATTGACTTGAGCGCCATCTGGTAAGCTTCGTCCAGATCGCTCCAGTCGATACTCCCCAGTGCGCCACATGCCTCACCACGCTGATAGGCTTCCACCAATAACCGCGATGCCCGAAACGCCGCATTCTGCTGGCGCATCCGGATCACACTTGAATCCGGTGTGGGCCACGCGGAATCGCACTCACCCTCGATCGTGAAGTTAAGCGGCACCTCAACGTTGCTGGTCTCAACATAGTCATCGTAGAGTAGGGGTACTTCAGTTGTGTCCTGCCAGATATCGCCCTGGTCAAACAGTGCCTGTGCCTTGGCAATAGCAACCTCCTGACTCTCAGCCTCGATGCCAACCTGGACCAGATGCTCATAGGGCAGGGTGTATTGAACAATGTATTTCATGATGCTCT
>CAMTXZ010000173.1:0-2968 GCA_947085765.1 uncultured Chromatiaceae bacterium | reverse complement strand
TCCAGCGAGCAGAGCAGCGGCGCCGGTCAGATCAATACCGCCATGAACCAGCTCGGTCAGATTACTCAACAGAACGCCTCCGCCTCGGAAGAGTTGGCAGCCACCTCTGAGGAGATGAGTGGCCAGGCCGAAACGTTGCAGGAGCTGATGCAGTTTTTCAAAGTCAATGCAACACAGACTGAGCGCTCTGTCGCCAGGTCGGTAGCCATTAATAAAAACTCTGGTGCTGGCAAAACCAACAAGGATTCACCTACTCTGCGGATGACCTCTGCCGCTGCGGTTGATGAAGCCTCCTTCGTCAAGTTTTGAGCGGAGCAGTGACCATGACAACCAGCGTTTCACAGCAACAAAACAAAGCGATATCACTGCTTGGCCTGCAGTTAGGAGAAGATAATCAGCATCAATATCTCACCTTCACTCTGGGCGGAGAGATGTACGCCATTGGCATCCTGAACATAAAAGAGATTATCGAATATGGCAGTGTTACCAATGTGCCGATGATGCCAGGTTTCATTCGTGGCGTTATCAATCTGCGTGGCGCGGTGGTGCCGGTAGTTGACCTTGCCAGTCGCTTCAGCCGGAAAGCCTCGTCTGTTACGCGTCGTACCTGCATTGTCATCATTGAGGTAGAGAGTGGTGAAGAGCGACAGCATGTGGGTGTAGTGGTAGATGCTGTCTCTGAAGTATTGGATATTCCTGCCACAGAGATTGAATTACCCCCCAGCTTTGGCGCCAAGATTCGTGCAGATTTTATTCAGGGGATGGGTAAGGTCAAGGGCAAGTTTGTCATCATCCTCAACGTTGAGCGGGTGTTGTCGGTGGATGAGATGTTGACACTGGGTTCCAGTGCCGACAGTGCCGAAATGTCAGTAGTTTAACAAGTGATTGATTTTTTTCCTGGGTGATCACAGATGAGAATTTCTGGATATTTTTAATATGAAACTGAGGTTTTCGAGTGGCGTAAAAAGTCACTGCTGTAGTGAAGCATATATGTTGAATCTGTTTATTCAAACCACAAATAGGTAAATTTATGTTCAAAAATATGAAACTGGGTGTGCGTCTTGGACTGGGTTTTCTGATTCCAGTCATCTTTTTGTTGGTCAATGGTGTTCACGGTATTACTGTTTTGGAAGAAACGGCTCAGGAGGTGGAGACTGTCTATACTGATCGAGTTGTGCCACTCAAAGGCCTTAAAAATATCGCTGATGATTATGCTTTTTTTATCATTGATGCAGTGAACAAGGCAAACGCCGGAATGTTTACTGCCGAGGAGGCGCTTGGCACTATTAAAGAGGCTCGCATAAAAATTAAAAATGAGTGGCAGGCCTATATGACCACCACACATACCGTAGAAGAGGAAAAGCTGGCAAAAGATGCGGAACACCTGTTTGTCCAGGCGGATCGTGACATCGACCGTCTTGAGCAGGCATTGAAAGGAAAGTCTGGTCACATTGCTGGTCAGCTTGCCGCGTTTGACGGACCACTTTATAACTCCATCGATCCTATCAGTGGAAAGATCAATGATCTTGTAAATTTACAGCTGACGATTGCCAAAGAGGTGCGGGATCATGCGGCAGAAAGCTACTCATCAGAACGCACTCTGACGATTATGCTGATTGCAGCAGCGATACTTATCTCGGCGCTGTTAGGCTTCTGGATTACTCGCAACATCCTGCGTCAGATGGGTGGTGAACCAGACAAGTTGGCAGAGGTTGTCAAGAAGGTTGCCGGTGGCGATTTGAATATTGAAATAAAACTTAATAATGGCGATACCTCAAGTGTGATGTCGGGCGTCAAAGATATGGTGGCCAAGCTCTCTCAGATTATTACCGACATGAAACACATGTCCGCTGAACATGATAAGGGTGACATTGATGTTGTTATGAATGTCGCCAAATTTAACGGTGACTATGCTGTTATGGCGCAAGGTGTTAACGACATGGTGAATGGCCATATCGCAGTGAAGAAAAAAGCAATGGCCTGCTTTACCCAGTTTGGTGAAGGCAATCTCGATGCGCCGATGGAGCAGCTTCCCGGTAAAAAGGCTTTTATTAATGAGACCATCGAAAATGTTCGTGCCCGTATCAAGGCATTGGTCGTTGATACCAGTATGCTGGCTGAAGCGGCAGTGGCAGGTAACTTGGCCACCCGTGCCGATGCCAGTAAACATAAAGGTGACTATCGCAAGATTGTTGAGGGGGTAAACAGTGCTCTCGATGCCATTGTTGTGCCTATCAATGACGTCAAACGGGTGCTCACCGCTATGTCTGAAGGAGACATGACCCAGACTATTGAAAAATCTTATCAAGGTGAGTTTGATGAACTGAAGATTACCATCAACAGCACAGTAGACAAGTTGGCACAGATCATTACCGATGTCCGTAGTTCTGCCGACAGCATCTCCTCTGCTTCAGAAGAGGTGAGTGCCACTGCTCAGTCACTGTCACAGGCATCCAGCGAACAGGCCGCCAGTGTTGAAGAGACCAGCTCTTCCGTGGAGCAGATGTCAGCTTCCATCAACCAGAACACCGAAAATGCCAAGGTTACCGATGGCATGGCTACCAAGGCCGCCAAAGAGGCAGTTGAAGGCGGTGAGTCTGTGCGCCAGACTGTTGCGGCGATGAAGTCCATCGCCGACAAGATCGGCATTATCGATGACATCGCCTACCAGACCAATCTGCTGGCGCTTAACGCCGCCATCGAAGCGGCCCGTGCCGGTGAACATGGCAAAGGCTTTGCTGTCGTCGCCGCCGAAGTGCGCAAACTGGCGGAGCGTTCACAGGTAGCCGCGCAGGAGATTGGTGAAGTCGCCAAGAGTTCGGTGGGGCTGGCCGAGAAGGCGGGCAAGCTGCTGGATGAGATGGTCCCGTCGATCCAGAAGACCTCTGATCTGGTGCAGGAGATTGCAGCCGCCTCCAGCGAGCAGAGCAGCGGCGCCGGTCAGATCAATACCGCCATGAACCAGCTC
>CAMTXZ010000172.1:0-16563 GCA_947085765.1 uncultured Chromatiaceae bacterium | reverse complement strand
GTGGGAAATCCCCCGCGACGCCGACGCCAAATGGCCCGATACCGCGAAGAAATTGCACACCGATTGGTGGCAAGCCCGCATCGCCCGCCAGAAAGAAATCGATGCCTCCATCGCCGCCAAGGCCGAGTACGAATACCTCTACGACAAGCCTTACAGCGATAAAAAGAAAGTCCGCGTCGCCGGGCCGTTCACCGTCGAAAGCCTTTCGCCGCATCGTGTGCTGGCGGTGGATGAAAACGACGAACTGATCGACGGCGTGGCAGACAAGAGGGGCGGTTACGGCGAAGAGCGCGACTTTGTTCAGATCATCCTGGAAAACCTCAAGACCGCCGGTGTGCAACAGGCCCACAAGGAGGACAAGATCAACTTCACCGCGCTCACCCCGTGGCCCGGTGATCTGGTCTGTGCCGAAGGGCGCTACGAAGATGTGGGCGGAGAGAAACGCGCCGCCATCTTCATCGGCCCCGAGTTCGGCACCGTATCACGCGCTGATCTGGTAGAGGCCGCTCGCGAGGCCGGTGATGCCAACTTTGATGTGCTCATCGCCTGTGCCTTCAACTACGATGCCCGTTCAACCGAGTTCGACAAACTTGGTCGCATACCCGTGCTCAAGGCGCGCATGAACGCCGACCTGCACATGGCCGACGATCTAAAGAACACCGGAAAAGGCAACCTCTTCGTCATCTTCGGCGAACCTGACATCGACATTCTTGAAGCCGAAGCCGGGCAGGTGCGCGTCAAGGTCAACGGCGTAGACGTCTTCCACCCCAACACCGGCGAAGTCCGCAGCGATGGTGCCGAAGGCATCGCCTGCTGGTTCATCGACACCGACTACAACGAAGAGAGTTTCTTCGTCCGCCACGCCTACTTCCTCGGCGCCAACGATCCCTACAAAGCATTGAAGACCACACTTAAAGCCGAGATCAATCAAGAAGCCTGGGAATCACTCAACAGCGACACTTCACGACCTTTCGACAAGCCGAAGTCGGGGCGGATTGCGGTGAAGGTTATTAATCATCTCGGGGATGAGGTGATGAAGGTGTTTAGGGTTATGTGATGGCATTACTTGATGAAATTCTAAAGTGGTCAGAAGATAAGCTTCCTCTTTGGCTGCGAGATGCGGCTCGCCGTTTATTTCAGCAAGAGACAGGATTGTCTGGAGATGATTACGCGGAGCTATATGCATTGCTGAAAGCAGCCCATGGGTTGCCCAATCCATTGGAGTTGACTCCTGAACCGCTCAAGGCAAATCACCTGCCAACTGTACTTAAAGCTGGCGAGAAGGTTGTACTGAAGGCGATACGGGATTTGGTACATGTAAACCGAATCGCGCCGGGGCAGAAACTGAGTTTCGCACCATCTGGAATGACGGTGATCTACGGTGGAAACGGCAGCGGGAAGTCGGGCTATGTA
Organism: uncultured Chromatiaceae bacterium; assembly: GCA_947085765.1. Lineage (GTDB taxonomy): Bacteria > Pseudomonadota > Gammaproteobacteria > Tenderiales > Tenderiaceae > JAKFXL01. Next base: position 15,150 of record CAMTXZ010000172.1, on the reverse strand, counting down.
CGAGTAATGAAACAAGCATGCCGTGCACGGGATCAGGCAGAAAAAGTTCGTCCAGATGTAAACGATCTTGCTGCCCAGAATCACGAACCTAAGGCTGTTTTCGATATTGAAATTCACGGGGCATGCAAGCCTGTACATTGGCCTTTCAAAGGCGATTCACCTGACGAATTGGCTTCAATTTCAATCTTCGATTCACACTGCGCTCGCGCTTACCTGACTACCGAGCAAGATGTGGCTTATCTACCATATGGACTGGATGTTGTTGAAAATCTTGCAAACAAAGTTATCCCGGAGTTGATTCGTCGCCTTAACGAAGAGATTGCTACGATCAATGTTGATTGCCAACCATTTCGGCACTTAGTTGGCGAGACAGAAGTTGGACGACTGATTTATGCGATAAGCGAAAAGACAAGCCCCGCCAAGATCAAATCTCTTGGCACATTGTCCGAGATAGAGACGGCACAGATTAAGGAAATCGATGCGGCACTTACCGAATCTGACCCAGGGAAGAAAGCAAAAGAGCATCGCCTTTCAGCAGGGCGTCTAAAGGGTTTGGCGGAAAAAATCGAAACCGCAGTATCTTGGGTTAGCGATGCCGCGATAGATAAACTCAAAAATATTACCGATGCCACCGTCATAGCCAACAAAGCCGAAAAGCTTGCCGCTGAAGCACTTCAGTCAGGCGATTCGCTTTTGCCTGGAACCGGTGAGCCGGTATGGAAGGCACTGTTTGATGCTGCACGTAAGTTCTCTACAGAGGTCGCCTATCCAGAACATGCATTCCCTTATGCCACTGCCGAGGCAAAATGCCCGCTCTGTCAGCAAGAGTTGAACGATGCCGGAGAACGGTTGAAACGATTTGAGGAATACATACAACACGACGTAGCCAAGGTTTCAGCAGAGCAACGACAGAAACTTGATGCGGCAAAGGTGAAAATTGAAAGAGCCAACTTGAACTTCGTTCCAGATGCTTCACTTATTGAAGAGCTGGCCCAGCTTGATGATGCAGTACCTGCTATTGTCCATGCGTTTGAAAAAAACGTAGAAGATCGCCGTATTTGGATGCTTCAAAACCTCAACTCCTATGCGTGGGTGGACGCACCCAATTTTGGAGAGAATCCACGTAAGCAACTGCGTAATCTCGCTGCGCATCAGTTTAAGTCAGCAAGAATCCTTGAACGAGCAGTGGATGAAGTTAAGAAAAAAACGCTGATAGATAAACGGGAAGAACTACGTGCTCGTCAGAATCTTACAGTATGCCTAGACGCGGTGCTTGCACTGATTGGCCGTTTTAAGATGAGACAGGCACTAAAAGTCTGTGAGAAAGACCTTAAAACAAAACCAATTTCAGACAAGTCAAAAGAGTTTGCAAGTGGTGCTGTTACTGTAGCGCTAAAAAATGCTTTGGATGAGGAGTTCAAGTCTCTTGGGATAGGGCATATACAAACCAAGCTTAAAGACCGAAATGACAAAGGGAAAATTAAGCACCAATTACTTCTTGATCTCCCGACAACTAACAAACTGGAGCAGATACTCAGCGAAGGTGAGCAGAGAGCAATCGCCTTGGGTTCATTCCTCGCGGAATTGAAGCTTGCAAATCATGCATGCGGCATCGTGTTTGATGATCCCGTTTCATCGCTGGATCACATGCGACGAGGTAGAGTCGCAAGGCGATTAGCTACTGAGTCAAAGCTAAGACAGGTTTTGATTTTCACTCACGATGTTGTGTTTCTCCAGCAATTACGAGATGAGTGCGAAAGACTGGATGTGTCGCAGTTATTTTGTAGCCTTGAGGCAAACGGTGGTTTTTACGGAAACGTGGCCGAAGGCCTTCCTTGGGCACACAAGAGCTATGCCGAAAGAATCGATGTGCTGGAAAAGGCACAAAAGAGATTTGAAAAAATGCCATGGCCAGCGGCGCCATCGGAGAAGCTAGCTAGTGAGATGATCAGGCAATATAGTTTTCTCAGGGCAACAATAGAGCGAGTGGCGCAAGATTTCGTACTTAACGGGACAGTGCAGCGTTTTAAAGATTACATAGACGTTAAGAGGTTGAAGCTCGTTATTGGACTTCAGGAGGCAGAGGTAGAGGAAATTCTCCGTATTAACCAGCGTTGCCATGATTTGGTTGAGGCACATGACCCATCGTCAGCCAAAGATGAGCCACCACCGACTCCGGATGAACTTAAACAAGACATCGCCGACTTACAGAGACTAATTCAAAAGATCACGACTCGGCGAAATGATGCAAAGAAATAAGGTGCCGTGATGAGAGAACCTCAACAATTCTTAATCTACCAAAGCGAAGACGGCTCCACCCGCATTGATGTGATGTTGGAGGCGGAAACCCTGTGGCTGAACCAGAAGCAGTTGACCGAGTTGTTCGGCAAGGCCAAGGGCACCATCAGCGAGCACATCAAGCACATCTTTGAAGATGGCGAGCTAGCCCCTGCGGCAACTGTTCGGTTATTCCGAACAGTTCAAAAGGAAGGCGGTCGGGAAGTGGCCCGTGAGGTTGAACACTACAACCTGGAGATGGTACTGGCACTGGGCTTCCGGGTGCGTAGCCCGGTGGGAGTGCGCTTCCGCCAGTGGGCCAACGACAAACTGAAGGAATACATCATCAAGGGTTTTGTGCTGGATGACGAGCGCTTGAAGAATCCCGGCAAGGGGCAGGATTACTTCGACGAGTTGACCCGCCGCCTGCAAGACATCCGTACCAGTGAGCGGCGTTTTTACCAGAAAATCACCGACATCTACGCGACCAGTGTGGATTACGATGCGCGCCATGCACTCACCCAGACGTTTTTTGCCACGGTGCAGAACAAGGTGCATTTTGCCATCCACGGTCAGACGGCCGCCGAGTTGATTGCTGCCCGTGCCGACAGTAGTCAGCCGAACATGGGGCTGACGACATGGGAGGGGGCGCGCATTCGTAAAGCCGATGTGAGCATTGCCAAAAATTACCTGGGCGAGGATGAGTTGCGTGCCCTTAATAATCTTGCGGAGCAATATCTGATTTTCGCCGAAGGTCAGGCGGCTCGGCGTATCGCCATGACCATGCAGGACTGGATTACTAAGCTGGAGGGTTTTCTGACACTGAACGACCGCGAGATTCTGCAAGGTGTGGGTAAGGTGTCGGCTGATCTGGCCAAGGCCCACGCCGAACAGGAGTTTGATAAGTTCCGGGTGTTGGATGACCAGCTCTTTGAGTCGGATTTTGACCGTATGGTGAAGCAGTTGCCTAGTAGGGTAAAGGGAGAAGATGACTGATGAACTTCCGCATTTCCGATACCTTTACCGATAGTCTTGCCAAACTCACTGGCGATGAGCAAAAGGCTGTTAAGACCACAGCCTTTGATCTGCAACTGAATCCAGTTAATCCGGGCATGAGTCTTCACAAGCTTGATCAGGCAAGGGACAAGAACTTCTGGTCTGTGCGGGTGAGTAGCGATATCCGTTTGATCGTGCATAAGACGGATGACAGTCTGTTGCTGTGTTATGTCGATCATCACGACAAGGCATACCGCTGGGCCGAGCGGCGTAAGCTGGAGACGCATCCGAAAACGGGTGCTGCACAGCTCGTCGAGATACGTGAGACGGTTCAGGAGATTGTTGTTCCAAAATATGTTGATGCGGAACAGGCGGCCGTACCAAAAGTGCGATTGTTCGACCACGTTGCCGATGAGTCGCTGCTGCGTTATGGCGTGCCTGTTGAGTGGTTAGATGATGTGCGCCAGGCCGATGAAGATAGCCTGTTGATGTTGGCGGATCACCTGCCGAGTGAAGCGGCTGAGGCATTGCTGGAGTTGGCTACCGGCGGTAAACCCCAGATACAACAACCGGTGGTGGAGGGTGGCGATCCTTTTGCGCATCCTGATGCGCAGCGCCGTTTCCGTGTGATGAGTAATGTTGAGGAGCTGGAGCGGGCACTGGAGTATCCGTGGGAGAAGTGGTCGATCTTTCTCCACCCAGCGCAGCGCCAATGGGTGGAACGGGATTATAGCGGTCCGGCGCGGGTATCCGGCTCTGCGGGTACGGGTAAGACGATTGTTGCTTTGCATCGGGCGGTATTCTTGGCCCGTAACAACCCTGAGGCGCGGGTACTGCTGGCTACATTCTCCGATACCTTGGCCAATGCGCTTCACACAAAATTGCGACGGCTCATCAACAATGAGCCACGACTGGGCGAGCGGTTGGAGGTGCATGCGATGAATGCGCTGGGCGAGCGGCTCTATGAGTTGCATTTTGGCCGACCGAAGTTTGCATCGCCTGAGTTGATAAAACAGCTGCTTGATGAGGCGGCTAAAAAGATCGAAGGCCAGAGGTTTACTCGGCATTTCATGTTTACTGAGTGGTCGGATGTGGTTGATGCCTGGCAGCTAGAGAGTTGGGAGGCGTACCGGGATGTTCGTCGCCTGGGGCGTAAAACACGTCTGCCTGAGGCACAACGAGCTGTGCTCTGGTCTATCTTCGATGCTGTTCGTACCGGACTTAAGGCTCGTGATCTGATTACACATGCGGGTATGTTCGGCCAGTTGGCCATTCAGCTTCTGGAGTACAAACATCCTCCCTTCGATTTTGCTGTTATTGATGAGGCACAAGATATCAGTATCTCTCAGCTCCGCCTCCTGGCTGCTATGGGCGGGGATCACCCAAACAGTCTGTTTTTCGCTGGTGACTTGGGGCAGCGTATCTTCCAGCAGCCCTTCTCCTGGAAGGCGTTGGGGGTCGATATTCGTGGTCGTTCTCGCACTCTTCACATCAATTACCGGACTTCACATCAGATCCGCATGCAGGCAGACCTGCTGCTTGCCCCCGAAGTCTCTGATGTGGATGGCAACACTGAAGAGCGTAAGGGAACTGTCTCTGTATTCAATGGGCCTGCCCCGGTCATCAGTGTTTTGAAGAATGAGGAAGAAGAAATCGATGCTGTCAGCACCTGGTTGGTTGCGCTCAACAACGAAGGAGTGATGCCTCATGAGATGGGGCTCTTTGTTCGTTCTGAAAATGAGATTGACCGTGCTCGCCAAGCTGTCACAAAGACGGGGTTGCCGTTCAAAGTGTTGGATGAACACGTTGAAACCAGCGGTGGTCATGTTTCGATCAGCACGATGCATCTCGCCAAAGGGCTGGAGTTCCGTGCCGTTGCCGTAATGGCCTGTGATGATGAGGTCATACCATTGCAAGAGCGCATCGAATCCGTCGCCGATGATACTGACCTGGAAGAGGTTTACAACACTGAGCGTCATCTGCTGTATGTGGCCTGTACCCGTGCACGCGATTATCTGCTGGTGACAAGCGTTGAGCCGTCGTCTGAGTTTTTGGATGATCTGAGAACTCATTGAGGTAATCAGGTGCCTCACAAAAAAGAATTGTGCGATGAAGTACTACGCAAGATAGGTCTCAATGTGCTGTTGTTTCAGCAAATCGAAGCATTGTTGAAGCTTCTGGTTACCCATCACCGTATAGATGGCACTGTGACAAATACTGCTGAGCGCAAACAGCAGCGGGCTGAACAGGTCCATAAGCTGACGATGGGTGCATTGGTAGGGCAATACACTGACAACATCCTGTCAGATGCAGGTGATTCTATAAAGGAACCGGAAATAGTGGATGAAATATGGATGTCATCTACCTTTTCAATTACCGGTGACAGTGATTTATATGGCTCTTTGTCTGCTGATCTAAAGTTGATGGTGCAGGAGCGTAATGACTTGGTTCATCACTTTCTGCCACAGTGGCAACCAGACTCTGTTGAACAGATGGAGAAGGCATCTTCCTATCTGGATCAGCAGCGTGAAAAAGTGTTGCCGATGTTTGAGCACCTCAAGTCTGTCACTACATCAATGCAAGATGCACAGAATATGATGGCCTCGTTTTTGGCATCTGACGAGGGCGATCGTCTGTGTGAATTAATCTGGCTACAAAGTAGTCCATTGGTTTCCTTGCTTTTGGATGTGGTGGACCAGAATGCTCGCCCGGATGGTTGGTGCTATCTTGCGCATGCTGGTCGGCTTGCACGCATCCATCAGCCAGATGCGGTGGCGAAAATGAAGGAACGATATGGACATTCGACCTTGAAGAAGTTGCTGATTGTCACGGAGTTTTTCGATCTGCTGGATGAACCCACGTCGAATGGCGGCTTTGCTACTCTCTACCGTGTTAAGAATGTAGTGGAGCAATAACTCAAGGAGGCTGGGCAATCCAATTACCCGCTCACCACCCTCGGCCAGCGCTCATGCACGGCATCACTCATCTCCGGGGTGATGGTCACCACATAGACTCGTTGCTCTGATCCTTCTCTTGCCACCAGCCCTTGAATCCACTGCCCCTGAGTCAGATCGAACCAGTGGCTGTGGCTTTCGATATCTTTTTCCATGAAGCTTTTGATTGGTAGTTTTACGGATTTAGGAAACCATCTGTCCCAACGTCCGGCGTAGATCGAGTCGAGTCTGGCCCAGCCGCCCAGTGGCAGTTTGCCTTTCTGGTCCTGACGGCGGCCCCAGGGGATCAGGATGGTCTCGCCTGTTTTCTGTCGTACTGGCAACAGCGCTTTGGGGTTGGGAAAGTAGACGCGCACGTCTTGCTCTTGATGGGTGTAGTAAACGCCGCCGCACATAATCAGATGGTCTGCCGGTGGCCGTGGGGTTTCCACGCGGGGGCGATGACGTTGGGCATTTTGGAGCGGTTGAGCAGGGTGCCGGGGGCGACGGTGAACTCGCCATAACGCTGGTTGATGGCATCCATCACGCGGTTCAGCTCTTCGTGTCGTTGATGCTGTTCGGGGGGATCGGCAAAGAGGTCAAGCTGTAGGCCTTCGGGTTTTGGATCGAGGGCAGTGACCTGGATCTGATGTACCCCCTGGCCGCGCCACTGTTCTCTTAATAGCTGTTCGCACAGCGCCATGATGGTGTGGCCGTCGTGGGTGGGTGTGGCTGTTTTGTATTTGCCGGTGAGCCAGCCGTCGTTGATGCGAATGGCAACGTAGAAGCGGCTCGCCTCCATCTGATGTTTGCGCAGTCGTGCCGCCACCTTTTCGCTCATGTGCAGCAGGTAGGTGTGGATGGTGGCGCGGTCGCGGGTGTTGGGCGGCACCACCTTGCCGTGGCCCATCGATTTGGGTGCGGCGACGTTGATGTGCATCGGCTCTGGGTCCTGTCCCTGGCACATCTGCCAGATGCGACGGCCGAGATTGCCGAAGCGTGCTGCCAATACACTGATGGGCAGATTGGCCATGTCACCACAGCGGTGCACGCCCCGTTCAGCGAGAAAGCCACCAATCCCTTTGGCAATGCCGCAGAGATCAGTCACCGGCACGTCATGCAGTCGCGCCTTGGCTTCCCAGGGGGGAATGATGGTGAGGCCGTCGGGTTTGTTCTGCTTGGCAGCATATTTGGCGGTGGTTTTGTCACCACTCACACCCACGGAGCAGAGCAGGCCGGAGGCGGCAAAGACGGCCTGTTTGGTGAGGCGGGCGATCTGCTCCGGTGTGCCCAGCAGCGACTGGCAGTGGGTGACATCCAGGAAGGCCTCATCCACCGAGAAGACCTCGATATCCGGGGTGATGGCCTGCAACGACTCCATGATGTGGGTCGAGACCTCGGCATAGCGGTGGGGGTTGGCCGGGCACTGGATCAGGGTAGGGCAGAGTGCTCGTGCCTCCTTCAGACGCATGCCGGTCTTCACGCCATAAGACCTCGCCTCATAAGAGGAGGTGATGATGCAGGTGCCTTGCTCACCATTGGTGATGGCAACCGGACGACTGCGCCACTCGGGGCGATCGAGCTGTTCCACCGACGCAAAGAAGGCGTTCATGTCCACCAGGATGATGGCGCGTTGCCAGGGGTGATCGTCCATAGTGGTCTACTTGCGGTTGTAGTTGCGGATCTGGCCGACCAGCACACCCTGAATCTTGACCCGGCTGGCGTCGTATCGCATCGGGGCGAGGGTGCGGTTCTCCGGGATCAGCTCAATCTCGGCTTGGCCGGCGTGTTTGAGGCGCTTGAGCGTCACCTGTTCATCGTCCACCAACGCCACCACGATCTCGCCATCACTGGCGTGGTCCTGACTCTCGATTACCACCAGATCACCATTAAGGATGCCGGCATCGATCATCGAGTCACCCTCTACCTGAAGCAGGTAACGGTTGGGACCACGGAACATCTCCAGCAGATTGATGCTGGACTGATTCGGGATCGCCTCGATCGGTTTGCCCGCTGCAATCCGCCCCAGCAAGGGCAGGGCATTGAACTGCTGCGCCGCCTGTTCGGTCAGGGCAATGCCGCGCCACCCCGGTTTGGCGGAGCGTTCCAGATAGCCCTTATCCACCAACGTGCTGACATAGCGGTGCATGGTGCCGCGAGAGCTGATACCCACCCGCGCGCCCAGCTCAGAGAGGGTGGGGGCGTGGCCGTGCTGGCTGATGTAATCACGGAGGGTTTTGAGGCAGCGGGATTCAAGTTCGGTGAGCATAATGTACTCCATATGTTCTCGCGGCTAATATAGAGAATATATGGAGTACTTGCAATGGGGGATTAGTGCTTGTCACCGCTCCGGTGTGCAATAAACCCAAAACCACGCCGCACCTTGCAGGGATTTTCGGTTTTAAAAGAATACCCTGCAAGCCACGATAGTCCCTCTCATCGTCAGTGGGCCATCGCTGCAAATGATCGGCAACATACACTCAATTCGCTTTGCCTTGCTGCTGCCGGTTGTGGTTCTGTTTTTCACCGGCAACACTGCTCAGGCGGCTCCGAACGGGGTGAGCTATCCCCGACTCATCGAGGTGTTTACCACGGCGGATGTTCCTGTTGCCGGCGAGTTCCCACGCTATGAGCTGGATGGCATCCGGCGTATCGAGGTGCAGCTCTCGGCTGGCCTTCCGGCCGATTCCGGCCAATCCAAACGGATTGTTCTGCAACGGCTGCAGCAGCTGGATGACTCTGCCCGTACACGGATGCAACGCGCCGCCATAGGCTTGGCAAAGGCAGTGCAGTACGGTGTTGATCGCACGCCTGCCATTGTGTTTGACGCGCAGGTGGTGATGTATGGCGTGACCGACATCCACGCTGCGTTGCATCGCTATCAACAGTGGCGGGAAGGCGGCGGGCGATGATCGGACATGGAGTTCTGGCGCTTGGTTTGAGTGTGCTGCTGATGGTGCCGCTTGCCAGCCGGGCGGCTTCCATCACCACGCCGGAGATCATGGCTAAGACCACGGAGGCGGCGTTTTCCTGTATGCAGTGGATGCCGATTGGAACCTGTTTCTGGTTGCGCTGTTCGTTGTCAGGTTGCGAGGTCAGAACCTCACTCAAGGTCGGACACTTCAATCCGGATCTGGTGATCAGCAGCTACAACGAGCTGGGGGGTAATCCATGGCTGGAGATTCGCGCGACGTTGGGTCTCGCCCAGAAGACTACGGCCAGCGGTGTGCTTGGGGCGCTGCTGCCTGTGCCCATCGCCAGTGCGGGCAATCGCACTGAAGGAAGCTCTGGTAACCGCGACCACAAGAATCTGCTCTTCCGTGAGGCGGATGCGATCGGCCATCCGCTCAGTACGCTCTCCGGTATCGTTCCTGGTGCGGGTATGTTGTGTGAGACCGAGACCACCTCCTTTGTGCCCTATTTTCAGTCGGCGCTGGATGCCTTGTCCTGGCGCCAGGAGGTGCCGGAGATCTTCTATCCCGCGAGTTTGATTCCTGGTCTGCGCGAGATCGGCAGCTGGCCGTTGCAGAGCTGGGGTGGGGTGCATCCACGTACCGGTTGGACCACCCAGGCCGAGGAGCCCAAGGCCGCGGCGATCACCGCCCAGCGTGCTGGTGACATCGTGACCCGCATGGCGCAGCCACATATCTACCTGCCGATTGTTGCCGCCTCGTTGAGTCAGAAGGTCTGGTCTCCCGGACCGCTGATGGAGAAGGATCGCCGCACCGGTACCTGGCAGATGATGGCGCCCATCACTGAGACGAGTTGTAACGTTTTCGGCACCAATGATCTGGCGACGCTCGCTGGGTGGGGCGGCGGCAAGGTGGATCCGCAAGGTGATTATGTCTGGAACCTCTGGCGTCCTTACCAATGTTGTCAGCGGCGCGGCCAGCTGTTTCTGGGTAATGTCGATTGGCTCTCTTATCCGCCATGAGCAACAAATACGCAGATGCCATGACGATCAGGTCCGCCACCCGGCCGTTAAACAAACGGCATGGCGGTGCAGTGCTGCTGATGGTTGTTTCCCTATCGAACATGGCCCACGCAGCCACCCAGGCGCCGACGGAGGACAGCCTGTGGTATTACGAGATCGGTGGTGCGCAACCGGTCTCGGCGCCCGCCAATCCAGCGGTGGTGTCGGTGATCCTGGGCGGCTCGGCGCAACTCGGGCTGGGTTACAGCTGCGGCAAGTTTGATCCCGTGGCGGCGGTCACTAATTCGCTGAACGACATTGGCGCGGGTGTCGACAACATGATGGGCGCCATGACCGCCGCGGCGAGTGCCGCCATCGCCGCGCTACCGGCGCTCATCCTGCAACGCGCCAACCCCGGACTCTATGACCTGTTTCAGAACGCCCTGTTGCAGGCCAGGGAGACGATGCAACTCGCCACCAGATCGTGCGAGCAGATGGAGGCCGAGATCGCCAAGGGCAAAAGCCCCTATGCCGATCTTGTCACCCTCTCCAAGGGCAACGACTGGAAGCTCCAGATGGGGATCGGTGGCAATGACGCCGTGAGTGCAAAAGGGATTGTCGAGACAGCCAATGGCGGCAACGGTGTGCCCTGGGTTGGCGGCCAGGCTGGCGGTTCGGGGCAGCCGGTGCTGGCGTTCACCGGCGACATCGTCAAGGCTGGTTACAACATCAATATGAACCGGCCCATTAACGCAGCAGGAGCAGTGCCGCCAGCGTCGATGACCCGGTTGTCCGAAGTCTGGACCACACCTGCTGCTGCCCGTGACTGGGTGGTGGAAGTGGTGGGCGAGAACATCGTCACCACCTGCGATACCTGCCGCAAGGAGAGCATTCCAGGCACTGGTCTGTTGCCGAAGCTCTATCAGGAATCAACCGCCGTGACGACGGAGATCCAGAGCCTGGTGAGTGGTGCCATGCCACCGACACTCGCCAATCTGGAGAAGATCACCGCCCCCGGCGTGGCGATCTCGCGCCAGGTCATTGAGGCGATTCGGGGGATGCCACCCTCCGAGCAGAGCCTGATCATGGGCCGGCTGGTAGCGGAGATCAGCACCGCACGCACGGTGGAAAAGGCGCTGTTCGCCCGACGGCTGTTACTCAGCGGCCGGCAGGTGCCAGAGGTCTACGCCACCGAGGTGGCGCGCGAACATGCCGACAGCGCCATCGCCGAACTGGACAAGGAGATCGAGAACCTGCTGTTCGAGACCCGCGTACGCAAGGAGGTTGTCTCCGACACCGTGATCCTGTTGCTGCAGCGTGCGGCTGCACGTCGCCAGGCATCGTTGAATAGAACGACGGTGCCAATGATCGATCCCCGGCCTTTGAGTCATGGTCGTGTTCCGTAGCAGCTTTGTCATGCGCAGACGTTGGTTTGCAGTGCTGACGATGTTGGCATTTGTGTTGGCATTGGCCATTGGCGTACTCCTTTGGCAATCCGTGCAAACGTCGTCCGTCGTTGTCATCCAGACGCGGATCGAAGCGATGAGACCTCTCTTCACCACCATCCGATTTCTAGTGATCGCACTGATGGCACTGTTATGGCCGGCGCTTACACAAGCGCTGCACCGATGGGGGCATGTCGATGAAGCGGGGGCGGTGCGCTTGTTGTCACTGCGTTGGCGGATGGTGATCTGGTTGCTCGTGATCGAGCTGATGCTTGGGCAGAACCTCCCGGGGCGGTTCCTGGATTTATTGCCGGGGGTCAACAGATGACGGTCGACAGCTACCTCGAACTCTTCACCACGCTGTTCGGCTGGGCCTTTTACGGCATCCTCTGGGATGTGCTGGTAGGAACAGGCATCGTCTACTTGCCATTTCTCGGGATCCTGATCGATAACTGGCGACAGCCGGCCGAAGGTGGCGAGTTTGGCAGTGTCACCGGACTGTCGCTGCGGCGCATGGAGATAGAACTTTTTGTCGCCCTTCTGGTGGTGGTCATGGCTGGGCAGCCAGCCGCACTGGCACCGTTGAACGCCGCGACGCTGAGCTACCCACCGCCACCGACCTTGACCAATCCCACACCCGCTGCGGCAACCGTCGCTGCCCCCCAGAGTACCTACGGCACCACTGGATTTATGGGTTCGCCATTAACGGTAAACATCCCGGTGTGGTGGTACGCGGTGCTGGCCACCACCTCGGGTTTGAATCACGCCGTGATCGAAGGATTGCCCAGCGTCACCGACATGCGCAGCTATGAACAGCAAGCCCGCCTCGCCACCATTGCCGATCCGCGCCTGCGCCAGGAGGTGAGTGATTTCTTCAGCCAGTGTTACATCCCGGCACGTTCGCAATACCAGTCTGAGCGACCGGCCACGGTAGCGGTCAACGCGCTGTTAAGCAGCTATGGTCAGGATGATCCGGAGTGGATGGGCTCGCACGTCTATCGCAACACGCCCGATTATTACGACACGCTGCGACCCACCATGCAGATCCCGGGCTGGGTCTATAACGCCGCACGCGACACCGAATATGATCCCAGCGCGCCACCCGCCTGGGGCAAACCCTACTGCAAACAGTGGTGGGAAGATGGCGCAATCGGGGTGCGGGAAAAATTGATCAAAGCAGCGGATGCCACTTCCGCCGGGTTTTCCGGCCTCGTCGTCGCCGTGGCACCCGCACTCGCCGGTGAAAAGCAGAACGATGCCGTCGCCCGCACGGTACTCACCAACGCCCCGCCGAGCTGGTCGAACAACGACCTCGTGGCAAACAACAGCAGCAGCACGGGCATGTTGAACAGTGCGCAAAACATGGTCAAGGGCGGCCTGACGGCAGGCGGCGTGGTCACAGCATCGGCGCTGTTCTCGGTGACCATGACCGCCATCCTGCAAGCGCTGCCGATGGTCCAAGCCGTGCTCCTGCTCGGCATCTATGCCTTGCTCCCGATGGTCGTGGTGCTGTCGCGCTACTCCATCGCCATGATGGTCACCGGCGCCATGGCCATCTTCACCGTCAAGTTCTGGAGCGTGCTCTGGTACCTGGCCATGTGGGTGGACCAGAACCTCATTCTCTCCATGTATCCCGACGTCAACATCTTCTTGCAGATCTTCGCCAATCCCGGCGAGCACGACAGTAAACGCATGATGCTTAACATGATCACGACGAGCCTCTATCTGGGACTGCCATTGCTCTGGAGCGGGATGATGGCGTGGGCGGGAGTGCAGGTTGGTCAATCGATCAACAATGCGACGGCGCCGCTGGCCCGCCCTGGCGAGGATGCTGGTCGGCAGGGTGGAGCGATTGGAAAGGCGGCTGCTAGCCGAGGCCTACGTCGCTAAAGTGGGAGTCTGTTAGTCGTTATCGTACCAGCCGTAAGGATCGGTCCCTGCGTCCAGCCGACCGGTTCGGTGGTTATACACGCCAATCGAGTCGGCATCGTGAGGCCGACGGTCATCAGCTTCAGTATTATCTCGTGACGTATCAGCGCCTGCTGCCAGAAAACCTACAAGAGCACCAGCAAAGCCGACCAGGGTAGACACACAGCGTTTCACCATCCTGCCGAGCCGAGTGAAATAAGTCAAAGCGCCATATCTGTGAATCACAGTAAAGCTGTATATGAAAAACGCCATGATAGCCACGAGAGCAGTGATGAATAGCGCAATTTTATTGAAAAAAATGTCCATACAGTAGCTCCTCTCAAGTCCAAGGGAATGGATAACTTTAATTTCTAGACCATGTTCCTCGGATAGTCAATCAACCTGGAAATGCAAGCAGTCTAATTTTTAACGCTCTTTATGCGGGCGCATATTGTGGGCCTTCCATTTTAGCAACGGATGCCAATCGACTATGACCATTCTGTAATTCTGAATGTTGCCGTTTAGAGTTAGATACATGAAAGGCATGAATGCAGTGAAAGTGGCACAACGCACAATTTCTAATATGTGGTACCAAGTTAAGGAGCGAGGAACAAGCTAAATGGGGGCGGGGAACTACTTCTCGAACAGATCGCCTATGTCACACTTTAGCGCCCTACAAATACGCTCAAGCGTGGCAATGGTGGTGTTTTGCGCTGCATTCTCCAGCCGATTGAGGGTAGGGCGGCTGATGCCGAGCTTACGGGCATACTGGCCTTGTGGAATTGCGCCCCGCCGCTTTCGTAAGTTGTCTGCCAGTCGTTGCGATAAGTCCATGTTCATATGGGAACATAGCGACATGTTCACATGTGAACAGGAATGTGCTACGCTAATGGCGGGATTACTGAATCCATCATTTAACTGAGATCCATAGCAAAGCAATGGCTAGAACTAGGGGGAGGGGGAGATTAAGGTCCGTAAAGGAATGTTGTTATCTTTACGGGCCTTCTTTTTTGATGGCTAATGTAAACGACGAACACGCCCTTAATCTGGTACGCAGCTTTATCTGGCTGGAACGAGAGTACAGAAAAACCAGAGATCCGGAACTCATTAAAAAGCTACATGCTATTAATGACGAATATATCGCGGTTAACGGCGGGGGTGATCTGTTTTCAACAACGCACGCTTTGGACCTTCGTAGTCAACCTTTGTAACCTGAGAAAATATAAGGGTGACGGTAGTGTGCACGAAAGCATAACTTGACCGCATCTTGAAACCATAGTTTGTCCGCCAGCGTTATACCTTTGAGTGTATGTTTTAGAGGTTTTATGTCCTGCTCCCCTTGATTCCGCTAACGACCCGTTGCTGCCGGTCATGGTCCGCCCCTCGACTGTCCGCTGACCAGCGATATCAGCCTCAATATATGATCATGAATGGTGAGGAGGTGTCATTCAGTGTTGATCTTTTTCCAGATACAGCGTGGTAAATTACCATGTTTTGATAGGATAAAACCTAGACAACGCTTGATCTTCAGCTGATTCTAATCGCTAACGGCTGGACGCTGTTAGTTGGTAAAAATATCGCGCTATTTGACATGCTAACGCGACTGTACCCCGGGCAGTCTGTTCTTTAGCGCTCTCTTTCCGCCTGAAGCATTTTTTTCAGTCGTTCAAATTCAAGT
>CAMTXZ010000171.1:0-27560 GCA_947085765.1 uncultured Chromatiaceae bacterium | reverse complement strand
CCTTTGTCGCCGCAGTCCTGACCGTGCTGGCCCTCGTGGCCGTCGCGGTCGCGTCCGGACAGGGAAGCTGATGCCGCGCCGTACCGACCTCTCCTCCGTGCTCGTCATCGGCTCCGGCCCCATCGTGATCGGGCAGGCCGCCGAGTTCGACTACTCCGGCACCCAGGCCATCCGCGTCCTCAAGGAGGAGGGCGTCCGCGTCGTCCTCGTCAACTCCAACCCGGCCACGATCATGACCGACCCGGAGCTGGCCGACGCCACCTACGTCGAGCCCATCACCCCGGCCGTGGTCGCCAAGATCATCGAGAAGGAGCGCCCTGACGCACTGCTGCCGACCATGGGTGGCCAGACCGCGCTCAACTGTGCCCTTGATCTGGCCAAACATGGCGTGCTGGAAAAGTTTAATGTCGAGATGATCGGCGCCCGCCGTGACGCCATCAACAAGGCCGAAGATCGCGACCTGTTCCGTAAGGCGATGATCAAGATCGGCCTCGATATGCCCGACTCATCGGTGGCGCATAGTATTGAGGAGGCGCTGCAGGTTCAGGCGCGTGTCGGTTATCCCACCATCATCCGCCCTTCATTCACCATGGGTGGCAGCGGTGGTGGCATCGCTTATAACAAAGAGGAGTTCCTGGAGATCTGCGAGCGTGGTCTTGATCTCTCGCCCACCAAGGAGCTGTTGGTTGAAGAGTCCATCATCGGCTGGAAAGAGTACGAGATGGAGGTGGTGCGCGACCATGAGGATAATTGCATCATCGTCTGTTCGATTGAAAATCTCGATCCGATGGGCGTACATACCGGTGACTCCATTACTGTGGCCCCGGCACAGACGATGACCGATAAAGAGTACCAGATCATGCGCAACGCCTCGCTGGCGGTGCTGCGTGAGATTGGTGTTGATACTGGTGGCTCAAACGTTCAGTTTGCCATCAACCCGGCGGATGGCCGCATGATTGTGATCGAGATGAATCCACGAGTCTCGCGTTCATCGGCGCTTGCCTCCAAGGCTACCGGCTTCCCTATCGCCAAGGTGGCGGCCAAGTTGGCTGTGGGTTATACCCTGAATGAACTGAAGAACGAGATCACCGGCGGTGCTACACCCGCATCGTTTGAGCCGAGCCTCGACTACGTGGTCACCAAGGTGCCGCGTTTCACCTTTGAAAAATTCCCCCAGGCGGTGCCGACGTTGGGCACACAGATGAAGTCGGTGGGGGAGGTGATGGCCATGGGCCGTACCTTCCAGGAGTCTTTGCAGAAGGCTTTGCGTGGTCTGGAAACCGGTGTTGATGGCCTTGATGAGGTGCTGGATACCAGCATGGACTCAGAAGGGGTGAAGAATAAACTGCGTCATGAGTTGCGTATCCCGGGTCCTGATCGTCTCTGGTATGTGGCGGACGCCTTCCGTCAGGGCTGGTCAGTGGATGAGGTGTATGAGTTCAGCTGCATTGATCCATGGTTCCTGGTGCAGATCGAAGATATCGTCAAGAGTGAGGGTGAGGTGCGCGCCAAGGGTGTTGCTACCCTCACCAAGGAGCGTATGTTTGAACTCAAACGTAAGGGCTTCTCTGACCGTCGCCTCGCCAGACTGCTCAATATCAGTGAAGGTGAAGTGCGTAATAAGCGCCATGCGCTGGGTGTGCGTCCAGTCTACAAACGTGTCGACTCCTGTGCCGCTGAGTTCTCAACCGCAACTGCCTACATGTACTCCACGTATGAAGAGGAGTGTGAGTCAGCGCCGACAAACAGACAGAAGATCATGGTGCTGGGCGGTGGTCCTAACCGCATTGGCCAAGGCATTGAGTTTGACTACTGCTGCGTGCATGCCGCGTTGGCGCTGCGTGAAGATGGTTACGAAACCATCATGGTTAACTGTAATCCGGAGACCGTCTCCACCGACTATGACACCTCTGACCGACTCTACTTTGAGCCGTTGACTCTGGAAGATGTGCTGGAGATTGTGCACATAGAAAAGCCAAAAGGGATCATTGTCCAATACGGTGGCCAGACGCCGCTGAAACTGGCGCGCGCGCTTGAAGCAGCTGGCGCGCCGATCATCGGCACCACGCCAGACTCTATTGATCTGGCAGAAGATCGTGAGCGTTTTCAAAAGTTGTTGCAAAAGCTGGAGCTGCGTCAGCCGCCCAACTGCACCGCCCGTAATCCTGAAGAGGCGGTTGAGCGCGCCCGTGAGATGGGCTTCCCGCTGGTGGTGCGCCCCTCTTATGTATTGGGCGGCCGGGCGATGGAGGTTGTCTATAACGAAGAGAGTTTGCTGCGGTATATGAAGAATGCAGTAAAGGTCTCCAACGACTCGCCGATTTTGCTCGATCGTTTTCTTGATAACGCTGTGGAGCTTGATGTTGATGCCATCAGCGACGGTGTTGACGTGGTGATTGGCGGGGTGATGGAACATATCGAACAGGCGGGAGTCCATTCGGGTGACTCGGCCTGCTCCCTGCCACCTTACAGCGTCTCCGCCGAACATCAGGCTGAGCTGCGTGATCAGGTGGTGAAGATGGCCCGTGGCCTGAACGTTGTGGGATTGATGAACGTGCAGTTTGCGATTCAGGATGAGCAGATCTACGTGATTGAAGTGAATCCACGCGCCTCGCGCACGGTGCCGTTTGTCTCCAAGGCGATTGGCAAGGCGCTGGCGAAGATCGCGGCGCGCTGCATGGTGGGACAGACGCTGGCGCAGCAGGGTATGACCAAAGAGATCGTGCCACCTTATTACTGTGTTAAAGAGGCGGTCTTCCCCTTCGCCAAGTTCCCAGGTGTTGATCCGATTTTGGGGCCAGAGATGAAGTCGACGGGCGAGGTGATGGGCGTTGCACCGACCTTTGCCGAGGCCTTTGCCAAGTCACAGATTGGTGCCGGTGTTGATATGCCGCGCAGTGGCCGCGCCTTTATCAGTGTGCGCGATGCTGACAAGATCCATCTGGTGGGTGTGGGTAAAGACCTGGTGGAGATTGGCTTTGAGCTGTGTGCCACTCGCGGTACGGCCAAAATCCTGGAAGAGGCGGGTGTCCCTTGCAAGCGGGTTAATAAAGTTGCGGAGGGGCAGCCCCATATCGTCGACATGATCAAAAATGACGAGATCGATCTGATCATCAATACCGTTGAGGGGCGCCAGGCGAGTGCTGACTCCTATATGATCCGACGTCAGGCGTTACAGCATAAGGTCAACTACACCACCACCATGGCCGGGGCCAGAGCGACATGTATGGCACTGAAACATGATGCCGATCATGGCGTTAACCGTTTGCAGGATTTACATAAGGAGATTTCTGCATGAGCACTATCCCAATGACCGCCAAAGGCGCCGAACGTCTGCGTGAAGAGCTGCATCAGCTCAAGACGGTAGACCGTCCACGAGTGATTCTGGCAATCGCTGAAGCGCGCGCCCATGGCGATCTGAAAGAGAACGCCGAATATCATGCCGCCCGTGAGCAGCAGGGGTTCATCGAAGGTCGTCTCTCTGATCTGGAGGGGCAACTATCCCAGGCCCAGGTGATTGATGTCACTAAAATGGAGCCTAGTGGACGCGTGGTTTTTGGCACTACTGTTGATCTGGTTGACGACGAGTCAGGTCAAAAGGTTACCTATCAGATTGTGGGTGACTTGGAAGCCGATATCAGCAAGGGCCGTATCTCGATTAGCTCGCCTATTGCCCGTGCCTTGATTGGTAAAGAGGCAGGGGATATAGCGATTGTAAAAGCACCAGTGGGTGATAAAGAGTATGAAATACTTGCCGTGCATTACATATGATGAATAGTCGCTGGTTATTTAAAGGCGAGCAGCTGTTACAGACCCTTTGGGTGGGTGGTCTGTTTGCTGTGGGCTATCTGGCTGTTCCAGTTCTTTTTCACTCGCTGGATGATCGTCGTCTAGCGGGCGAGATTGCGGGCAATATGTTTTCGGCCATGAGCATTGTTGGTTTTGCCTGTGGCGGCGCTCTGCTGTTGAGTGCCTTGATTGCAGCCAGAGGTGGCTGGTTGAGGGCGCGACGGGTGCAGCTGTTGTTGGCCATGTTGACACTGTTGGCAGTCGGTTTTTTTGTGCTGCAACCGATGATGCAAGAGCTTAAGTTGACTGGTTTATTAGCGGGTAGTGAGGCGGCGAGTCAGTTTGGCCGCCTGCATGGTATCTCTTCAATTCTCTATCTACTGAATTCGCTGCTGGGAATCTATCTGGTGATGCAGGCCCGCCCGATCGAGCAGGCCTGAGTAGATCAGATGTGAATTTTTGGCTTCTGCGGATTACGGCGGAAGATCAGGGCGACATGACCAACACGTTGTATCAGCTCAGAGTTGGTCCGCTGGCAAAGTTCTACGATCATGGCGTCACGATTATCGCGTTCGTCGGCATGGACTTTGACTTTGATCAGTTCATGGTGGGCAATGGTGCTGTCGAACTCAGCATAGACGGCATCCGTTAGACCATTTGTACCGATGGTGACCAGTGGTTTGAGTGTATGGCCCAGTTTACGTAGCTGGCGTTTTTTATCTTCGTTAAGAGACATTTTCTAAGGGTAACTCCATCATGGCCCAACCAAAAAGGGAGCCAAGTCTACCACGTCAGCGGCGTAGTTTCACCGTCGCCGCGAGCCCGTTTAACGGTGTCAAGTTTGATCTTGCGCTGCTTGTCATTGTGGGTGTGGTGGTTTGGTTGATTCATGATCGATTGATTGATAATGGGTTGGGTCAGATGTTGTTTCTTGCTGGATATGGCTTGTCTGCGATGGTCTGGTTGGTGGCAAAAACGCGGCGCATAGAACAGGAACAGAGTGCCAAAGCGGGTTCTGCACATGGCCAAGAGTAAAAGCAGTAATCGTTGGCTACAGGAGCATGAGTCGGATCAGTATGTGCTCAAGGCGCGCCAGGATGGTTATCGTTCACGGGCGGCCTACAAGCTGTTGGAGTTGCACGAACGTGACAAGCTGTTAAGACCGGGCATGCTTGTGGTCGACCTGGGGGCGGCGCCGGGGAGTTGGTCTCAGGTTGCGGCTAAGATTATAGGTGATAAGGGGCGTCTCTTTGCACTGGATATTTTACCTATGGATACGCTGGCTGATGTGGATTTCATCCAGGGAGATTTTCGTGAACAGGTTGTAATGGATCAGTTGCTGGAGTTGGTAGCTGGTCGCAAAATTGACCTTGTAATTTCGGACATAGCCCCCAATATAAGCGGTATGGCCGCCATGGATCAGCCAAAAGCGATCTACTTGGTGGAGTTGGCGCTTGATTTTGCCCGTCAGGTTTTGGGACCTAAAGGTGTTTTTGTGGCCAAGGTGTTCCAGGGTGGCGGTTTCGATGAGTATCTGAATGAGGTTCGCGGTAGCTTTGGCAAGGTAGCAATACGTAAGCCCAAGGCTTCACGTCCACGCAGTCGTGAGGTTTATCTGGTGGCGCGTGAACTTAAAGTGTAGTATTTTTTCGATTAGAGGATTGACCCCTGTCAGATACCTGCTATCTGATGTGGGAGACTAGACCTTCCTTGCTCTGGAGAGGAATTAACGTTGAGTGATATGGCAAAAAATTTGATTTTGTGGGTGGTGATCGCGATTGTGCTGATGTCCGTTTTCAGTAATTTCGGTCCGTCTCAGGCAACCTCCCAGGCAATGCCATATTCGCAATTTATCAGCGATGTGAAGAGTGGCAATGTAGGGAAAGTTGTAATTGAAGGGCGCTCTATTCAAGGTGTGACTACATCGGGTGAGCGTTTTATTACCTACAGCCCCGATGATCGCGGTTTGGTAGGTGATCTGCTCGCAAGTGGCGTAGAGATCAATGCGCGTCCTCCTGAACAGCAGGGGTTCTTGACGCAGATATTTATCTCCTGGTTCCCGATGCTGCTTTTGATTGGTGTCTGGATCTTTTTTATGCGCCAGATGCAGGGTGGTGGTGGTGGTCGTGGCGCCATGTCGTTCGGCAAGAGCAAGGCCAAGTTGCTGAGTGAAGACCAGATCAAGGTCACTTTTGCCGATGTGGCTGGTGTTGAAGAGGCTAAAGAGGAGGTCGGTGAACTGGTCGAGTTCCTGCGCGAACCGAGCAAGTTCCAGAAGCTGGGCGGTAAAATTCCTCGTGGTGTTCTGATGGTGGGGTCGCCGGGTACCGGTAAAACCCTGCTGGCCAAGGCGATTGCTGGTGAGGCCAAGGTGCCGTTTTTCACGATCTCGGGTTCCGATTTTGTTGAGATGTTTGTGGGTGTCGGTGCCTCACGTGTTCGTGACATGTTCGAACAAGCAAAGAAACATGCGCCCTGCATTATTTTTATCGATGAAATTGATGCGGTGGGCCGTCATCGTGGTGCGGGCCTTGGTGGTGGTCATGATGAGCGTGAGCAAACACTCAACCAGTTACTGGTGGAGATGGATGGCTTTGAAGGCAATGACGGTGTGATTGTTATCGCCGCCACCAACCGGCCTGATGTGCTTGATCCTGCGCTATTGCGCCCAGGTCGCTTCGATCGGCAAGTTGTCGTGCCGTTGCCGGATGTGCGCGGTCGTGAACAGATCCTGCGTGTTCATATGCGTAAGGTGCCGCTGGGCGACGATGTAAAACCGAGCCTGATTGCTCGCGGTACCCCTGGATTTTCCGGCGCGGATCTGGCCAACCTGGTAAATGAAGCCGCTTTGTTTGCAGCGCGCTCTAATAAACGAATGGTGGGCATGGATGAGTTCGAGCGGGCCAAAGACAAAATCATGATGGGCGCGGAGCGCAAATCCATGGTGATGAATGATGAAGAGAAAAAGCTGACCGCTTACCATGAGGCGGGGCATGCCATTGTTGGGCGTTTGGTGCCGTCGCATGATCCGGTCTACAAAGTCTCCATCATCCCACGCGGTCGCGCGCTTGGTGTGACTATGTTCCTGCCGGAAGAGGATCGTTATAGCTATAGCAAGGAGCGCCTTGAGAGTCAGATTAGCACTCTCTTTGGTGGTCGAATTGCTGAGGAGCTGATCTTTGGCGCGGATAAAGTGACTACCGGTGCATCTAACGACATTCAACGTACCACGGAGATTGCCCGTAACATGGTCACCAAATGGGGTCTCTCCGACGTGCTGGGACCGTTGACCTATAGTGAAGAGCAGGGAGAGGTCTTTTTGGGGCACTCGGTGGCGCAATCCAAGAGTGTCTCCGATGTGACGGCTCATACCATCGATCAAGAAGTACGTGTAATTATTGATCGTAACTATAAACGCGCCAACAAAATTCTGAGTGATAATCTTGAAAAGATGCACAAGATGGCAGAGGCATTGATCAAGTATGAAACTATCGATAGCACGCAAATCGATGACATTATGGAGGGACGGGTGCCTCGTCCACCACAGGACTGGAACGATCACGAGCCTCATGATGGCGCTGGCAGTGGCGTAAAGGGTAGTGAAGTTCAGTCTGATAAGTCAGCCGAAAAAGAGGTGGGTGGACCTGCCGAATCGCACTGATATTGAAGTGCTCGAAAAATTAAAACGCCTCGCCTTTGCGGGGCGTTTTTTTCTCAATGAGTTATTGGTATTGGCTGAAGGCAGATGAGATGACACAGGGTTTTTCACCCCCTCAGGTGATGGGGATCTTAAATGTAACGCCGGACTCTTTCTCCGATGGTGGTCGTTATGTACGGCGAGATTTAGCGCTCAGGCGCGCCGAACAGATGGTCGCTGAAGGCGCTGATATTATTGATGTGGGCGCGGAATCGACGCGTCCGGGGGCGCAGCCTGTTGCAGAGTCTGATGAGATTGAACGTGCTGCAGCGGTTGTTGAAGCCATCACTGATTGTTTGGATGTGGTCGTGTCAATCGATACCAGCAAACCGGCGGTGATGATGGCAGCTGTCGCAGCGGGTGCGACGATGATCAATGATGTACGTGCTTTGCGTGAAGATGGCGCGTTGGCAGCAGCGGTGCAGACGGAGGCTAAGGTTTGCCTGATGCACATGCAGGGCGAGCCTCGAGTTATGCAGGCGGCGCCAGTATATGACGACGTGGTGGAGGATGTGTTCTCCTTTTTGAGGCTGCGTATTGATGCCTGTCTTGCGGCAGGCATTCCTCTGGAGCGCCTTCTGATTGATCCGGGTTTTGGTTTTGGTAAAACCCTGGATCATAATCTTACTCTGCTCAGTGAATTGCATCGTTTTAAGGCATTGGGAGTGCCGCTGTTGGTGGGGCTGTCACGTAAATCGTTTATTGGCGCAGTTTTAGGCAAGCCGGTGCATGAACGATTGCCGGGTAGTTTAGCAGCAGCAACTTTAGCCTTATGGCATGGCGCCTCTATTATCCGTGTCCATGATGTTGCTGAAACAGTTGATGTTATGAAGCTCTGTTGTGCTGTGCAAAATATAGGCTGTGACCGCGCTTAGGCTGTGGATATAAGGTAGATAATATGGCTAATAAAAGAAAATACTTTGGTACGGATGGGGTGCGCGGCAAAGTCGGTCAATACCCAATTACGCCGGAGTTTGTAATGAAGCTTGGCTGGGCTGCTGGCCGGGTATTGGCTCAGGGGCGAGGCAGGCAGAGCAGGGTATTGATCGGTAAAGATACTCGTATCTCTGGGTATATGTTTGAGTCGGCGTTAGAGGCGGGGCTTTCTGCTGCCGGTGTTGATATTCTGCTGCTCGGACCGATGCCGACCCCTGGCATTGCCTACCTTACCCGCACTTTCCGTGCTGATGCAGGCATAGTGATCAGCGCCTCGCATAATCCTTATTACGATAACGGCATCAAGTTCTTCTCGGGCGATGGTACCAAGTTGCCAGATGAGGTCGAGATGGCGATCGAGGCTGAGCTGGATAAACCTATGGAGACTGTGGCGCCCGATGCGCTGGGTAAGGCGGAGCGGGTGGTAGATGCTGCTGGTCGTTATATTGAATTTTGCAAAAGCACCATTCCCTCGCGGCTCTCGCTGAGTGGTCTGAAAATTGTGGTCGATTGCGCAAACGGCGCCACCTACGCCATGGCGCCATTAGTTTTTGAGGAGCTGGGAGCGCAGGTGATAGTGATTGGTGCCGAGCCCGATGGACTAAATATTAATGATAACTGTGGCTCGACTCACCCAGAGGTTTTGCAGCAGGCGGTAATGTATCACCAGGCTGATTTGGGAATTGCACTGGATGGTGACGGTGACCGGTTAATCATGGTGGATCATAAAGGAGAGGTGCTTGATGGTGATGAGCTGCTCTTCATTATCGCGGTTGCCCGTATGGAACGGCCCGGCTTCAAGCGCGGTGTGGTTGGAACAGTAATGAGTAATCTTGGACTCGAGCATGCTCTTAAGAAACTCGATATTGAACTGCATCGTAGTGCAGTAGGCGATCGTTATGTAATGAACCTGCTAAAACAGGGAGAGTGGACGCTTGGCGGAGAGTCCTCTGGCCACATTATCTGCCTGGATCACACCACCACGGGGGATGGTATTGTAGCGGCACTGCAAGTGTTGGCGGCTATGGTGGAGGAAGGGGAGACGTTGTATCAATTAAAGTCGGGCATGGAAAAGTATCCTCAGAGCTTGATTAATGTCCGTACCGAGCACCCTTTTGATTTTGCCAAATCCGCCGTAGTCACTCGCGCACTGCAGGAGGTGGATGTTCGCTTGAACGGTAATGGCCGTGTTCTGTTGCGGGCCTCTGGAACGGAACCGGTGATTCGAGTGATGGTGGAAGGGCGTGATGGTGAATTGGTGTATCAGTGTGCCCAGTATCTGGCTGAGCAGGTTGAGCGCGCCTATGCGCAATTGTGATGGCGGTTGTATCTGCTGAACTTCATCCAACTACTTAAAAACGTTTGATTTATTGAGTTTCTGCCTGTAAGATTTGCCCTTCATTTTCAAAGCCCGGAGTTAAGTTACGATGCGTAAGTCACTAGTCGCCGGAAATTGGAAGATGAACGGTAGCGCGGCAATGGGTGAGGCGTTGATTGCTGCAATCAAGTCTGGCTTTGATTCAGTCCGTGTAGATGAGGTTGTGTTGTGCCCGCCATTTGTCTACCTGGCGGCAACAAAGGAGTTGCTGAAGGGTTCGACAATTGCTTTGGGTGCTCAAAATATGTCACAGCATCTACAGGGCGCGCATACGGGCGAAGTTTCTGCCTCCATGTTGCTGGATGTTGGCTGTACATTTGTCATCATCGGCCATTCAGAGCGTCGATCTCTGTGCGCAGAGGATGATGCCCTGGTCGCTGAGAAGGTAATAGCGGCTAATAGTGCGGGCATGATCCCAATACTTTGTGTGGGTGAGCTATTGGCTGAGCGTCAGAGCGGCATGACTGAAGAGGTGATCGCCCGTCAGCTTGATGTGCTTTTGGATAGCGCGGAAGGTTTGGTTGCGCTGCAAAATGCCGTAGTTGCCTATGAGCCTGTTTGGGCGATTGGTACAGGCATGACCGCAACGCCTGAGCAGGCTCAGGAGGTTCATGCGTTTATTCGTCAAAGAATAGCTATGAAAAACCCTGTATTAGCTGCTAAAATCCAGCTCCTTTATGGCGGTAGCGTCAAAGGAAGTAATGCTGAAGAGTTGTTTGCCCAGGCTGATATTGATGGTGGTTTGATTGGTGGCGCGTCTCTCAGTGCTGAAGAATTTTTGACAATATGCGGCGCTGTTAAATAAACGTCGTTATTGGTAATCAGAGGAAGACTTAATGGTTGCAGTGTTTACTGTGATTCATGTTGTGCTGACAATCACTTTGATAGTGTTGGTGTTGGTTCAACGGGGCAAAGGGGCTGATGTGGGTGCTGCTTTTGGCAGTGGTGCGTCATCTACGGTATTTGGCAGTCAAGGCTCTGCGTCATTTTTGACTCGTGCTACTGCGGTAGTTGCCACACTTTTTTTTGTCACCAGCCTGACATTGGTTTATATGAGTGGACATCGCGCTGAACATAAAAGCGTGATTGAATCAACCTCGAGCCAGTCCGTCACTGACAAGCCGGTTCTGGATCTGCCATCAGACAAGCCGGCTCTTCCGGTTGAATAAGATTTTTGATTTATAAAGCATTGCCGATGTGGTGAAATTGGTAGACACGCTATCTTGAGGGGGTAGTGGCGCAAGCTGTGCCGGTTCGAGTCCGGCCATCGGCACCAAATTAAAAAAGCTGTAAAAAAATAATAAAAAATAAGTTCGCAATTTCCATAAGTATAAAAATAAAAACATCTCTAACCTTATGAAAGTAACGGCTATCTATCTTGGTTATTTGAGTTGACACTGCGCAAATAACTAGCCTAGACTGCGTTTTCGTCGTCAATTAAAGACAGTAATGGCAGCTATGCTATTTGAGTTACGGGTGATGGCCTTGAGTTTGAATTAAGGTCTAAATGAAGGGGTGGCATCGCGCATCATGCTGGAAAACTACTTACCAATATTGGTCTTCCTGGTTCTAGCCATCTTGTTTGGTGTTGGACCTATTGTCGCTGGTTTTGTTATAGGGCCACATCGTCCTGACAGCGCCAAACTATCGCCTTACGAGTGTGGTTTTGAGGCGTTTGAAGATTCACGCATGAAGTTTGATGTGCGTTACTATCTGGTTGCCATCCTTTTTATAATTTTCGATCTCGAAATCGCATTTCTCTTTCCTTGGGCCGTTGTGCTTAAGGAGATTGGTATGTTCGGCTTTTTGTCCATGATGCTGTTTCTTGGTATCTTGGTTGTCGGCTTTATCTATGAGTGGAAAAAAGGGGCTTTGGAGTGGGAATAGAAGGCATCCTTGAAAAGGGCGTTGTTACTACAACCGCCGATAAGCTGATCAACTGGGCCCGTACCGGCTCGCTCTGGCCAATGACCTTTGGATTGGCCTGCTGTGCAGTTGAAATGATGCATGCTGGTGCTGCGCGTTATGATCTGGATCGTTTTGGTGTGGTATTTCGTCCCAGCCCTCGTCAGTCGGATGTAATGATTGTAGCAGGCACACTGGTGAACAAAATGGCGCCGGCGTTGCGCAAGGTGTATGACCAGATGTCTGAGCCGCGTTGGGTTATTTCCATGGGTTCATGCGCGAATGGTGGCGGGTACTATCATTACTCCTATGCGGTTGTTCGTGGTTGTGACCGAATAGTTCCAGTGGATATTTATGTGCCCGGTTGTCCTCCGACAGCAGAGGCCTTGCTCTACGGAATAATTCAGCTGCAGAATAAAATCCGTCGTACTAATACCATTGCGCGTTGAGAGTTGATTTATGTCCATTACGCTTGAGAAATTAGTCGAACGCCTTCACACCCGTTTTGGGGAAGGTCTGGGTCACTGTAATACTGCGGTTGGTGAAGTGACGATTGAGATACCTCCCGCTCAGTTGATTGAAGTGTGCACCGCGCTGCGTGATGATGTTGATCTGCACTTTGAGCAGCTGATCGATCTTTGTGGTGTTGATTATCTTGAGTATGGCGATGGCGCTTGGCAGGGACAGCGTTTTGCCGTTGTCTATCATCTGCTTTCTATTAAACATAATGTACGTCTGCGTGTGCGTACCTTTGTTGATAATGACGAACCTAAGGTTAGCTCGGTTACCAATATATGGAGTGCGGCCAACTGGTATGAGCGTGAGGCATTTGACCTGTTTGGTATTCTTTTTGAGGGGCATCCTGATTTGCGTCGTCTCTTGACCGATTATGGTTTTATCGGGCATCCATTTCGTAAAGATTTCCCATTGATTGGACAGGTAGAGATGCGTTACGACCCTGAGCGTAAACGTGTGATTTATGAGCCGGTGTCGATCGAGTTGCGCATTAATGTGCCGCGTGTGATTCGTGATGATAACCGCTACGAAGAAATGGCAAAGGGTAACTGATCGTGGCTGAGATTCGTAACTACACTATGAACTTTGGCCCACAGCATCCGTCTGCACATGGTGTGTTGCGTCTGGTGCTGGAGCTTGATGGCGAAGTCATTGAGCGCGCTGATCCTCATATTGGTCTTCTGCATCGTGCCACTGAGAAACTTGCTGAAGGCAAACCCTATAACCATAATATCGGTTATATGGATCGTCTCGACTATGTCTCTATGATGTGCAATGAGCATGGTTATGTTTTGGCAATCGAAAAGTTGCTGGGGCTGGAAATACCGTTGCGGGCACAGTATATCCGCGTCATGTTTGATGAGATGACACGCATCCTCAATCATCTGCTGTGGCTTGGCGCACATGCACTTGATATCGGCGCGATGACGGTGTTTTTGTATGCCTTCCGTGAACGTGAAGACCTGCTTGATGCGTATGAGGCGGTTTCAGGTGCTCGTATGCATGCCACTTATTACCGCCCGGGTGGGGTTGCTCGCGATCTGCCGGATCGCATGCCGCATTATCAACCCTCTAAGTGGCATAATGCCCGCGATGTTGAGCGCATGAATCGTAATCGACAGGGCTCACTGCTCGATTTCATTGAAGATTTTACCCAGCGCTTCCCCACCTATGTTGATGAATATGAAACTCTCCTGACAGATAATCGTATCTGGAAACAACGCACTGTTGGTATTGGTGTAGTGTCGCCGGAACGGGCCCTGCAGATGGGGTTTACCGGACCGATGTTGAGAGGTTCAGGCATTGAGTGGGATCTGCGCAAAAAACAGCCTTATGAAGTTTATGATCGTCTTGATTTCGATATCCCGGTGGGCGTTGAAGGGGATAGTTACGATCGATATTTGGTGCGTGTTGAAGAGATGCGACAATCTAATCGAATTGTTCGACAATGTGTTGAGTGGTTGCGTAAAAATCCAGGCCCCATCAAAGTCGATAATTATAAGGTCTCCGCTCCGGACCGTGGATTGATGAAGGAAGACATGGAGGCCTTGATCCACCATTTCAAACTTTATACCGAAGGGTATTGCCTGCCCGTAGGCGAAGCTTACGCAGCGGTTGAGCATCCCAAAGGTGAGTTTGGTGTCTATCTTGTTTCGGATGGTGCAAACAAACCCTATCGTATGAAGATTCGAGCGCCTGGCTTTGCCCATATGGCAGGTTTGGATGAGATGGCACGTGGCCATATGATTGCCGATGTTGTCACAATTATTGGTACCCAAGACATTGTGTTTGGAGAGGTGGATCGCTGATGTCCCAACTGTTGTCCCAGAGCAAGTTAGATTTGATTACGGCTGCATCTCGTGCCGAAATCGACATGTGGGTTGCCAAGTATCCAGCAGAGCAGAAGCAGTCTGCCTCTATGGCGGCGCTGCGAATTTTGCAGGATCAGAATGGCGGTTGGCTCACTGATGATTTAATGGATGCGGTGGCGGAGTATCTGGATATGCCAGCCATTGCCGTCTACGAGGTGGCAACTTTTTACTCCATGTATGAACTTAAACCTGTCGGACGTCACAAGGTTTGTGTCTGTACCAATATCTCCTGTCTGCTGCGTGGCTCTGAAGAGGTGGTTAAACATCTGGAAGAGAGACTGGATATTAAGTTTGGTGAGATGACCGCAGATGGCAAGTTCAGCATGAAAGAGGTGGAGTGCCTTGGTGCCTGTGCGGGCGCGCCAATGATGCAGATTGGACGTGTATATTACGAAGATCTGACGCCGGAGAAGATAGACTCCATTTTGGAAAGTCTCGAGTAAAACCTTATGGCCAATGAAATCTGTTTTCGCAATAACCATCTCGACAAGCCGTGGACGCTGGATGTATATCAGAGCACTGGCGGTTATGAGCAGTGGAGAAAGATTCTCAAGGAGAGGACTTCTGCTGAGACAATTATCGAACAGGTGAAGATCTCAGCGCTGCGTGGTCGTGGTGGTGCAGGATTCCCTACCGGGCTTAAGTGGAGTTTTATGCCACGTAACTCTGCGGGCCAGAAATATATTGTCTGTAATTCAGATGAGGGTGAGCCAGGGACCTGTAAAGATCGCGACATACTCCGCTTTAATCCTCACCAGCTGATTGAAGGTATGGCGATAGCTGGTTACACCATTGGTGCAACCAAAGGTTATAACTATATTCGGGGTGAGTTCTGGGAGCCGTATGAACGTTTCCAGAGCGCCATTGAAGAGGCGCGTGCTGCAGGACTCCTGGGCAAGAACATCATGGGTAGCGGCATTGACTTCGATCTTGATGTGCACTTGGGTGCGGGTGCCTACATCTGCGGTGAAGAGACTGCACTGCTGGAGTCCCTGGAAGGTAAAAAGGGTCAGCCCCGTTTTAAACCGCCATTCCCGGCCAGTTATGGTCTTTACGGCCGTCCGACAACAATTAACAATACCGAGACATTGGCATCGATCCCGCAGATTTTGTCCGAGGGTGGACAGTGGTTTCTCGAGATTGGCAAACCTAATAACGGCGGTCCTAAGCTCTTTTCTGTCACTGGCCATGTTAATAAACCAGGCAATTATGAGATTCCGATGGGCACTCCTTTTGCTGAGATGCTGGAGATGGCGGGCGGTATTCGTACCGGGCACAAACTTAAGGCAGTTATCCCAGGTGGTTCTTCGACGCCTGTATTGCCGGGGCATATCATGATGGATGTGACCATGGACTATGACTCTATCAGTAAGGCCGGTTCCATGCTGGGTGCCGGTTCGGTCATCGTTATGGATGACAGCACCTGTATGGTCAAGGCGTTATCGAGGCTCTCACACTTTTATTACGAAGAGTCCTGTGGTCAATGCACGCCGTGCCGCGAAGGTACGGGCTGGTTATCACGTGTTGTACATCGCATTGAGCATGGCCATGGTCAGCAGGGCGATCTGGATAAACTTGATGATGTGGCAGCAAAGATCATGGGTCGCACCATTTGTGCGCTCGGTGATGCAGCGGCGATGCCGGTGGCAAGTTTTATCAAACACTTCCGCGATGAGTTTCAATATCACATCGATCATGGCAAATGCATGGTCTGATCATGAATTGTGCATGTGAATGTATGCATTGAATTCGTTGGATTAGATAAGGGTAACGGGATACTTGATGGTAAAAATAGAGATTGACGGTAGAAAGATCGAGGCAACGGATGGCTTAATGATTATTGAAGCCGCTGATGATGCCGGTATTCCTATCCCCCGTTTTTGCTACCACAAAAAGCTATCGGTTGCGGCCAACTGCCGTATGTGTTTAGTGGAAGTGGAGAAGGCTGCGAAGCCGCTGCCCGCCTGCGCCACTCCCATTACTGATGGCATGAAGGTGTATACCCGTTCGAAAAAAGCTGTGGCTGCCCAAAAGGGGGTCATGGAGTTTTTGCTTATTAATCACCCACTCGACTGTCCTATCTGCGACCAGGGCGGTGAGTGTGACCTGCAGGATCTGGCCATGGGTTATGGCAGTTCGCATTCACAGTATGGTGAAAAAAAACGTGTAGTGAAGGACAAGGATATCGGCCCGCTGGTCGCCACTGACATGACACGTTGTATCCACTGTACCCGTTGTATCCGTTTTGGCCAGGAGATAGCGGGTGTGCGTGAACTGGGCGCCACTGGCCGTGGTGAACACATGCAGATTGGTACCTATATCGCCAAGGCGATGACCTCTGAACTTTCGGGCAACATCATTGACCTCTGTCCAGTAGGTGCCTTGACTTCCAAACCGTTCCGTTTTCACGCTCGCAGTTGGGAAATGGACAAAATCAACTCGATTGCGCCACATGATTGTGTCGGTTCTAATATTCATGTTGAATCATTGCGCAGTCAGGTGCGTCGCGTTACACCGCAAGAGAATGAATCAATCAATGAGACGTGGATTTCGGATCGGGACCGCTTCAGTTATGAAGGGGTAAACAGCCCGGATCGGATCAGTGTACCCATGATCAAACATGGTGATGACTGGGTTGAGTGTGACTGGCAGACGGCACTTGAGTTTGCTGTCAGCGGATTGAAAACTGTGGTCGAGAACAAGGGTGCTGCACAGCTAGGTGCATTGACTTCCGCCAGCGCTACTACCGAAGAGATGTATCTATTACAGAAGCTGGTGCGCGGTTTGGGCAGTGCCAATGTCGACTTCCGTGTGTAGCAGCAGGATTTTTCCGATCAGGCACAGATGCCGCTCTACCCGTCGCTGGGACAATCGATCAGTGATATCGATACGGTAAAAGCGGCGCTACTGATCGGTTCCAATGTGCGTATGGAGCAACCTATTATCGGTCTGCGCATTCGCAAGGCTGCCATGAACGGCGCCAAAGTAATGTTTGTCAATCCTATCGATTATGATCTCACCTTTAAGACACATGCCAAAGCTATTGCTGCCCCTGCTGCGATGGAAGATGTTTTAGCGGCTGTAGTCAAAGCTTTGCAGGAGGCAGGAGCTACAGCGCCACAAGGATTGGATGGTTTGCTTGCCAGTGTTGAAGTGACAGATGCAGCGCGTCAGATGGCGGCTGCGTTAAAAACCTCAGCCAAGTCTACTGTGTTGTTTGGTAGCTATGCTGAATCACTACCCAACGCCGCGACATTGCGGGCGTTGGGGCAGGCTATTGCCACCATGAGTGACGCCACGTTTGGTTCTTTGACGACGGGTGCCAATAGCGCCGGTGGTTACTTGGCTGGGGCCTTGCCACACCGTGCTGCAGCAGGCAAAGGTGCAAGTTTTGGTCTTGACGCACAAACAATGTTTAAGCAGGGGCTGGCTGGTTATTTGCTGCATGGTATTGAACCTGAGTTGGATGTTGCCAATCCGGCGGCTGCCTTGACCGCACTTAATGACGCCGATTTTGTAGTGACCCTGGCGGCTTATAAAAATGATGCCATGCTCGCTTATGCCGATGTGATTTTGCCCGTTGCGCCGTTTACCGAGACGTCAGGCACCTATGTAAATGTTGAAGGGCGCTGGCAGAGTTTCCAGGGTGCAGTAAAACCCCTTGGAGAGAGTCGTCCCGCCTGGAAGGTATTACGTGTGTTGGGCAACCTGTTTGAGCTGCATGGCTTCGAATACCTCTCTTCAGAAGAGGTGCGCGATGAACTAAAGGCGCTTACCAGCACTGTTCAGTCTGAGTCGGCTGAGTGGGTTTGTCCCATAGCATTAACCAACAACGGCCCTGCGCTGGTACGTATTGCTGATATGGCTACTTATGCAACGGACGCCACCGTGCGGCGTGCGCCAGCGCTGCAAGCGACTGTCCATGGTAATGCAGCCACTGTTCGTATCAATGCCAGCATTGCTGTCGCACTAGGGGTGGCGGATGCGGAAAACGTAGAGATAAGCCAGGGCGATGAGCGTCGTGTACTGCCACTTATCATTGA
Organism: uncultured Chromatiaceae bacterium; assembly: GCA_947085765.1. Taxonomy (GTDB): domain Bacteria; phylum Pseudomonadota; class Gammaproteobacteria; order Tenderiales; family Tenderiaceae; genus JAKFXL01. Next base: position 9,425 of record CAMTXZ010000171.1, on the reverse strand, counting down.
TAATCGCGTCGCAGACGGCGTGGTCTGGTTGCCGGCAGGTCTGCCGGGCGTGTCCGGTTTCGGAATCAACGGCGCGGCTATAGCCATTAAACCCGTATAAAAAAGCGAAGACGAGAAAAGAAGAATGATTGATGCTTTGCTGACACTATGGAACCAGCTCCCTGAGCTGTTGCAGATAGTTCTCAAAATTGTAGCCATTGTGGTGCCGATCATGTTGTCGGTTGCCTACCTCACGCTCGCTGAGCGTAAGGTGATTGGTTATATACAGGTACGTATTGGGCCAAATCGTGTAGGTCCTCGAGGGTTGCTGCAACCGATTGCCGATGGTCTGAAGTTGGCGCTCAAAGAGATCATCATCCCGACCAACTCCAATCGAATACTTTTTATTCTGGGGCCGATTCTTACGCTGGGACCAGCATTGGCTGCCTGGGCTGTTATCCCTTTTGACGAGGGTATGGTATTGGCCAACGTGGATGCGGGTCTGCTCTATATTTTGGCGATGACCTCCATGGGTGTCTACGGGGTCATTATTGCGGGCTGGTCCTCTAACTCCAAATACGCGTTTCTAGGAGCGATGCGCTCTTCTGCACAGGTTGTGTCGTATGAAATTGCCATGGGTTTTGCCCTGGTCGGTGTATTGATGGCGGCGGGCAGTCTCAACTTGCAAGAGATAGTGCTGGCGCAGAAAGGGGAGTGGGGGTTTGTTAACTGGTTTATGTTGCCGCTGTTGCCGCTGTTTGTAGTCTATTTCATATCGGGTGTTGCCGAGACCAACCGCGCACCATTTGACGTGGCTGAAGGCGAGTCTGAAATTGTGGCTGGCTTTCATGTTGAATATTCGGGCATGACTTTTGCCGTATTCTTCCTGGCTGAGTATGCCAACATGATTCTGATTGCGGTGCTGACATCCATTATGTTCATGGGCGGTTGGCTATCACCCTTTGAAGGGATCCCCGTGCTTGGTGCACTATTCTCCTGGGTTCCTGGTATCGTCTGGCTGCTACTTAAAACAGCGATTTTTCTGTTTCTGTTTTTGTGGTTCCGGGCAACTTTCCCCCGTTATCGTTATGACCAGATCATGCGTTTGGGCTGGAAGGTCTTTATACCTGTGACTATTGTCTGGATAGTGGTGGTGGGCCTCTTCATTATGGGTCACGTTGGTCCCTGGTTCGATTAAGTAAGGAGCGACCTAACATGAGTATGATGCGCCATTACGTTAAAAGTTTTATGTTGTGGGAGTTATTGCTAGGTCTGAAGCTGACCGGCAAATATTTCTTCGCCAGAAAGATTACGGTTCAGTATCCGGAAGAGAAGACGCCGCAATCGGCGCGTTTTCGTGGCCTGCATGCATTACGTCGTTATCCAAATGGTGAAGAGCGTTGTATTGCCTGCAAGTTGTGTGAAGCGACCTGCCCGGCACTGGCAATCACTATTGAATCTGATCAGCGTGATGACGGCACACGTCGTACCACCCGTTACGATATTGATCTTTTTAAATGTGTTTATTGTGGTTTGTGTGAAGAGGCGTGCCCCGTGGATGCAATTGTTGAGACCCGCGAATTTGAGTACCACTTCGAAAAGCGTGGTGAGCAGATTATGACCAAAGATAAGTTATTGGTTGTGGGTGACCGTCTTGAGTCGCAGATTGCGGCAGACCGGGCCGAAGACGCACCCTACCGTTAAGCGAGCGATACGATATGGAATCAATAATTTTTTATCTCTTTTCCGCGGTGCTGATAGCATCGTCGTTAGCGGTTATTACTGTGCGTAATCCGGTGCATGCAGTGCTGTTTCTGGTACTGGCTTTTTTTACCAGCGCAGCTATCTGGTTGATGTTGGAGGCAGAGTTTCTCGCTATCACCCTGGTGCTGGTCTATGTCGGTGCGGTGATGGTGCTGTTCCTGTTTGTGGTAATGATGCTTGATATCAATATCTCGGTACTGCGCGAAGGCTTTGTCAAAAATGCGTACGTAGGTGTGCCGGTGGCGCTGATCGTGGTTTTTGAACTGATAGCCGTTGTGGGCAGGAAAGAGTTCGGCCTTGAACAGATGCCTGCGCCAGTGCGTCATGCTGCTGATTACAGTAATACCAAAGAGTTGGGTCGTGTGCTTTACACGGAATATGTCTACGCTTTTGAGTTGGCGGCGGTAGTTTTGTTGGTTGCAATTATTGCGGCTATTACTCTAACCCTGCGTCGGCGCCCCAATACTAAATTCCAGGACATCAGCAAACAGGTGGCTGTTCGTCGTAATGACCGTGTCCGCATCGTAAAGATGGCGGCCGAAAAAAATAATAGTGGTTCCGCTGAATAAGCGGATCACACCAGACTGGGGTTATAGGGAAGCATGATTTCACTGTCACATTTTTTGGCGCTGGGCGCCATCCTCTTTTGTATAGGCGTGGCTGGCATTTTTCTGAATAGAAAAAATGTCATTGTCTTACTGATGGCGATTGAGTTGATGCTCTTGGCTGTCAATATGAACTTTGTTGCCTTCTCCTATTTCTTGAGTGACCTTTCGGGGCAGGTGTTTGTTTTCTTTATACTGACTGTGGCTGCGGCCGAAGCGGCGATTGGCCTGGCAATTTTGGTGGTGTGGTTCCGTAACCGCCGCACTATCAATGTAGAAAAACTCGATACGTTGAAGGGATAGGGCAGAATAATTATGGAAAATATCTATCTCGGAATTGTCTTGGCCCCCCTGATTGGTGCGATCATCGCCGGTCTGTTTGGTAAACAGGTGGGTCGCAGCGGCGCCCATTGGGTAACCATCATTGGCGTGGCAATTGCCTTTGGCCTTTCAGCTTTTGTTTTTAATAATATTATTCTTAACAACGGTGATATCTATAACGCAACTGTCTATAGCTGGGCAGTGAGTGACGGCATCTCTTTTGAAGTGGGCTTTCTGGTCGACGAACTGACGGCCACTATGATGATGGTAGTGACGTTTGTTTCACTGATGGTGCATATTTATACCGTTGGTTATATGCGTGATGATCCAGGCTATCAACGTTTCTTTAGCTATATTTCACTCTTCACCTTCTCGATGTTAATGCTGGTGATGGCCAACAATTTCATGCAGCTCTTTTTTGGTTGGGAAGCGGTTGGCTTGGTCTCTTATCTTCTGATCGGTTTTTGGTATAAAAAAGAGACAGCCATCTACGCCAACATGAAGGCGTTTCTTGTTAACCGTGTGGGTGACTTTGGTTTTCTGCTTGGGATAGCTGCGGTATTGATGTATTTCAATAGCCTTGACTATGCAGATGTATTTAAGGCCGCACCCGATATGGCGGGGTTGACCATTCAACTCATACCTGGAGTGGACTGGTCGTTGATGACGGTTATCTGCATCCTGCTCTTTATTGGCGCCATGGGTAAATCAGCACAGGTTCCATTGCATGTCTGGTTGCCGGACTCAATGGAAGGTCCGACCCCTATTTCTGCATTGATTCATGCGGCCACCATGGTGACCGCAGGTATCTATATGGTGGCACGTATGTCGCCGCTGTTTGAGTTGTCAACAACTGCCTTGAGTGTTGTACTGGTGATTGGTGCTATCACAGCCTTGTTTATGGGCTTCCTTGGCCTGATTCAGAACGACATCAAACGTGTGATTGCCTATTCGACGCTGTCACAGCTCGGTTATATGACGGTTGCACTGGGAGCCTCGGCCTATGCAGCAGGTATTTTTCATCTGATGACTCACGCCTTCTTTAAGGCGCTGCTGTTCCTGGCGGCGGGTTCGGTGATTGTGGCGATGCATCATGAACAAGACATTCGTAAAATGGGTGGTTTGAAGAAATACATGCCGATCACCTACTGGTGTATGTTGATCGGCTCTCTGGCGCTGATTGGTTTTCCCGGCTTCTCTGGTTTCTTTTCAAAGGATGCCATTATCGAAGCGGTGCATGCTTCAGATAATCCAGCGGCGACATTTGCTTATGTGTCGGTATTAATCGGTGTGTTTGTCACAGCACTGTATAGCTTCCGAATGTTCTTCCTGGTGTTCCATGGTAAAGAGCGGATGGATCATCATACCCAGGAGCATCTGCACGAATCACCGGCGGTGATAACACTGCCCTTGATACTGTTGGCGATCCCATCTGTGGTGATAGGCGCGATGGCTGTTGGTCCACTGCTGTTTGGCGACTACTTTGGCAGTACCATCTTTGTCAGTGAAAATAATGATGTATTGGCCCGTCTGGGAGAACATTACACGGGTGTTGTGAACTTTGTTGTACATGGAGTGATGGCGCCACCGTTTTGGCTGGCAATGGCAGGTGTTTTCACTGCCTGGTATCTCTACATGAAACGGCCAGAACTGCCAGCGAAGCTCAAGGCCCGTTTTGAGGGGATCTACAATGTCCTCGACAATGCTTACTTTTTTGATAAGTTCAATGCCGCTGTTTTTGCGATGGGCAGCCTTAAGGCCGGTAATTTTTTCTGGCAGGTGGGTGATGTAAAAGGTATTGATGGAATTATGGTCAATGGTACTGCCAATCTAATTGGCCGAGTGGCCGGTAGGCTCCGCAATCTGCAAACAGGCTATCTCTACCATTACGCCTTTGCGATGATTATTGGCTTGCTGGTATTGATGAGTTGGCTGCTGGCCTACGCATAAGAATAAAGGGATTGGATTGAATGTCAGATTTACCGCTCCTCAGTTTAGTTATCTGGCTGCCTATTATTGGCGGTCTGATGGTATTGGCGCTAGGTGCCACCGGCAATAAGAGTTTAGTACGCTGGTCATCATTGGCGTGGGCAATTGTTGCCTTTGTGGTATCAATTCCACTTTATACCGGCTTTAACCTTTCCACTCATGAGATGCAGTTTGTTGAGCATGTCTCATGGATACCTGCGTTTAATGTCTTCTATCACGTCGGGATAGATGGTGTCTCCATGCCGCTGATTCTGCTCACTACCTTTACAACCATTCTGGTGGTGATTGCAGCGTGGGAAGTGATTGACCATAAAACCGCTCAGTACATGGCCTGTTTTCTGATTATGGAAGGCATGATGAACGGCGTTTTTGCAGCGCTGGATGCGGTGCTTTTCTATGTGTTCTGGGAAGGGATGCTGATTCCGATGTTCCTGGTGATTGGGATCTGGGGTGGTGTGCGGCGTGTTTATGCCACCATCAAATTTTTCCTCTACACATTTTTTGGTTCGGTATTCCTGCTGATTGCCTTGATTTACCTCTATTTCCAGACTGGTAACTTCTCGATCCTGGATTTCCAGGCAGTACAGCTTGGACTGACTGCCCAGATCCTGATCTTCTTATCGTTCCTGATTGCCTTTGCGGTTAAGGTGCCAATGTGGCCAGTACACACCTGGCTGCCTGATGCCCACGTTGAAGCACCTACTGGAGGCTCTGTAATCCTGGCGGCTATCATGTTGAAACTGGGGGCTTATGGCTTCCTGCGTTTTATGTTGCCAATCACTCCCGATGCCAGCAGCGAACTCGACTGGCTGGTGATCACGATGTCGTTGGTGGCAGTGGTTTACATTGGACTGGTGGCGCTGGTGCAGGAGGATATGAAAAAGCTGGTGGCCTATTCATCAATCTCTCATATGGGTTTTGTGACGCTTGGTTTCTTCCTGGTCTTTGGTATCTATCAGCAGACGGGTAGTACCTCGGGCGCTGCATTAGGTATGGAAGGGGCGATGGTGCAGATGATCTCCCATGGCTTTATCTCCGGTGCGATGTTCCTCTGTATTGGTGTGCTGTATGACCGTATGCACAGTCGCAGGATCAGTGATTATGGTGGTGTGGCGAATACCATGCCCTGGTTTGCAGCGTTTATGGTTTTTTTCGCCATGGCCAACGCCGGATTGCCCGGAACATCAGGTTTTGTAGGCGAGTTTTTTGTGATACTCAGCGCCTTCCAGGCAAACTTCTGGTACGCCTTTCTGGCGGCAACAACACTGATTCTAGGTGCGGCATATAGTCTGTGGTTAGTGAAACGGGTCGTCTTTGGCGAAGTTAAAAACGAAAATGTGGCAGCACTCAAAGATATTAATGCCCGCGAGACGCTGGTATTGGGTTCACTGGCAATGTTGATTCTGCTGTTTGGTATCTGGCCTGCACCATTGCTCGAGGTGATGCATCCGACGGTTGAACATTTGCTGCAACAAGCAGTGACATCCAAGCTGTAACAGAACAAAAGCACAGAAGGCTAAGAGAAAAATCGTTATGGTGAATTTTGAAATACCGAATTTTGTGCCAGCTATGCCCGAAATATTCGTGCTGACCATGGCGTGTGTCATTTTGATATTTGATCTGTTTATCAAAGACAATGACCGTATAGTCACCTTTGTGCTGGCAATCGGTACCCTGGTAGGGGCGATGATACTGACGATTAGCCTGTCGGAAAACGCTCGGGTGTTAACCTTTAATGACACTTTTGTCAGCGACCCTATGGGCAACGTGCTTAAGGTCTTTATCTATCTGATCACCGCAGTGGTTTTTATCTACTCGCGCCAGTACCTCAAACAACGTGGTCTATTTAAGGGTGAATACTTTGTGCTGGGCCTGTTTGGCGTGCTTGGCATGATGGTAATGGTCTCTGCCCATAGCATGTTGACGCTTTACATGGGGTTGGAGCTGTTGTCTCTGTCGCTGTATGCCATGGTCGCTTTTCAGCGCGACTCATTGAGTTCTACTGAAGCGGCGATGAAGTATTTTGTTCTGGGAGCGCTGGCTTCGGGCATGCTGCTTTATGGTATGTCTCTGCTTTATGGTGTTGCGGCGAGTCTTGATCTGGCGACTATCAGCAGTGTAGTGGCACAGAATCCGGACAATATTATTTTGCTGGTAGGGCTGGCGTTTACTGTAGTGGGTATGGCATTTAAGCTTGGTGCAGTACCGTTCCACATGTGGATCCCTGATGTTTATCACGGCGCCCCTACCTCGGTGACCATGTATATAGGTGCTGCGCCTAAGATTGCGGCCTTTGCCATGGTGATGCGTCTATTGGTGGAGGGGTTGGGAGATCTGCACAGCCATTGGCAGTCGATGCTTGTTGTATTGGCGATTCTCTCTATTGTAATAGGTAACGTGGTCGCGATTGCCCAGACCAACATTAAACGTATGCTGGCCTATTCCACTATCTCTCACGTCGGTTTTATCCTGCTGGGCATCCTCTCCGGAACTGAGAATGGTTACTCAGCCTCGATGTTCTATGTGGTGGTCTATTCACTGATGAGCATGGGTGGGTTTGGTATGATTATCGTGCTCAGCCGCTCTGGTTTTGAGGCAGACAATATTGATGACTTCAAGGGGCTCAATGAGCGCAGCCCGTGGTTGGCAGCGATGATGATGATCCTGATGTTCTCGATGGCGGGTGTGCCACCAACGGTCGGTTTTTATGCCAAGCTCTCGGTATTGCAGTCTATTGTGCAGGTTGACATGGTCTGGTTGGCGGTGACTGCGGTAATCTTCTCAGTCATTGGCGCCTTCTACTACCTGCGTATTATCAAAACGATGTACTTCGACAAACCGCAAGAGAGCGCTAAGATTGAAGCTGGCATGGATATGCGCATCGTTATTTCACTCAATAGCCTGGGCATGCTGGCGCTGGGGATCTTCCCCGCTGCGTTGATGCAGTGGTGTATTGTTGTTATGTAACCACTGGTTCTACGTAGCACCTGTTTGCATGTTTATAGAGGCACCTGATGCGCATCCTGGTTAGTAATGATGATGGTTATCAGGCCGCTGGCATACGCTGCCTGGCTGAGGCGTTACGGGGCATCGCGGAGGTCACTGTGGTGGCGCCGGAGCGTAACCGTAGTGGCGCCAGTAATTCACTGACGCTGGAATACCCAATACGCGCCACCGAAGTCACTCCTGGAGTGACTTTTGTTGATGGCACGCCGACAGACTGTGTTCATCTTGCACTCACCGGCCTGCTCGATTTTGCCCCTGACATGGTGGTGGCCGGCATTAATGCCGGGGCCAACCTGGGGGATGATGTACTCTATTCCGGTACTGTGGCAGCCGCGACAGAGGGACGTTTTCTCGGTTATCCGGCCATTGCTGTCTCATTGTCGGGGGAGAATCTGATCCATTATGAGACCGCTGCCCGTGCTGCGATTATGCTGATCAAACAGTTGCAGTGTGATCCACTGCCGGCTGACACTATTCTTAACGTCAATGTGCCCAATGTTCCCTGGGATCAGCTTGAAGGGTTTGAGGCGACCCGTTTGGGTCGACGCCACAAGTCTGAGGCGGTGATAAAAACCATGGATCCACGTGGCCGCGATATTTATTGGATTGGGCCGGCCGGGCTGGAGCAGGATGCGGGGCCGGGCACAGATTTTCATGCGGTTCGTTATAACCGGGTATCGGTCACTCCAATACAGATTGACCTGACCCGCTACACTGCCCTGGAGCAGGTGGCGAATTGGCTGAAAGGGGTTGAGTAACTTGACTGTCAGCCAATTCCGCGGCATCGGTATGACCTCGCAGCGCACCCGTGAGCGTTTGATCACTCGTTTGAGTGACGCCGGCATTAGCAATCGTGCTGTCCTTGATGTGATTAGGAATACACCGCGTCATATATTTGTTGATGAGGCGCTGGCGAGTCGCGCCTATGATGACACCTCACTGCCTATTGGCTTTGGTCAGACCATCTCGCAACCTTATATCGTTGCCCGAATGACCCAGTTACTGCTTGAGAGTGGCCCGACTGACAAGGTGCTGGAGATCGGTACCGGTTCCGGTTATCAGGCAGCCATTCTGGCGCAGCTGGTAGAGCAGGTATTCAGCATCGAACGTATTGGCGCGCTTTTAAACCGTGCCCGGCAGCGCATGCGTGAGTTGAAACTCTATAACGTTCGACTCAAACATTATGATGGTCACTCGGGCTGGAAAGAGCACGGTCCCTTCGATGCCATCATTGTAACCGCAGCTCCCACTGAGATACCTGAGGTGCTGTTGGCACAACTGGCCGAGGGGGGGCGGTTGATCGTTCCCGTTGGCGCCAGTGGTAAACAACAGTTGAATCTGGTGACACGCACAGAAAAAGGGTTGGAACGGGTAGTGATTGAAGAGGTTAGTTTTGTGCCATTGCTATCTGGAAACTGCTGATGAAGTTCTTCTCCCTTGTTTATGACCGGACACTGCTTTGGGCTCAACACCGTTATGCTGTTTGGTATTTAGCGGCGTTGAGCTTTACTGAGTCATCCTTTTTCCCCATCCCTCCCGATGTGATGCTGGCCCCCATGACCTTGGCAAAGCCCCAGCGTGCATGGCGTTATGCCGCAATTACCACAGCTGCCTCGGTGTTGGGCGGGGTGTTCGGTTATCTGGTGGGCATGTTTGCCTTTGAACTCGTAGAACCTTGGCTGCATCAGTTTGGTTACTGGGATCGGTTTCAATCCGCCATAGAGTGGTTCACCAAGTGGGGGTTCTGGGTGGTGCTGTTGG
>CAMTXZ010000170.1:0-16082 GCA_947085765.1 uncultured Chromatiaceae bacterium | reverse complement strand
GGCGCCAGCTTCTATTTTGAGCTGCCACGCTGGCAAATATAGCGGCAATCGCCCGCCGCCCAAGCAATCAATTAAGATTTATCCAGGCAAATCCACTACCATATGCCCCCCTCTAGCAGCAGTATGGAGTCGTGATCGATGCAAAATTATCTCCCCGGACAGCGTTGGATCAGTGATGCGGAATTACAGATGGGTTTGGGCACAGTGCTCTCCTGTGATCAACGCACCGTCACGGTGGTCTACCTTGCCACGGGTGAGACCCGCCTCTATGCCACAGCCACGGCGCCGCTGCGGCGCGCCCTGTTTGCGCTGGGCGACAGCGTCCTGAGCCACGAAGGGTGGCAGCTGCGTATCGAGTCGGTGCGCGAAGAGAATGGCCTGATCACCTACCTCGGTAAACGTGACGATGGCACCGCCGCAGAGCTGGCCGAAGGCCATCTCGACAGTTTCATCCAGCTCAACCGTCCCAGCGAACGTCTGCTCAGTGGCCAGATAGATGCCAACAAACGTTTCGAATTGCGCTGCCGCACCCTGCAATACGCCAACCGCCTCGGGCACTCTGAATTGCGTGGCCTCACCGGCGTGCGCACCAGCCTGATCCCGCATCAGCTCTACATCGCCCACGAAGTGGCGGGCCGTTATGCACCACGGGTGCTGCTGGCCGATGAGGTGGGGCTAGGCAAAACCATCGAGGCGGGCATGATCATTCATCAGCAGCTGCTCAGCGAACTGGCGCAGCGGGTGCTGATTGTGGTGCCGGAGAGTCTGGTACACCAGTGGCTGGTGGAGATGCTGCGGCGCTTCAACCTGCACTTCAGCATCTTCAATGAAGATCGCTGCCACGCCATCGACGACGCTGACGAGAACCCCTTCGAGAGTGAACAGCTGGCGCTCTGTAGTCTGGATTTCCTCAGCAGCGACCCCAAACGTTACAAGCAGCTGCAGACCGCTGGCTGGGATCTGCTGGTTGTGGATGAGGCGCACCACCTGCAGTGGTCGGAGGAGCAGCCAAGCCTGGAGTACGAACTGATCGAAAGACTCGCCGCCCAGATTAAGGGCGTGCTGCTGCTCACCGCCACGCCGGAACAGCTGGGCAAGGCTGGCCACTTCGCCCGTCTGCGCCTGCTCGACCCCAACCGCTTTCCCGACTTCGAGACCTTTGTCGAAGAGGAAAAACACTACGAACCAATCGCCCAGGCGGTGGAAGAGCTGCTCGGCGATCAGCCCATCAGCGCCGCCGCCCACGCCATTCTCGAGTCCACCTTCAGCGAAGGCGACAATGCTGAGCTGTTGTTAAAGCTCAGTGATTCCAAAGCTAGCGAACAACATCAGGGCGACGCCCGCCGCGCCCTGGTTGAGCATCTGCTCGACCGCCACGGCACCGGCCGCGTGCTGTTCCGCAATACCCGTTCCGCCATCAAGGGGTTCCCTGGCCGTCAGCTGCATACCTATGCCCTGCCACTGCCGGAGCAGTACGGCGATTGCCTGCGCGCCTTTCAGGGCAGCGCCATTGGCGAGCCGCAGCTGCTGCTCAGCCCCGAACTGCTCTACCAGGCCGCCAGCGACAATACCCCGCGCTGGACCGAGATCGACCCGCGTGTGCAGTGGCTTGGTGACCAACTCAAACAGCTGCGCCCCGCCAAGGTGCTGGTGATCACCGCCAGCGCCGACACCGCCATGGATCTCTCAGAGACATTAATGATCAAGACCGGCATCCACGCCGCCGTCTTCAATGAAGAGATGAGCATCATCGAGCGCGACCGCGCCGCCGCCTACTTTGCCGACCAGGATTTTGGCACCCAGGTGCTGATCTGTTCCGAGATCGGCAGCGAGGGGCGCAACTTCCAGTTCGCCCACCATCTGGTGCTGTTTGACCTGCCACTCAACCCCGACCTGCTGGAGCAGCGCATCGGCCGCCTCGACCGCATCGGCCAGAGCGAAACCATCCAGCTGCACGTCCCCTATCTTGAAGGCAGCGCCCAGGAGATCATGCAGCAGTGGTATCACCAGGGCTTAAGCGCCTTTGAACATACCTGCCCGGCGGGCCACAGCGTCTTTGTGCAGGTGCGCGCCACACTGCTCGAGGCGCTGCACCAACTGGAGACCAGCCCCGAGGAGTTGATGGCGCTCATCGCCACCACCCAGCAGCTCTATAACGAAATGAACGACCGCCTGCAACGCGGTCGCGACCGGCTGCTCGAATACAACTCCTGCCGTCCGCTTATCGCCAACAACCTCAAGGCACTGGCGCTGGCCGAAGATGAAAACAACGACCTGGCCGACTACCTCGAACACCTCTACGACTGCTACGGCGTCGACATGGAAGAGCATGGCGAACAGAGTTTCCTCATCAGCCAGGGCGAAAGGATGCAACACGCCTTTCCCGGTCTGCACGAAGAGGGCATGGTGATCACCTGCGACCGCGCCACCGCGCTCGCCAACGAAGATATGCACTACATCACCTGGGAACACCCGATGGTGCGCGGCGCCATGGAGATGGTGCTCACCAACGAACTTGGCAACAGCACCATCACCACCCTCAAGGCGCGTGGTTTCAAGGCCGGCAACCTGCTGCTTGAAGGGATCTACGTGCTTGAAAGCAGCGCCAGCAGCGAACTCAATCTCAGCCGCTACCTGCCGCCCACCACCATTCGTGTCGTCATCGATCAGAGTGGTAAAGACCAGAGCCATCTGCTCAGCAGTGAACTGATCCGCGAGGGCAGCACCAAGGTCGACAAGGCCACCGCCGGCAAGATCATCCGCGCCTACGCCGAACCGCTGCGCAACATGATCGTCAGCGCCGACAAACTCGCCCGCCAACAAGCGCCCGAACTGCTCGGCAGCGCCCACCAACAGACCCGCCAAACCTTAGAGCGCGAAATCAATCGCCTCGAAGCGCTGCGCAAGGTCAATCCCAACGTGCGTGACGAAGAGATCCAGTTCTTCGCCGAACAGTGGAAGACCCTGGATCTGGTGTTGGAGGCAGCGAGTCCTAGGCTGGATGCGGTGCGGATTATTATCACGACCTAAGAAGCTCCAACCCTCCCCTCCCTTGAGGGGGAGAGGGTGAGGTGGCGAGGTAAAATCAGTACGACCTACTTCATCCTCATTTCCCACTGCCATAATCCACCCACATTGCCTCTAAGGCTTTTGCTTTCTCCGGCAGTAACCACAAAACAACAATAACGAAACGGCAGACCACTACGCCGGATGCAGGGTAGGAAACGGGTTATGTATCACCAAAGCAGTAATCACCACTGGTGCCAGCGCGTCACAACCATTTTCATTCTTGTCCTTACCCTACTGTTATTTGGTGGTTGCGGTGGTGATTCGTCTTCGCCACCAAAAATGACTGTTGCCACGGGCAGTGGTAGCAAACACACCGTAGTGATCAAGGCAGACGGCACACTCTGGGCGTGGGGTCATAATGATTCTGGCCAGCTGGGCGATGGCACAACTGAGGATAAGGCGACCCCTGTGCAGATTGGCACCGATAGCAACTGGGCCAGCGCAGCAACAGGCGGCAACCACACAGTGGCGGTAAAGAGTGACGGCACACTCTGGGCTTGGGGGGGAAACAGTTCTGGCCAGCTGGGCGATGGTTCGAAATGGGCCGAATACAACCCGTTTGCGCGGCCTACTGACGATACCTCCGTGAATAGAACAACGCCGGTGCAGATCGGCAGTGACGGCAACTGGTTAAGCGTAGCGGCTGGGGCCGACCACACCCTGGCAATCAAACATGACGGCACCTTATGGGCGTGGGGTTCTGGCTGGGAGGGGATGGAAAACTATCACCGTGCGGGGGAGAGTACCAACCCGGTGCAGGTTGGTGTTGATAACCGCTGGTCGAATATTGCGGCGGGTGAATATCACGCGGTTGCCCTTAAGCACGACGGTACTCTATGGACATGGGGACATACCTGGAAAAGGCAGCCCGATTATTGGATTACCGAATTCGAGCCTAGCCCGATTCAGATGGGTACCGAGAACAGCTGGAAAAACATTGCGGCTGGTGACCATTTTACTGCGGCCATCAAGCGTGATGGCACACTTTGGGCGTGGGGAGGAATCGACTCTATACTTGGGAATTATCGCCAAGCTGATGAGGATATAACCACCCCAGTTCAAATTGGTAGCGAAAATACCTGGATCAGCGTCGCCGCTGGACAACAATACATTGTCGCCCTAAAGCACGATGGTACCCTCTGGGCAGGTGGGAGAAACGGCTCTGGCCAACTGGGCGACGGCACCATGTCTGCTAGAGGTGTGCTCGTACAGGTCGGGGGTGGTAATAATTGGGCCTCCATCTCTGCAAGTATGAACAACACCTTTGCAGTGACCACACAAGGGGAGCTCTTGGCCTGGGGTAATAACTACAACGGCCAGGTTGGTAATGGTGATGCTGGTGAGAGGCAAAACAGAGTTTTCATCCCCACCAAGATGGGTGACGAGATTTGGGCAAACATAACAACCGGGCAGGACGACGTCACTGCAATCAAAAGTGACGGCACCCTTTGGCATTGGGGGAGAGATTGGGTTGGAGCCTCCACCTACAAGAGCCGTCCGTTTCAGTTTGGTACGACAAATGGCTGGAGAAGTGTAGGTGCCTCCTACGGCGGCGTAGCAATCAAGAGTGACGGGACACTCTGGTTTTGGGGGCTTTATTTAGGCAATGGCTCATGGGCGTTTACGGCAACCCCGATACAGCTCGATAACGCCACTGACTGGGCGAGTGTTGCAACAAGTACATTGCATACTCTAGCAATCAAAAACGATGGGACGTTATGGGCTTGGGGGGAAAATCAGTATGGCCAACTCGGTGATGGTACAACAGAGAATAAAACCACACCCACCCAAATCGGTAGCGCCACTGACTGGAGCAGTGTTGATACAGGCTATGCTCACACTGTCGCCATCAAAAGTGATGGGACGTTATGGGCCTGGGGTAACAATAGCGCTGGGCAATTTGGTGAAGGCACCACCATCGATAAAACCACCCCCACGCAGATTGGCATTGATGACAACTGGGTGAAAGTTTCATCCCCCGGGGGGCGTACCTTTGCTATCAAGCGTGATGGAACATTGTGGGCATGGGGTAACAATTGGAACGGCCAAAATATATTTGCAACTGCGCTCACCCCACTGCAAATTGGCAACGACAGTGACTGGAGCACTATTGCAAATTCGAGTCATACCCTTGCGATCAAGACGGATGGCAGCCTTTGGGGTTGGGGAGCCAACTCATCCGGCCAGCTTGGCAACGGCACCACCGAGTACGAATCCACCCCTGTGCGGATAGGTGCTGACAATGATTGGGCAGCAATTTCAGCCTATGCTGATCACAGCATTGCGCTGAAGCGTGATGGTTCTCTCTACTCCTGGGGTGACAACTACTCTGGCCAACTTGGACTAGGATTTTCTGCCGTGGAGCAAAATGTTCTGACACCCGAGGTGATTTCGTTTTGAACATAACGGGTTATGCGCCAACCGCTTAGGCAGGCTGCATAATCCGGCCTTATCAAATATCACCTGCGACATAGCCCGCCACTACACTCCTGTCATCCTCTGACGGAGAGATCCAGTTCTTTGCCGAACAGTGGAAGACGCTGGACAGGGTGCTGGAGGCAGCGAGTCCACGATTGGATGCGGTGCGGATTATTATCACCACCTGACCGTTGTCATTTCGTCATCTGTTTTAGGTTGGAGGGTGATGTTATCACCGGTAATCAGACGGCCAAATTAACCATGTCACTACGGTTTGACTCTGCCATTTCAGGCGAGTAGCGTACCTGCTGCGGCAATGTTGTCGCCTCTTGCATAGGAAAAGAACCATCATGGCTAAAAACATAATTACGGGTCTGTGCGCCGGAGCGATGTTGGTATTAAGTTCGACTGTTTATGCCCAGCAGATTTGTCTGCCGATAACGGGTAGTGTCAGCACGATCTCTATTAACCCGATGAATCAGCATGGTGTGACGAAGGTGCGTCTGGGAGGGAGACCTTTCACTCTCTCCACGGTGGGTACCATCACCTCTTCTGACGGCGCGGGAAATACTTATCTTGATCATCACATGATGCTGAATCTTGATAATAGAATCTTCACCAAGAATGATCACGGCGTGGTCATGGGACCTGGTGACGGTTGCTCACTGCCGGTAGTGGAGACCATCAATATTGTGGGCGGGACTGGCATCTTTACGGGGGTGACTGGCACTGGACAAGCGACGGGCACCATTAATTTATGTACCGCGCGTAATGAATTTACCTTGAGTGGTTCGTTGTGTTTTACGCGTGCTCCAAACCTGCCGTAGGGACTTGTTCCTGCCAAAAGCTCCTTACCCTATAAAGGGATCCAAAGAGGGTCCCGCTCACTCCCGATGTTGTGAAGAGTGCATGGAGAGCGGCGGGGCAATAAACAGAAGGGGCGCACTGCGCCCCTTCTGTTTGCTGGCTGTTTTTAGGTGAGCCGTTAATCCGCCAGCCCTGCAAATACATGCTGCACATCATCATCCGCATCCATCGCATTTAAAAATGCTTCTACCTCGACGCGCTCTGCATCACCGACGGTTACCGGATTTTTAGGTAGGTAACCAAACTGTGCTGACTGCACGGTGAAGCCGTGGGTGGCCAGTGCGCGGGAGACGGCATCGAGATCAGCGAGATCGGTATAGAAGAGTGTTGCGCCCTCTTCGCCCGGTTCCAGATCTTGCGCGCCGACTTCGATGGCGACCTCTTCTGGATCGGCGCCGGCTACATCCGGGGTTGCTTCGATCATGCCGAGGTGGTCGAAGTCCCAGGAGACGGAACCGGCCGCGCCGAGCTGCCCTTTGCGGAACAGTACCCGCATGCTGGAGATGGTGCGATTGACGTTGTCGGTCAGGCACTCAACAATCACCGGCACGTGGTATGGCGCAAATCCTTCGTAGGTGAGTTTTTCGTAATTGACACCGGCGTCCAGCAGTCCGGCCCCTTTTTTGATGGCGCGATCGAGGGTCTCTTTGGGCATGGAGGCCTTCTTGGCCTGTTCAACCGCCAGGCGCAGGCGTGGGTTCATGTCGGGATCGGCGCCGTTGCGTGCGGCAACAATGATCTCCTTGGCGAGCTTGCCAAAGATGCGCCCTTTGGCATTTGCCGCAATCTCTTTATGTTTTACTTTCCACTGCGCACCCATCTCTGCATCTCCTGGTTTCTGTTCGGTTGGCGGTTGCTATTTTAGCAGCCGATTAATCGTAGAACTGGGCCTCGCCCGGCGGTCGTGTTTTGAACCGTTTGTAGCCCCACTGATACTGCGCGGGTATCTGGCGTATGGCGGCCTCCACGGCCTGATTGAGCGCGGTGACTGAGGTCAGCACGTCAGCGCTATAAATTTCATCTGCCACCGGGCTAAAGTGCAGGGCAAAACCGCGGCTGTTGGGTAACCGCTCGGCCCAGACGCAGAGCACAG
The DNA here is from genome assembly GCA_947085765.1 of uncultured Chromatiaceae bacterium. Classification (GTDB taxonomy): domain Bacteria; phylum Pseudomonadota; class Gammaproteobacteria; order Tenderiales; family Tenderiaceae; genus JAKFXL01. Next base: position 8,635 of record CAMTXZ010000170.1, on the reverse strand, counting down.
TGGCGCCGCTCTTTTTTGCCAGGCGTGACAACAGTGTCATGGTATTGGCCTGAATACCAAAGAACGGGGCAAATTCGCCACCGTTTTCGCCGGGATCCTGATCCGGTAATATGCCTATCAGCTCGTTATTGTTGAGCGCTTGATAGAGTTCTTTCACCCCCTTGATGTTGGTGGGAACCAATTTGGCTCCGAAACGTTCCCGCGAGTTGCGCAGCACCTCATCCATTCCCAGTTGCCGTGGCGGGCGATAAAGATTGGTCATCGGGTAGCGCGCGGAGCAGTAGGCGCCGATGATCTCCCAGTTACCGAGGTGGGGCGAGGTGAGGATCACCCCTTTGCCACGCGCCAGTCCGGCCTTGATAAGCGCTTCGCCATGGACTTCGCTGATCAGTTGTTCAATCTGCTCTTTGTTACCAAACCAGAGCACGCCGATCTCACTCAAGGTTTTTCCCAGCTCGATCATGGTCTGTTGCAGCAGCTGTTGTTGCTCACTTTCAGAACGTTCCGGAAAGCAGAGCGCAATATTGGTGCGGGCGGTGAGCAGCTCAGTGCGACGGCTATGTAGCGCACGGCGACCGCTAAAGGCGCCGATAGCGTGGTTAAGCCAGAGCGGCAGATGGGCGCTGAGGCGCAACAACCGTTTGATCCAGATGGATTGCATCTTACGGATGAGACCGGGGACGAGAGGAGAGGATAAATATCATGGCAATATTTTCGCTTAACTTGATCGGTTTGGCGACTGCCAACGTATAATTCCTTTTTTCATGACAGCGACGGTAACAGAAGATGGAAGTGTTTGAACTGTGGACGGCAAATTACTGGCTCTGGTTTGGTCTGGCAACGCTGTTGCTGGCGCTGGAGGCATTTTTTGGTGGCTTTATGTTTCTGGCGACAAGTGTGGCGGCGCTGGCCGTGGGTATTGTGACTCACTACTTCCCCTACCTGGGGTTGGTGATGCAGCTGCTTATTTTTGTGATGCTTGCCAGCGGCACACTGATGGTGGCCCGCTCCTGGGTAGTCACACGGCAGGAGAAGATTCGTGTTTTGCAGAACAGCGCGCTGAATCAACACTACATGGGGCGTGAGTTTGCACTGATGGATCCCATTAACAACGGACGTAGCAGCCTCAACATCGATGGCATTGTCTGGCAACTGCATGGTGAGGATGCCCCAGCGGGCACAAAGATGGCTGTTGTCGCCGTTGGCGATGGCTTTCTTGAGGTGAAAAAAGTTAACTCTTGATGAGGCCTTCCGCACCACTCAGCAAACGCTGAATATTGCTGCGATGGCGCCAGACCAGCAGGATCGCCAGCGCCACTGCCATGCTCAAAAAGGCCGGACTCGGCGCCAGCAACCACATGTAGAGTGGCGTTAGCAGCGCCGCGATCAGCGCCGCGAGTGAAGAGATCTTCAGCCCCTTGGCAATGAGCAGCCAGGTGGCCGCCGCTGCCAGCGCCACTGGCCAGGAGATGCCCAATAACACGCCCATCGCCGTTGCCACCCCTTTGCCCCCATGAAAACCGAAGAAGATCGGATAAAGATGGCCAAGAAAGGCGGCCATTGCGGTGGCGGCCAGCACGGTGTCATCAACCCCGGCTAGACGCGCCACCAGCACCGGAATCAACCCCTTGAGCGAATCGCCCAGCAGCGTAATCGCCGCCGCTTTTTTGCCGCCAAAACGCAGCACGTTGGTGGCGCCAGGATTACGCGAACCTTCAGAGCGTGGGTCCGGCAGCCCCATCAGCTTGCAGGTGATGATGGCGGCAGAGAGCGAACCGAGCAGATAGGCAAACACAACAAGGGCGATATCGAGCATAATAATATTCAACAAGTTGACTCAGAATGAGGCGCAATCATACGGCAATTTGACCGCTAGCGCCTCTACCCCCTACCCTCCGGAAATATGAAAAACGTATGGACATTATCTATCTCAACGACCTCTGCATCGACACCGTAATTGGTGTCTACGACTGGGAGCGGCGCGTCAAACAACGGGTGATTATCGATCTGGAGATGGCCACCGACATCCGTAAGGCCGCTGCCAGCGACAGCCTCGATGACACACTCAACTACAAGGCGGTGGCCAAGCGGCTGATCGACTTCATCAGCCAAAGTGAATATCAGCTGGTGGAGACACTGGCGGAGCGCATCACCGAGATTGTGCTCAATGAATTCAACGTGCCGTGGGTGAAGTTGCGCCTCAACAAACAGGGGGCTGTGCGTGGTGCGCGCGACGTCGGCATCATCATTGAACGTGGCACACGCTACTGATGGCGCGGATCTACGTCAGCGTCGGCAGCAACATTGATGCGGCTACCAATGTCCGCTCGGCCATCACGGCGCTGCACCAACACTACGGCACGCTGATTCTGTCACGGGTCTTTGAGAGCGAAGCGGTCGGCTTCAGCGGTGATAACTTCTACAACCTGGTGGTCGGGTTTGATACTGAAGAGATGCTTCAGCAGGTCGTTGCGCGGCTGCGTCAAATCGAAGATGACCATGCCCGCAGTCGCCAGGGACCACGTTTTAGTGCCCGCACCATCGATCTCGATCTACTGCTCTATGATGACGTGGTAAACAATGACAACGGTATCAATGTGCCTCGTGACGAGATCACCGAAAATGCCTTTGTGCTACAGCCGTTGGCTGAGGTAGCGGGGCAGGTAGTCCATCCGCTGCTGCAACGGACCATTGCCGAGCTCTGGCACGGCTTTGACAATCGTCGGCAGCAACTCTGGCCTATCGAGTTTAAGTGGTAGAACCGTGTGCCGCCTCTTTGAGGTTGAGGCGGCGCAGGGTGGGTGTTGTTGTTACCGCTCTTTGAATTTAAGTGCGGCGGAGTTGATGCAGTAACGCTGGCCGGTGGGATTGGGGCCATCGTTAAAGAGGTGGCCCAGGTGCGCTTCACAACTGGCGCAGCGCACCTCGGTGCGGCGCATGCCGTGGCTCTCATCAAAAAGCTCGGCGACATTCTGTTTTTCTGCTGGCTGCCAGAAGCTCGGCCAGCCACTGCCAGAATCAAACTTGTGGTCCGACTCGAAGAGTGGCGCACCACAACAGACACACTGATAGCTGCCAGCACGTTTGTTGTCATCGTACTCACCGGTAAAGGCCATTTCGGTACCGCCCTGCCGGGTGATGCGATACTGCTCTGGTGACAACTCGGCCTGCCACTCGGCATCGGTTTTGTTTAGCTTTTTGTCCATAGCGACTCTTCCAATCAAAGATTCAGGTCAACGATTCAGGCGGGCATATCGGGGATCAACAGGCTTTTGAGTTTGGCGATGTTGTCTTTGAGTTGCAGTTTGCGTTTTTTCAGCCGTCGTAGCCGCAGCTGGTCATAACCAGGGTCCTCGACAAGTTTCTGGATGGCGATATCAAGGTCACGATGCTCCAGCTCCATTTCCGCGATGCGGGCCTTGATGGCTTCAATCTCTTCACACATGGTCACCTGCCACAACGTTTCATCTGAAACTACCTTATGCCTTAGCCCGACGATCCGCAACAGCGTTTATATTTGCGGCCACTGCCACAAGGACAGGAATCGTTGCGGCCGATCTTAGCAGGCTTTGCAGTGGTAGGGAGCCGCCCGTCTATATAAAACCAACGCCCCTCTTCATAGACAAAGCGGCTACGCTCGTGCAGCTGCTCGATCGCCTCGGCGTGCCGGAAACGGGCGCTGAATTCGACCCAGCCCTGATTGCCCTCTGGCACAGGCGCGTCGATGACATGCAAACCAAGCCACTGCATCTCTAATGGCAATTCGAGCGCTGCTGGCCGGGTGGAGGCGTGCCAGCTCTGTTGCAGATAGACCTCGTTGTGCAAGGCATAGGCGCTATAGCGTGAGCGCATCAACTGCTCGGGTGTGGCGGGTATTGCTTCACCGCGATGAAACGGGGCGCAGCAGTCGCCATACGATTGTCCTGAACCACAGGGACAGGCCTGATCACTCGTCAACTCAATGGTCACGCCCCATCTACCTCTCTAAACAGTTGTGCCAGCCGTTGCGTGGCGGGTCCGGGTGCCGCGCGCCGGCCAAAGACCAGATGCAGCCGTGCCCGCTGCTCTCCCCCCTCGCGTAGCGGCAGAGGCAGCAGAAGCCCCTGCGCCAATTCGGTTTTAATCAGATGGGTCGGCAGCCAGCTAAACCCCAGGCCACTGCTGACCGCCACCAGTGCGGTTTCGAGACTGCTCACGGTCCAGCGATATTCGGAGCCGAGCCAGCCGGTGCTGCGATTGAGGTATAGCCCGGAGTCACGAATCACCACTTGTAGCTCGCGGCGCAACGCCTCACTGGTAAGCGGCTCCTCACGCTGATGAAACGGGTGGTCACGATGGGCAACGGCGATAAACTCCACCTCCAGCAGCGGATCGCCGAGGAATCCCTGTGGCACCTGCGAAGCGATGGCGAGATCGGCCCGCCCCTCCAGCAGCGCCTCATCGGCACCGGAGAGCACCACCTCATCAAGCTGCACCCGAGTGGTGGGGCAATCTGCCGCAAACTGTTTAAGCACCTGCATCAGCGTACCGCTGGGGTAGGCCGCATCCACGACCAACACCACCTCCGCCTCCCACCCTTGCACCATGCTGTGGGCCAACTGCTCCAGCTCGGCGGCATCGCCCAGCAGCTGACGCGAACGGCGTAGCAGCTGCTCCCCTGCCTTGGTCAGTTGCGCCTTGCGCCCCTGAATCTCCAGCAGCGGCACGCCCAACTGCTGCTGAAGCTTGGCCACGGCATAACTGACCGACGACTGGCTGCGATGGAGCCGCTGCGCCGCTTGGGCAAAGCCGCCGGCATCTACCACCGCTTGCAGCGTGCGCCACTGATCGAGACTGGTACGGGGGGCCTTTGTGGGTGATCTATCTATCATATCGATCAGTATAAGCGATTTTTTGCGCTTTTATATCGTCTAGTAAGGACCATAATAGCCTCACACCCCATCAATACATCAGGAGAAAAAACATGGACAAATACACTACGCTTTTAGGCCGCCTGCTGGTGGCGCAGATCTTCATCATTGCCGGTGTCGGCAAGATTGGTGGTTACGCGGCCACCGCAGGGTGGATGGAGTCGATGGGCGTGCCGGGCATGCTGTTGCCTGGTTGCTGGCGGGGTTCAGCATTGTTAGTGCGGCCATCTTCCACAACAACTTCGCTGACCAGATGCAGTCGCTTATGTTCATGAAAAATCTGGCCATGGCCGGCGGGCTGCTCTTTATTGCCGCTCACGGTGCGGGGGCATTGAGCATTGACGCGCGTCTTAGCCAACGCCAGCAAGATATACACATACGTCGTTCAGCCGTGGTCTAATCTTTGGCTCATTTACAACAACAGTATCCAGGAGAACACCCGCATGGCTCTTTATGACAAAGGCAGCCCCTACGAAGTCAAACTCGCCGCTGGCGACAGCGCCCGCCTCTGCATGTGTGGCAAGACCGGCCGCGCCCCCTTTTGCGACGGCTCACACTTCAACAGCAGCCCACCTGCCAAGCCGATGAGCTACGCAGCAGAGGAGGATACAACCCTGTGGGTCTGCGGTTGTGGCAAAAGTAAAACCCTGCCCTATTGCGATGGCAGCCATAACGGTTAACCACTCCTCTGGCGCCCTCTTCTTATTAAGAAGAAGGGGGTGAGTGAGGAGGAATAAAAGGAGAAAACTCTTCATGATCAGTAGATATTCAGCCCGACAGATGCAAGAGGGGGCCGGCGTTCACGTCTCCCGTCTGATGCCCATCACCAGCTTTCGTAACTACGATCCGATTGTATTGTGGGACGACTTCACCATTACGCCGGGCAACGGCTTTCCCGAACATCCACACCGGGGTTTTGAGGGACTCACATACCTTTTTAGTGGCTCTCTCAAACATACGGACAATCTCGGCAACAGCTCTACGGTGGAAGGGGGCGGCGCGCAACGTTTTACCGCCGGGCGTGGTCTGGTCCACTCGGAGATGCCCAACGACGTCGCGGCCACCCGTGGTATCCAGCTCTGGATCAACCTGCCCAAGCGGCTCAAACAGGTCGAGCCAGGTTATCAGCAGGTCAATGACGGCGAGTTCCCTGTCAAAATGTTTGCCGGGGGCCATGTCAAAACCATTGTGGGCGCTGACTCACCATTGCAACTACTCACGCCGGTGCGCTACGCCCATATTCAGCTCGATGCCAACGCCAGCTACAGCGAGGCGATCGCCGCCGGTATGCGCGGTCTGGTTTATGTCGTAGAGGGGAGTGTTGAGATCAATGGCCAACATTACGCACAGGCGGATGCCGCCTTTATTGATGACGAAACCATCATCAGCATCAAGGCCCAGACGGCCAGCCAGCTGATGCTCTGCCTCGGCGCACCCCATGGTGAACCGATCATTCAGTACGGACCGTATGTCGATTGACCGACGTACTCAGCCCTGACAAGGAGTTACCTATGACCAAGATTGCCATCGTCTACCACAGCGGCTACGGCCACACCCAAAAACAGGCCGAGGCAGTACATGCTGGTGCGGCAGCGGTTGCCGACGTCACTGCCGAACTGCTGGCCATCAGCAGCGCAGGCGAACTGACAGAGGCTGATTGGAATACCCTGGCCGCCGCCGACGCCATCATCTTTGGCTCCCCCACCTACATGGGTAGCGTCTCATGGCAGTTCAAAAAATTTGCCGATGCCAGCAGCAAGGTCTGGGCTACCCAAGTGTGGAAGAATAAAATCAGTGCCGGGTTTACCAACTCTGCCTCAATGAACGGGGACAAGCTCTCCACCCTGCACTACCTTTTTACCTTGGCAATGCAGCACGGGATGATATGGGTCAGCAGCGGCATGATGCCGGCCAACACTAAGGCGGCACAGCGGAATGACATCAACTATCTCGGTTCATACAGCGGTCTGATGGCGCAATCGCCCTCCGACTCCACTCCCGCCGAAGGACCACTGCCAGGAGACCTCGCCAGTGCCCGGCAGTTTGGTGAACGTATCGCCAATGCCACAAAACGGTGGAGTGGTAACGCCACTACCGTTTAGAAAATTACCGTTTGGTGGTTCAGTATGATGCTGACAAACGAGCAAAAAAAATCCGGAACCCTCTAATCAGGTTCCGGATTTTCTAGCGGCACCAGAGCCGCTTTTATATTGTCTGTCTGATCAACCCGTTACCTGTTGAATCCCCTCAAGCTGCCAGTTGGCACTATTGTTGGCCTTAACAAAATGCCACACCTCATCAACATGGATATCGTTACCATCTTCACGCAGCTGCGCCTTGAAGAGCACAATCGCCTCCTGTTTGGAGCCGAGGTCGCTGGCGCTCAGGAGCTCGGCATTCAGGTCGATGATTTCCGTCTGTGAATTACCAGTACGGCTGTGGAATTGGTCTTGAATCTCGCCAAAGACATGGTCGGCGGTGAACTGGCGAATGTCGGCCAGATCACCCTCATCCCAAGAGTTCTGCAGGCGCGCAAAACAGTTTTTGGCGCCATCAATAAAGGCGTTCTGGTCAAACCCCTTGGGCGCTGCACTGCGCAAGCTGTCGAGGCTGGGTCCATCGTTATCACTATCATTGCTACTGCCATAGCGCTGATCGGTGATCTGATCAGCCTGCTGGGGCTGCTGCTCGTCGATCTGAGTATTGCGATAACCAGCCGCCGCCGGTTGTGGCTGCTGGCGCGCACGGCTAGCCATGAATTTGTAGATCACAAAGGCAACCAGACCAAACAGCAAAACATCCATAAAATTGATGCCATCAAACGCGCCGCCAAAAAAGAGCGCGCCCAACAGACCGCCCAGCGCAAGACCACCCAGCAAGCCCATCATGCCGCCTCTTTTGGCAAAGGACTGTTTAAGATTTGAGTTGGTCTGCTGTGCAGCCGTCGCCTTTTGTGTTTGGCTGGGGCTGGCAGTGCGATTGACACTCTGGCTCTGATTGAATTTTCCGCCAAAGGATTTTCCGCCGCCCATACGTTTTGCTTCAGCGACATCCATGCCGCCAATAAGCAGTGTTACGGTTGCGGTGATTGCGATTAAAAAAGTTACCACTGATTTCATTACTTCCCCCTATCCTTGTTTACGTCAGTTGGATCAGGTGCGCATTTTACACCAGATCTGGATTTTCTCTTCACCCAGTTTGCAGTGCCGGTTTCAGCTCCTGCTGCGCTACTAGTTCATTGAGAGATAATGGCTATTTATCTTGCCGTAGGGGCCTGAATAAATAAGCTTTTGAAACCCTTTTGCTGGACTAAGCCCAAGCCGTTACTCCGGCACACTCTCTTCTGTTTCAGTAATAGACTGACGCGGCTGGCTACGGCTGACCCCTTTTTTGGGCGGCAGGGTAAACCAGTCCTCTTTGGTGATTTCGTGAAAATAGTCGGCCTCTTCAACCAGCAGGCGCGAGGTGGTGCGTGGCAAGGCGGCGATCTCCACCCGCACCCCTTCTGATTTCAGGTGACGCACCAGCTCCACATAGTCCGAGTCACCAGACATGATGATGATGGTATCAACCTTGCTGGCCAGCTGGGTGGCGTTGATGGTGAGCGGGATGTCCGCTGATTTATGGCAGGGACGCACTGAACCGTGAAAGTTGTTGTGCAGCCGCTCCTGAAGTTTTGAGGAGATGTTTTTCCCTTCGCGGAAATAGATCAACCGGTTGAGGCC
>CAMTXZ010000169.1:0-10739 GCA_947085765.1 uncultured Chromatiaceae bacterium | reverse complement strand
TCGAGCCTGAGCGCCAGAGATAACTATCGGAGCCAGTTTAACCTCGGGCAGCGCAGCCTGCTTGATCTGTTAGATTCTGAGAATGAGGTGTTTGGCGCCAGTAAGGAGTTCACCAATGGTGAGTTTGACAGACTCTTTTCCAGCTATCGTGTCATGGCCGGCGAAGGTAAGCTGCTGGGTACACTCTTGATAGAGTTGCCACCAGAAGCACAACCGCTGACGGACAACCTGACAGCGGTTGATTGTACCCCTGAGTTTCCTGCACAACAGGTTCCCTACGCCACACCTCTGGGGCCTGCGCCGAGAATGGCCGTAACTCCAGCACCAACACCTATTACACAAATTGTGGTTGAGAGAGTTGTGGAAGTTCCGAGTGAACCTATTATCATTGAAAAGAACCTGCCACCAGTAATATTGGAACGAGTTACATTACAAGCGGGTGCCATCTTTGATAGTAATAAATCAGAGATCAAACCGGCGGGCCAGACAGAGCTGAATGAACTTGCTGTTAAGCTTTCGAAAATTAAAAATATTGGTGGGCTGGAGATTATTGGCCATACCGATAGCCAGGGTAGTGATGCATACAACAGAGCGTTGGCACTGCGGCGCGCTACAGCGGTTGCTGAATACCTGATATCTCAGGGGATAAGCCGTGACCTGCTGACCGTTAGTGGTATGGGTGAGGATATCCCTGTTGCAACCAATAAAACCGAAGAAGGGCGGAGTAAAAACCGCCGTGTGGAGGTCAACATCAAAGTTACCCGTCAAGTGGAGCCAGAGGTTAAGTAATACTCTTTTCTCTATTAACCCTCTCCGTTCTGGAGAGGGTCTGTTATCTGCTACTGGCTAATTTTCTCAAACGGAACGATCTGGCCTGAAGCGTAACCTTGTACCCCATCAACATTCAGTGCTGCCAGAACCGGCCATTGCTCCGGATTTTCGATACCGGACACAATTGTCTGGATATCCAGACTGTGGGCAACACTACAGAGTGAACGGATGTAGAACTGTTTATCTTTGTCATCAATGATATTGAGGGTAAAGGCGCCGTCAATCTTCACGTAGATCGGTCGCAACGATTGAAGATAGCCAAATGAGCTAAAGGCGCGGCCAAAATGGTCTACTGCAATGTGATGACCCAAGGCGTGAATCTGCGTTGCGAAGTGTATTACATGTTCCAGTTCACGTACTGCAATGAATTCCGACACCTCGAAGATCAGGGTGGCCTTGCAGTGGCGCAACATCTCCAGCGTTTTTTCAATGAAGGCATGATCCTTCATTGCCGCAGAGGAGAGGTTGATGGCGATCGGGGAGGCCGAGCGCCGGCTGGCAAGATGCAAAATAACTTTTTCAATAACCAGATAGTCGATCTCTTTAATCAGCCCTAGTTGGGTCGCAAATGGCATAAATTTATTGGCGCTAAAGAGCTTTCCATCTTCATTGGGTAAGCGCAGTAATACCTCATGATGCAGTGTCTGTTGTGGTGACTGCGTCGCTATCGCTTGCTGTGCATAAAGCAGAAAAAGATTTTCATCGATGGCCCGCTTCAGGCGCAAGGCCCACTCCTGTCGTCCTATACTCTGGTCGCTGGAGTCAGCGGTACGTTGAAAGCGGGTCCAGCTGTTGGGGGCTGTGGCCTGGGCCGAGCGCAGCGCCGTGTCGGCCTGGGCGAGCAACTCATGCAGCTCATCGCCGTGTTTATAGACAACCACACCTGCCTGAACTACATTCTGGCTGTAGGCCAATCCATCCGGGTATAACTGGCCAAGTTGATCGGTAATACGTGTAGCCAGCTGCTCTGTTTCGCCAACTGTCACATCTTTGGTTAATACGGCAAAGTCGCCGCCCGTAAGCCGAACCAGCAGGATGTTTTCATCCGTTGGCATCAGCTCGTTGAGGCGCATGGCCGCTGACTTGATAAACTGGTCGCCGACGGCAAACCCCTGGCTCTCATTGAGAGCCTGCAACCCTTCCATACGAATGAGCAACAGTGCTCCCTGGCTGGTGGCGGAACTTAAGTAAGATTGCGCCTGGGTCTCAAAATAGCGTCGATTACCCAGACCGGTCAGAGGGTCTGCATAGGCGAGTTCACGTAGATGTTCTGTGGTACCCGCCTGAGTTTCAAACATCTCCCTCACCTTGTCGCTCATTTTATTCATGGCGACAACAACACTGCGTAGCTCACGCGTGCGCGGCAATGTTTTCTGCAACTCATACTTACGTGCACTAATGGCCTCAGCCTGTTTTTCTACCGCTGCCAGTGGCTTTAATAAGATACGCAGGGCGATACTTGTAATGCCGATACTTAAGAGAGTGAGCGCGGCAAACCAGCCAAACATCATGGCAGTGGATGACCACAGCTCGACATAAGCATAGCCGGGATGGCTGCTGACACGAACGGTGGCCGCCTGTTTCCAGCCTGACATAATGAGTGACGAGCGCTCGGGTGTCTGCAATGGTACCCAGCTGACCAGCCAGTCGGGCACATTATCAAGCTCGACCGACAGAACTCTTTCGATCAGCACGGCACCATCCATATCGGTGACAGTAATCTCTTTATAATTACCGCGATCGAAGATTGAATTGACCATGGCGTTCATGGTCGGCAGATCGTTATCCTGCATGTGAGGGGAGAGCGACAAGCCGAGCGAAGTGGCTGTATCTTGTGCATGCGAGGCAAGCTGTTGCTCCAAGAATGCCCGGGTGCTCTGAATATTGGTCACCCAGGTGCCCAGAAACAGCGCCATAAACAGCAAGGAGATTGCAATGATGAGTTGTCGATGCAGAGTCATGCGTTAACGTCCTCGTAGAGACGGTTATTATTCATCAATGAGTTTGCCCCATAGCCCTTTCATGCGTTGCACTACCCCACTCCAGAGGCTAAGCCGGCTTGAGTCGCTTACCCGTTGCCCCTGGCCACGTTGTTTGGCAAGCCACAACCCATCACCGTTAAAACTGTATACCGGGGTTAAATCCTGGCGCTGCGAGGCGGGTTGAATATCATTAATCAGATTATCCAGCACTAATGGTTCCGCCTCCTGATTAGGGAAGTAGCTGAGTACCATATGCGCCTGACTGACAGGGTTGGGCGTCAACGCCCGCACATAGGTCAAACGCATGCGCTCAACAGCAACACCCATCGCCTGGAGGGTAAAGTATTTAGCCATGCTGAAGTCCTCACAATCGCCGGCACTGGCGATGAGGAACTCTACCGGTGTTGCCCAATAATCGTTAAGTCCCCATATCTCACTGTCTGATGCAAAGCGCATCTGATTAAAAAAATGGTTAACGGCCTCAAGTTTATCTTTTTCCGGGCTACTCTTGTAGTTCTGTATAAGGTTAAGCCAGGCTGTTACACGCGCCTTGGCCTCCGGGCCATAACGGTGACCTATTTTTTCCACCTGTACCGCAGTAATGTCCCATTGTTCGGGGATGCTCGAACCCAACAGCGCCGGGAAAATAAGGATGATTAGATATCTCTTTATCTTTCCGCGTGACAAGGCACCCAGTCCGGCGCGAATCATCGCCTGACGTACATGACCACATGAGGCAGCTGACGCCACGATTTACCTGATAACCCACTGTTTATCCATTGATGATGTTATCGGTACAGGTCTCAATAATCGTAATGTTGTTGTCAATTCGTGATGTCCGGAGGGGAGGGGGATATTTACGTCCTCTATAATTGGTATGATACGGTTTTCCCATACCAATATTCTTAAAGGAGCTACACATGAAACAACCAGTCCTGAAATCGATGCTGCTGGGCACCCTGTTGGCGACAGCTGGTCTTGTCGAGGCCGCTGAACCAGGTCTCTATGTCGGTGGCGGGATTGGCACCGCCAGCACCAATCAAAGCGGTTATGACAATGCCGGCAGCTATAAACTTTTTGTTGGCGCACAAGCCGAAGGTTTTGGTCTGGAGTTGGGCTATGTCGATCTCGGGCGTTTCAAGCAAAAGGGGAATAGCAGCAATAGCTACACAGTTGACGGCCCCCAGCTTAATGTCATCGGCGAACTCTTTATCAGCAGAGGTGTATACGGTTACGGTAGCTTCGGATTTTATAACTGGGATCTAAATGACAATCTCGCCACCAACAACGACAGCGGCACCAGTGGAACCCTCGGCTTAGGCATTAAAGTGCTGATGGGCAAAAACCTCGCGGTGCGGGGCGGTTGGGACCGTTACCAAAACATATCCGACAGCAATGTGGATATGTTGTCATTAAACGGAATGTATCAGTTCTGAAACATAATGGATTATGAATTTCGCCGTGATCTTTATGGTCACTATCAAGCTGAACTATCTATGGGCCACGAGGCGCTTGGATTGTGGTTGACTGAAGAGTTAGGCACAGACCTGGTATTGGCCAAAAATTTACTGAACAAAATCGAACAGCTGCAAAAAACAGAGTACTGGGAACACTATCAACCCGGCCGGGAATTTATGCTAACCATGAACCCGGAGGGTGTTGAAGTGCGGGCGGCATTACTTAATGATTCAACTGATGAAGCGCCAGACGAGCTAAATCACTATGATCAAGAGTCCCAGGCCAGCTGTGGACTCGATGATTTTCGCCAGCTGCTAACCACATGGTGCGAGTTTATAACCAACCCTAATACTTAATAACGCGGTTAATTCGACCGCCTGATTATAGATGGTGATAGCTGGTGATAGCTGGTTAGTCGTGGTTGCCGAGATCAACGTGACGTAGACGCTCCTGGATCAACTGACTGAATTGCATCAGCAAGCCACCTCCCGCAGGATGGTCGTGGGTATCGTTGTATTTTTTAAAATGATCAACATCAAAAAATACTAGCGAGAACTCGCGTTTATGGCGAAATGAACACCGCACAGTGATAGCCCACGTATTGGGAAACACAATTTAATACTGACTAGCAACAACGGTGTGGGCAAACTACTGTTGCGTATGCCTGACGGCCCTCTCTTCCCGCTCAAGCGGGTGGCGAGGGCCGTCATAATCTCCGGATCTGCCGGTCGCGTGACGGTGCGTAGCCGCGGGCGTGACATGGAACTAATCCGGACTAGGCACTGATTGTGCCTCGGGTATTATTGTTGATAGTTTGGGGCCGTCAGTTAAAAACAGACAAGGGAGCCATCGGCTCCCTTGCAAATAACGGGCATTATGAAGTGCGCGTTATTACTCTTTGGTCCACCCCTGCAGCGCGCTGATGATGTCGCGGGCCTGGTCGGCGCTGGAGATGTTGAATTTCGATTTTTGCATGTATTCGCCGTTGCGTTTCTGGTAGCGGCGAATGGTATAACGGTCTTTGCTGAACTCCTCTTTTTTCGGGTCCCACTCCTGGTAGCGGTAGATCAGGGTTGCCCAGGCGCCTTTGGTGAGCACCTTTTTGTCTAGCTGTTTGACCAGTTCCTGGCCATCTTCTTCATATTCAATCGACAGTTCTTCGACAGTTGCAGCCATTTAAGGTGTTCTCTTAGGTTGTTTTACGACCGCCTATGATGGCTAAGAGCTGGCCATGAAGCAAGCACGGTGATAAATATGGACTGTCAATCGGTGGTAACTTATTATGAATCAATCAGTAATGGGGGTATTTAAAACCATGTTCTTACCCAGTATGCGCCAGCTGCAATATCTGCTTGCCGTGGTGGAGCTGCGCCACTTTGGCAAGGCGGCGGAGCGCTGTTTTGTGACCCAGTCGACCTTGAGTGTTGGTATTCAGGAGCTGGAGTCACAGCTGGGTAGCCAGCTGTTGGAGCGGACTAAACGTAAGGTGGCACCAACGCCATTGGGGTTGGCGCTGGCCGAACAGGCGCGACAGATTTTGACGATTGCCAGTCAGATGGCGGAGATGGCGCAGAGTGATGGCGTGCCGTTGAGCGGCCCATTGCGGCTGGGTGTGATTCCGACCATCGGTCCGTTTCTGTTGCCACGGGTGCTGCCGGGCATTCGCGAACGCTATCCTTTGTTAGAGCTTTTTTTAGTTGAGGATCAGACAGCACGCCTGATTGAGCGACTGGAGAGTGGTGAGCTTGACTGCGCCATCTTGGCCCTCCCTTATGAACTGGGTAAACTTGAACATCAAACCTTCTGGAAGGAGAGTTTTTGGGTGGCGTTGCCTAAGGAACATCCACTCAGCAAGGGTGGTTCTATTCCTGCGGTGGAGTTGCCCGCCGATCAGTTGCTGTTGCTGGAAGAGGGGCACTGTTTCCGTGATCACGCTTTATCTGCCTGTCATCGTAGCGGTCTGCAAAAACGCGCCGCCTTTCAGGGTACAAGTCTCTACACCATGATTGAGATGGTGGCGGGTGGCCAGGGCATCACCTTTTTGCCGGAGATGGCGATCAACTCGGCCCTTGTCACACAGAGTAATATCAGCGTGCGGCCACTGGCAGAAAAAGGGCCACATCGTGATATTGGGCTGGTGTGGCGCTCCACCTATCACCGCAAAAAGGATATGGCGCTGTTGGCGAGTTGTATGGGCGCGTTGCTCGATGGTGATCCACCTACCTAACGTCCACTCTGTATAGTTGTTGAGATCCTTTGATGTCCTCAGATAAAAAAACAGTCTCCCTGGTATTGGGGAGCGGTGGTGCTCGCGGTTTGGCCCATATCGGCGTGATTCGCTGGCTCGAAGAGCACCACTATGAGATCAGATCGATCTCCGGCTGCTCTATCGGTGCCCTGATCGGTGGCATCTATGCCATGGGTAAATTGGATGAGTTTGAACACTGGGCACGTCTTATCACCCGTCGCGACATTATGGGACTACTTGACCCGGCACTCGACCGCAGGGGGTTGATCAAGGGTGACAAGATCATCAATGCGCTCAAGGCGCTGGTGGGGGATGCGATGATTGAGGAGCTGCCCATCAGCTATACCGCCGTTGCCACTAATATCAAAACAGGCAAGGAGGTGTGGCTCAGAAAGGGGCCGATCTTTGATGCCATTCGCGCCTCCATCTCATTGCCACTGCTATTCACAGCCTTCTTTTACCGGGGGCAGACGCTGATTGACGGTGGTGTAGTTAATCCTGTGCCGACGGGGCCTACCTTTGGTGATGAGACCGACCTCACTATCGCCGTTAATCTCTGTGCTTCGTCGAGCAAGGCCTCAATCATTCCCGTGCAACCGGTTGTTAAGGATGAGCAAGCCTCGCCGTTGCGCGATAGCATCAGCCGCTTTGCCGCCAAAATGTACCCCCCATCAGCTGGCGGTGGTGAGCGTGGGTTGGATATGTACGATATTGCCTATCAATCATTTGATACCATGCAGGGCAGCATTGCCCGCCAAAAATTGGCGGCCTATCCTCCCGATATTGTCGTGGAGATCGCTCGTAATTGTTGTCGTACACTTGATTTTGACCGCGCTAACGAACTGATTGCGCTGGGCTACCAGAAGATGAAAGAGAGAATGCAATGAGCAGTGCAATGATGGGCCATAGCGAAGAGGAGCGGTTGCGGCGGCGCTGTGAATTTGCCTCTTATGTTTTGGCAGGACTGGCATTATTGGCGGTGTTGCTGGCGCACCTGATTCCGGCGCTGCTGGCGGGGTTGTTGGTTCATCAGCTGGTACACATACTCGCGCCGCACATTCAGCTGCAACAGTTGCGGGGCAAACGGGCGCGAATGGTGGTGGTGGCGCTGCTGGCAACATTGGTAACGGCCACTGTGTTTGGCATTATTATGGCGCTGGTGCTCTTTTTCAGTACTGGTGAAGAGACCTTGACGTCACTTCTGCGCAAGATGGCGGAGATACTGGAAACCTCACGGGCGGCACTGCCCGCTGCCATGGTTCAACATCTGCCAGACAACGTCAACGACATGCAACAGCAACTGGTTGTCTGGTTGCGAGAAAACGCTAATGAGTTAAAAGGCGTTGGCAAAGATGCTGGGATTACCACGGTTCACATCCTGGTTGGCATCATCATTGGCGCCATGATCTCACTGCGCGAGGCGAGCAATGTCTCTAATCTCAGGCCATTGGCGCGAGCGTTGGAAGAGCGTGTCAGCAGGCTTGGCGATGCCTTTACCAATGTTGTGTTTGCCCAGATCAAGATCGCCACCATTAACGCTATTGCCACTGGCATCTATTTGGCGGTCATCCTGCCAATCTTTGGGGTTGAGTTACCGCTGGTAAAAACCATGATCATGCTCACCTTTGTATTTGGGCTATTGCCAGTGGCGGGCAATCTGATGTCCAACGCCGTGATTGTGGTGGTGAGTTTGAGCCACTCTGTCTACATTGCGGGCGTATCACTGCTCTACCTGGTGGTCATTCATAAAATTGAATATTTTCTCAACGCCAAGATTATCGGCACGCAGATCCGCGCTCGTCCGTGGGAGATACTAATTGCAATGTTGGTGATGGAGGCGATTTTTGGTATGGCAGGCATTGTTGCCGCCGCCATCTACTACGCCTACCTCAAGGATGAGTTGGTGGCAAAAGGGTTGCTGTGAGGGGAAAGACCCTCTCCGTGAATAGGAGAGGGTGGTAGTCGCGGCTTAGCCTTGGCTCCAGGATTGAGTCATCTCAGCGGCAAAGGCGGCAAACGTGCGCGGCGGGTGGCCGATGATGGCCTCTTGTTTTTGCAGATCATCGTTAGAGGCGATTAGACCGTGGGTCTGAAAGTAGGCGTACATCACCTTGAAGTCGCTGACCATCCACTGCGGCATCATGTGCTGGGACTGCTTGGCCCACGCCTCCAGGTCATCACCACCGTAATTGATGGGGCTGCCCAGCTGAGCCGCGAAGATTGCGGCAGTCTGGTCGGCCGTCAAAACATCCGGGCCGTTAAGGGCGAACTCCTGATTCTCAAAGCCATCATTCAGCAGTGCGTTGATGGCGGCGTCCGCCACATCGCGTGAATCAACACGGCTAAGACCAATGTTGCCGATGGGCTGTGGGTAGGTGCCATAGGCCATAATCGCTGCCTTGCCCCAGAAGTCGTTCTGGAAGAAGTTGTTGGGGCGCAGAATGGTGTAGGCCATGCCACTCTCCTTCAACGCCTTCTCGATAAAAATCTTGTTACGGTAGTGAGGGATCTGTTCAGCACCCGCTGGCAGCGGCACCGAGAGATGTACCACACGTTTCACCCCGGCTTCTTTGGCTGCTGCTACGGCGTTACGTCCTGCCTGAATCTCATTCTGGCTCAGTGGTGTCATCAGAAAGAGTCGATCGACGCCTTTAAAGGCATTGGTCAGACTGCCGGGGGCTGTTAAGTCACCCACAACCCCTTCAGCGCCTGCGGGCAACTTCTCCATATTGGTGGGGTAACGTGTCATACCACGAACGCTCAAACCTTTGTTGGCCAAACCGGCCAAGACTGCACTGCCTACGCCACCGGTTGCTCCGATTACTAAAATGGTCATTCAACACTCCTGATTAACATGGGCACTGTTTTGTTTTATCGGTCGAAAATTGTAATTGCTAAATGATACATGAAAGCTCGTCACTATTAGATATTTCAACGCCAGACAGGCTGCGGTCCAGTACTTTAATGTGCTGGTCTCTTAGGCTTAATTTAATTTTAAACAATGAATTACGTGAGTTTCAATGTTTTTATGCCCCGCCGGTTGATAGCATACGGGTCATCATAGGTGATGAGTGGGACGAGGGGTTGCTCATTACAAGAGCCTGTCAACATTAAGTGGCCGTTGGCTGATAATTGCTGAGCCCTTTCCGAGCGTGGTTTTGCAAGGTGCTGAGGAGGATGCTACGGCCGGTATTTGTTAAGTGTAATGTTGTTCAGGAATCCAGATCAGCGTGCCGTTAAAGCTATACACTTGGTCATTGAAACCGCCCTGTCCAATAATATTGTAACAAAAGGTTAATTTAGGGATGAAAAAACCGGACATTCCCCTCGGCGAGGCAAGCAGGATCGCCGCATTGTGCAGCATAGCGATTCTTGATACACCCGCTGAAGAACGCTTTGATCGTATAACGCGTATTGCGCAAGCCCACTTCCGGGTTCCCATTGCGCTGGTAAGTTTGGTTGATTCCGATCGGCAGTGGTTTAAGTCACGTCAGGGTCTGGACGCCAGCGAGACGCCACGCGACATCTCGTTTTGCGGCCATGCCATTTTAAGCGACGATACCCTTTATATCCCCAATGCACTGGAAGATGTGCGCTTTGCCGATAATCCGTTGGTCACCGGTGGACCGCAGATCCGCTTTTACGCAGGTGCGCCGCTGCATTCACCCGAGGGGGAACGTGTAGGCACGTTATGTATTATCGACAATAAATCGCGCACATTTTCTGCGGCCGAGCTTTTGCTGCTGCGTGATATGGCGGGGTGTGTTGAAGAGGAGTTGGCGCGCACCAACCGACTCAAGGCAACACAGCAGATACGCGATCAGGAGCAACGCATCCGTGCGTTGGTGGATACGATTGTTGATGGCATCATCGTGATCGATGCCAGGGGGCTGGTGCAGACGCTCAATCCGGCGGCGGTCACTCTGTTTGGCTACTCAGCAGATGAGGTGCAGGGGCAGAACATCAAGATGTTGATGCCGGCGCCCTATGCTCATGAGCATGATGGGTATTTGAGCAACTACCTCACCACTGGCGACAAAAAGGTGATTGGTATCGGCCGTGAAGTGACCGGCAAGCGTAAAGACGGCACAACATTTCCGATGGAGTTGGCCGTCGGTGAGATGGAGGTCAATGGTGAACGTATGTTTACCGGCATTGTGCGTGATATCACTGAACGCAAAAAGGTGGAGCAGATGAAGCGTGAATTCATCTCCACTGTC
>CAMTXZ010000168.1:0-1029 GCA_947085765.1 uncultured Chromatiaceae bacterium | reverse complement strand
TTTGATCAATTACTAAACTCGCCGAATCATTTTTAAACTCTGCTGAAAAAGTACGTCTTGCCATCTCGAACACCTCATGATTTTGGGGGGAGATTACCACCCCCTATGTTAGTGTCCAGAATCATTAGGCCACATCACTCCACTTGAAATGACCACGGCATCAGCGCCAATCTGCCACACCGCATATTTTTGCATAACGACTACAAACAGCGCTGAATTGATAAGGGTCTCGCTCCAATGGCGCAACCTTGGGTACGGCGACTGCGCAAACCACTGCGGATCCACCGCCGCAAACTGCCGGATAAAAGGCACAACCGCCGCATCGGCAATGGATAGTTGATCGCCCAATAGGAAGGGGTTTGTTTGCAATTGAATCTCCAACTGCTGCAAAAACAGCTCGCCCGCCGTGCGGTAAAAAAGCGGTGACTGTTCAGGGTGGCGGTCGGCATATTTGTAGCGATCCAGCGCCGTCTTAAAACTACCGTCATTGATGGCCACCAGCGCCGCTGCCGCAGCAAGATGCTGACCATCAGCGCCCAGCCAGTTGTCCGGATCATGCTGCTGTAGCGCCCACTGCATAATCTCCCAACTTTCATCGATGACCTGACCATCCGGCAAAACCAGCACCGGCACACTGCCTTTAGGCGATGCCGCCAGCATGAAGGGCGGTTTGTCGCGCAGTTGGATTTCACGCAATTCGTAAGCCCCCCCGCTCACCTGCAACGCAAGGCGGGCACGAATAGCGTAGGGACAACGCCGGAATGAGTAGAGCAGTGGCAACATGGCTATCTATTTAACCTTACATCTTGGATACAGATGATCATATTTTTACGCTAACATTGATCTGTGCAGGATTAAACTACCTGACCGTTCTTCACATCACTGTGTAACCCGGATCAGCCATTTATGTCAGATGTGCTGACTCCAACATCACTGCTGTCAGTTATATAAAGGTAATCCCTACATGAAAGCTCCACTCCTCGAATCTGAAACCGGCACGCTATCAAGCAGCACGCCGCTGCCTGGCAA
>CAMTXZ010000167.1:0-22604 GCA_947085765.1 uncultured Chromatiaceae bacterium | reverse complement strand
CGTCTCCTCCCACGGGCTATTTTTCCTTTTCAACAACGATACCCAAGTGCTCAAGCTGGATGCAATCAGCCAGGCGGAGGCGGTATTGCAGCTGGTGGCCGCCGACGAACATCGTAAAAACTTTTCGCTCACCGACATCCGCAGCGCCAAAAATGGCCGCGAGATCTATCTGCCCGGCGCACACTCCGACATCGGTGGCAGCTATCTGGATGGCGCCGTGGAAGAGCAGATAGTCTATGACGGGTTTAAAAGCGACGCAGAACAGGACCGTGCCCAACTGATCGCCGCCGGCTGGTATCAAGCACATGAGATCACGCTGGAGGAGGTAGCAAACCTCAATGAGAGCCCATTGCCCCAGGCAAGGGTCAAGGTCCATCGCCCCCGCTCCATCCATGCCGATCGGGATGACGCGGCCCGGGCTTCCCTGGTGCTGGGGGGTGATCCCATCCCCGCGCCCGCCACAGAGACAGTGGGTCTGCCCAACCAATACCACCGCATCCCACTACAGATCATGGCCCGTGCCGCCCGTGAAAAGGGGATTGTGTTTGATGAGGGCGAGTTTAATAGGTATGAAAAAATCCCAGAGGTACTTGGCGAAATCAAAAAGCGCATCGATAGCTATATTGCCAGTGCCGACGGGCACGAATCCAAAGCCGACCACTGGCACCACAACGAGGAGTGGTTGCGCCAGCTGCGCCACGACTACCTGCACTTCTCCGCCCAGATTGAGTTTGGGTTGGGGCCACGTATCAGCAAAGGCAAACGCCAAAGGATGACCTATGCGGGCTAAATTGCGACACTGGGCCAGTTGGTCAACGCTTTTTTTTACACTCACAGGATGCGCCACCACCATGGATAAATTTGATTGGGGGGCGAGTGAAAGCGCCCCTGAAGAGTACCCGATGAAGGTTATAACCGGCACTCTCACCTACAAGGGACAGAGCAATGGTCTCTATGTACCTAACAGGGTGTTTCTCCATCACGGCTGGGGTCGCGGCCGTTCGACCCATGTCACTGGGCCGGAGTTTAAACCGCTGCCGGAGCGGCTGGAGATCAAGTTTTTCTCCTACGCTGAAAACCAGTTTTATGTCGGCAGCTTTGAGCTGCCCTATGAGAAGATTTTGGCACTCTTCAGAAAGGGCTACTACTCCCCTGATGCCCGCAGCCGCCGGGGGCTGCAGAATGACGACGAGTACCGTAAGCGTCACCGCAAAATGGGTCTGGCGGATGACCACTCCCCCTACGATGGCATGTTGGTGGGCATCACCCCCGGGGGCAGTGTGGCGGTTTGGGTGACCGGTTCGGGTGCTACCACCGAGATCTTTTTTGGTCAGGCCGAAAAGGTTGATATGGATTGGAAGTTGATTAGCAGCAACCTTGATCCCAATTACACTCGAGAAGAGTTTGTGCGGTCGACGATGCAAAATTCACTCAAATACCAAACCCCCGAACGCCTTGCCGCCCTGCAAAAAGCGAACGGCGTTATCCCTGTTGAGCGCTGGGCGGGCTACCGCGTCCGCTACCCCTGGCAACCACTCTTTACCGGCATGGCAGTGCGTGAGAGTGAGGGAATAACCATTAAGTCCTTTAATGGTGAACAAACCCGTATCGATTATCCGGTGGCAGAGGCCGACATGGCATTGACGCGGGTCGTGCCTAAAAGCATGGGTTTTATCTGGATGCAGAACGACACCACAGGATTGTTCTTCAGCCTTAAGTTTGACGAAGCCGAGACCTTTGCCGCCTTCAAACAGCTCGGCAGCAGCCAGCAGCCGCTGCAACTGGAGATGCGCATGGACCCCACGACTCCAACGCAGGAGAAACTGAAGTTCAGTGTCTGGCTGCGCAACAGCAGCGAGGCGATAGAGCTGCGCAAGATAACCTATACCACTCAGAAAAAAGATTATTCGACATCAGCAGATGATCAATAGCAGCGGGGTGAGTGAGGCGTAAACATGATGGCTAAATTGTTGCGTTGGACCAGTTGGCCAGCTCTGTTGCTTTCACTCACAGGATGCGCCACCACCATGGATAAATATGACTGGGGGGCGAGCGAAAGCGCCCCTGGAGAGTACCCGATGGAGATTGTTACGGGCAGACTTCACTACAAAGAGCCGGGCAAAGGACTCTACGTGCCGAATAGAGTGACACTCTACGGCTGCGCTATCACTTGGGGTCGCGGCCGTTCGACGCACGTCAGCGGGCCGGAGTTTAAACCGCTGCCGGAGCGGCTGGAGATCAAGTTTTTCTCCTACGCCGAAAACCAGTTTTATGTCGGTAGTTTTGAGCTGCCCTATGAGAAGATTCTGGCACTCTTCCAAAAGGGGTACTACTCCCCCGATGCCCGCAGCCGCCGGGTGTTGCAGAATGACGACGAGTACCGCAAGCGCCACCGCAAAATGGGGCTGGCAGACGACCGCTCCCCCTACAACGGTATGCTGGTGGGCATCACCCCCGGTGGCAGTGTAGCGGTCTGGTTGGAGGGCTCGGGAGCCACCACCGAGATCTTTTTTGGCCAAACGGAAAAAGTTGATATGGATTGGAAGTTGATCATCGATAACCCCAATGTTTCGCGAGAGGAATTTGTTGCAAAAGTAGCCGCGAGCTCTCTCAAACACCAAACCCCCGAACGCCTTGCCGCCCTGCAAAAAGCGAACGGCGTCATCCCCGTTGAGCGCTGGGCGGGCTATCGCGTCCGCTACCCCTGGCAACTATCTTTTACCGGCATGGTGGCACGTGAGGGTGAGGGAGTACCCATTCAATCCTTTAATGGTGAACGTACCCGTATCGATTACCCGGTGACAGCGGCCGACAGAACGCTGACACGGGTAGTGCCTAAAAGAGTAGGTTTTATCTGGATGCAGAGCGATTCCAAGGGGCTGTTGTTTGACGTGGTATTTGACGAAGCCGAGATCTTTGCCGCCTTCAAACAGCTCGGCAGTAGCCAGCAGCCGCTGCAACTGGAGATGCGCATGACTCCTGACCAGAGTGGGGCGGGTGAAAAACCGCACTTCAGCATCTGGCTGCGTAACAGTAGCGACGCTCTGCAACTCAAAAACATCAACATCACCCATCAGAAGCGCCACTATTCCAAAGACAACCCGGATGGTGAAACGGTGCCAATGATCCCGCAAGTCGACCCTTTTTATGTCCGCTTACCGTAGTGAGGTGGGTGAGAAATCGCGCGTCAGTGTCTGGCTGCGTAACGACAGTGAGGCGATAGAGTTGCAGAAGATAACCTATACCAATCAGAAAAAAGAGTACTCAACATCGTCATCAGGTGGTGAGGAGTGGCTGAACAAGTGAGTGGCACTTATTGTGATAAACACTGTCTTGTAAAGATTCGATTTAAAGGTATCAGAGTGAGGGCTACTGTCTCTTTATTCTGGAATCTATTTTCCCGGTGTATCCAGCCAGCGTAACTATTTTTATGTGGATGTTTGAGAGATAAAATATTTGCCATGATGCAGCTGTTCCGTAAAAAACAAAATGCCCCGCCGGTCGCCACGCCGCTCGACGATGATCTGATTTGTGTCACCGCACAATCACTCATCGCCCTGCATCGTGGTGCTCAATCGTTGCAACTCAAGGCCACCCGTATTCGTGCCCAGCAGAGCGGCGGTTATCTCTCGCCCTTCAAGGGACGCGGTATGGAGTTTGAGGAGTCGCGTCCCTATACGCCTGGTGATGATGTGCGCAGTCTCGATTGGCGGGTGATGGCGCGCAGTGGCAAGCCGCATACCAAGGTGTTTCGTGAAGAGCGTGAACGCATGGTGTTGTTGTGGACGGATCTGCGTCGGCCAATGTTTTTTGCTACTCAGGGTGCTTACAAGTCGGTGCGTGCTGCACAGGCCGCGGCGCTGCTGGGGTGGAGTGCGATTCAGCATGGTGATCGCATCGGTGCGCTGATTTTTTCTGAGACGGAACATCTGGAGCTGCGCCCCAAACGTGGCAAACAGGCGCTGCTGCATCTCTTTAAAAAGATGGCGGGTGCGGCTGCCTGGAACCCTACTCAAACCGCTTCACCTGAACAACCGGCGGTGACGGCGCTGCATCAATCACTGTTGCGATTGCGGCGTGTGGCTCAGCCCGGCAGTCTGATTTTTCTGTTGAGTGATTTTGCTGATCTTGATGAGCAGGCGCGGGCGCAGCTGATACAGCTGTCGCACCACAGTGATCTGGTGCTGATCTCAATTCATGATCCATTGGAGGCGGAGCTGCCACCACCGGGGCGTTATCGAGTCAGTGATGGTGAGCGTATTGTCACCATCGACAGCACGCTTACCGCCGTCTGTGAAGAGTATCGTCGCCGTTATGATTTGCAGCAGGCCGAGCTGCAGCAGTTCTGCCGCCGTCATGGCCTCTACCTGTTGCCGATGAGCACGGCGGATGATCCGTTGGCGGTGTTGCAACGTGGCCTGGGAGGCAAGCGGTGAATCCCGATCTGAGTCAACTGCACGACATCCATCTGCCGGCACCGGTCTCATGGTGGCCGCCCGCTATTGGCTGGTGGTTGCTGTTATTGCTGCTGATTATTTTAGTGGCGCTGGGTTACTGGTTTTATCACCGTCATCAGCGGCAGCAGTGGCGGCGCGAGGCGCTGGCAGCGTTGCAGCAATTGCAACAGCAGCAACTCGCAGCCAAGGCGTTGGTGGTTGAACTCTCCAAGCTGTTGCGGCGCGTTGCCATCACCCGCTTTCCACGTGCCGAGGTGGCTTCACTCACCGGTGAAAAGTGGCTCAGCTTTCTTGATCAACAGATGAAGCAGCCGGGCTTTGTAGAACAAGGTCGTGTCTTGATCACAGCCCCTTATAGTGCCGAGGTTGATGTTGATCTTGGTGTACTCACTGCCCTGTGTGAACGCTGGATTGCGGGGGTGGCGCGATGATCGAATTTTTATGGCCCTGGCTATTTGCAGCGCTGCCGCTGCCACTGCTGATCCGCTGGCTCTGGCCCGCTGCGGCAACGGCAGAGGAGGCGGCGTTGCGGGTACCGCAACTACAAAGCTTTACCACGCATCAACAACAGACGTTGCGGGCTGCCAAACGTGGGCGTTGGTCGTTGTGGTTTGCTGCCATTGCCTGGTTGTTGCTGGTGACGGCTGCCGCACGTCCTATCTGGTACGGCAAGCCGATGGAGCTGCCGGTGAGTGGCCGGGATCTGATGTTGGCGGTGGATCTCTCCGACAGCATGCAGACCGAAGATTTCACCATCAATGGCAAACAGGTCAATCGCCTCATCGCCACCCAATATGTCGCCAGCGATTTTATCGAGCGCCGTGTTGGTGATCGCATCGGCCTGATTCTTTTTGGTACGCAGCCCTATGTTCAAGCGCCACTCACCTTTGATCGCGCCACGGTGCGTACACTGCTGCGCGAGGCGGCGATAGGTTTGGCCGGACCGCAGACGGCGATTGGTGACGCCATCGGTCTGGCGGTAAAACGGCTGCGTGATAATCCAGAAGGGGGGCGTGTCTTGATACTGCTGACCGACGGCGCCAATACCGCTGGCGAGATTGAGCCGCTCAAGGCGGCTGAACTGGCGGCTGAGCAGGGGCTGAAGATCTACACCATCGGTATCGGTGCTGATGAGTTGATGGTGCGTTCGCTGTTTGGTGCGCAGCGCATCAACCCTTCGAGTGATCTGGATGAAAAGACACTCACCGCCATCGCCAATGCCACCGGCGGTCGTTACTTCCGTGCCCGCGACAGTGCCGAGCTGGAGCAGATCTATCAGCTACTCAATGAACTCGAACCGGTGCAGCTGGAGTCGCAGACCTTCAGACCACAGCAGGTGCTGTTCTTCTGGCCGTTGTCACTGGCGCTGCTGTTGGCGGGTTTGATCGCGTGGGTAAAAGGTGTACGGCGATGAACTATAGTGAATTCCATTTCATTCGTCCCGACTGGTTCTGGGCCGTGCTGCCACTATTTATATTGGTCTGGTTGCTCTGGCGTCAGCGTCTGGTGAGTCGTGGCTGGCGTGCGGTGGTGGATGCACGATTGTTGCCACATCTATTGATCGCTGACAGCAGTGTGCGGCGTAACTCCTGGCCGCTGCTGCTGTTGATGCTGGCTGGCCTGTTGGCGATTGCCGCACTGGCAGGACCGACCTGGCAAAAGCTGGAACAGCCGGTCTTCCGTCAGCAGTCGGGGCTGGTGGTGCTGCTGGATCTGTCACGCTCCATGGATGCTGCGGATATTCGCCCCAGTCGGCTGGAGCGGGCGCGGCTCAAGCTGGTTGATATTCTCAATCAACGTAAAGAGGGGCAGACGGCGCTGGTCGCCTATGCTGCCACACCGTTTGTAGTGACACCGCTCACCAGCGACAGCAAGACCATCATCAGCCAGCTACCCAGCATGACCACCGATCTGATGCCCGCGCAGGGGTCACGTCCTGATCGCGCCATCGCCATGGCACAGCAGCTGTTGCAGCAGGCCGGTGTTGCCCACGGCAGTGTCTTGCTGGTGACCGATGGCGTGGAAGGTGTGGCACCGTCGCAGCTCAGTGATGCGATTAGCGCCTTGCAGGCTGCTGGTCATCGCCTGTTGGTTCTGGGGGTTGGTACTGCCACTGGTGCGCCAATTCCAATGTTGAAGGTGGGCGGTTTTCTCACCGATGCCAGCGGCGCCATTGTCATCCCTAAACTCGACGATGCCAGTTTGACCGCTGTGGCGCAGCAGGGTGGTGGTCTCTATCGTCACATGAGTAGTGACGACAGCGACATCAATGCGCTGCTGGCGCAGGTTGATGGTGACAGCACAACAGCAGAGAGCAAAAAGAGTTCGCAGATGATGAGTGACCAGTGGCAGGAGATGGGTGTCTGGTTACTGCTGCCACTGTTGCTGTTGGCAGCGTTTGCATTCAGACGTGGTTATCTAGCAGCCGTGGTGCTGGCGCTGGTGATCCTGCCGCAACCACAAACGGCCAACGCCTTTGAGTGGAACAGTCTCTGGTCCAACAGCGATCAACGGGGACAACGCGCCCTTGAAGCGGGTGATGCCGCCAAGGCGGCACAGCTCTTTACTCAACCCGCATGGCGTGGCGCGGCACAGTACCGTGCCGGTGATTATGAAAAATCACTGGAGTCGTTGCAGCAGGTTGATAACGCTGACGGACATTACAATCGAGGCAATGCGCTGGCAAAAACCGGTCGTCTGCCCGAGGCGATAAGCGCCTATGACGAAGCGCTTAAACTTGATCCCACTATGCAAGATGCTAAAGAGAATCGCGAGCTGCTGAAGAAGCTGCTGCAACAACAAGAGCAACAACAGCAAGATAAAAAGAACGATAAAAATAAGGGTGATAAATCGCAACAGCAGCCGGGTTCGCAAGATAAATCACAAGATGGTTCCGAGTCGCAACAGCCCTCTGACAGCGATGGCAAACAGGGCGAAGAGAAAGGTAAGGGCAAAGAGTCACAACAACAGCAGGATGATAAACCAGGGCAGGGCAAAGAGCCGCAACAGCAGAGTGATGCGGGCAAGTCTGATAAACAGTCAGATGCCAAGCCGCAATCTGCGCAACAACAGCAGGCAACCAAAGCGGAGCAGCAACCACCCCAAAAGTCAGATCAAGAGCAGTCGGCTGCCAATCAGGCACAACAGCTCTCGCCACAACAGAGTGAAGAGCAGCGCGCCAATGAGCAGTGGTTACAGCGTATCCCCGATGATCCAGGTGGTCTGTGGCGACGCAAGTTTTTGTATCAGTATCAGCGGCAACCGCAAAAGCAGGGCGAGGAAGAGATAACATGGTGATGACAAAACAGATCTGCTGCATCGCAGCCGTGTTGCTTCTGTTGAGCACACAGACCTGGGCGGCCGTCTCCGCTTTTGTTGATCGTAATCCGGTGGCGCTCGATGAGTCGCTCACCCTGACGATCGAGAGTGATGGCGGTGGTGATGCGCCTGACTTTTCGCTATTGAAAAATGATTTTGACCTGCTGGGCCAGAGCAGCAATACCAGCCTGCAAATCATTAATGGTCAGGTCAGTCGCAAACAGCAGTGGCAGGTGCAGCTGATGGCCAAACATGCCGGTGAGATTCAGATCCCGGCCTTTGCAGTGGGCGCTGAAAAGAGCCAGCCACTACTGCTAAATGTGACGGCGGGGGCTAATCCGCAACAGGCGCAGCAGAGTGACGATATTTTTATCGAGGTGAGCGCCGGATCTAAAAATGTTTATGTGCAGCAGCAGTTGCTCTACACCGTAAAACTCTACTTTAGTCTCAGCATGGCCGAAGGCAATACCCTGTCGGAGCCGAAGGTGACGGGTGGTGATGCCATCGTTGTTAAGCTGGGCGACAATCGTCAGTATCAGACTACCGTCAATGGTCGCCGTTACGGCGTGATGGAACAGCAATACGCGCTTTATCCACAAAAGAGCGGCGCACTCACCATCGAACCGTTGGTCTTTGATGGCAACGTAGTGGAGCAGGGGCGCAATGGCGGCTCCTTTTTTGATCCGTTCAATCAGACAACCCGCCACGTGCGGTTGCGCTCGAAAGCGGTAAAGTTCGAGGTCCAGCCGATGCCCGCCGGCATCACCGCACACTGGCTGCCAGCACATAATGTGCAACTGCTGGAGCAGTGGTCCGAAGAGCCACCAAAATTTGTTGTTGGTGAGCCGATCACCCGCACCCTGGCAGTGATGGCCGATGGTCTTACCGCCGCCCAGTTGCCAGTAGTGGGGCACGACCTGCCAGCGGGATTAAAAAGTTATCCCGATCAGCCACAACTCAAAGATACCAAAGATGCCAAAGGCGTCACCGGTCTGCGTCAGGATAAAATTGCCCTGATCCCAACCCAGCCCGGCCCACTGACACTGCCCGCCATCGAACTAACGTGGTGGAACACCGATAAAAAACAGCTCGAGAAAGCACGTCTGCCAGAACGCACCGTCACCGTCGCGGCGGGTAGTGGTATGGTCGCGCCGCCTGCAAACAGTGTCACATCACAGCCGCAGATGGCAGATCAAATCGTCAGCAACGATACCAGCACGCTGGCGGATGTTGCCAAACTAACCAACTTCACAACAACAGCTGGATGGTGGCCGTGGCTGGCGTTGGTATTTGGCATCGCCTGGCTGATTACCCTGATCGCCTGGTGGCGGCGCGGTGCTGTTGTTAAGTCGGTGATGACCAACACAACGGCAACAGATCAACAGCGCCTGCAACCACTGGAGCTGCAACTGAGAAAGGCCTGCCAACAGAACAATGCAATACAGAGCAAGGCCGCACTGCTCACCTGGGCCAAAGCCCGCTGGCCACAACAGCCGCCCGTCAGCCTGCCCGCCATCGCCAAGCTCAGTTCAGCCCCCCTGGCAGACGCGATCAGCGCACTTGATCGGGCACTCTATGCCGATGGCGATACAACATGGCAAGGCCAGCAGTTATGGCAGACATTTGAACAGCACAAACCAACAGATGAGGTGGCAGGTAAGACAAACGCGGCAGGGTTGGAGCCGCTTTATCGGGCGTAGGGTGTTTGTTGCAAGCGATATGATTTACTTCTGTCGGTTGTCGCATTTGTAGGGTGCGCCGTGCGCACGCGACTATTCTCAACAATCACCATTCAACTTATTAGCGATGAAGCGTAATCGCCCATTGATTCACGTGCGCATAGCGCACCCTACATGGCTGGAGTAGTGCGTCGGAGTGGATTGAGTATAACCGCCCACAGCAGTAGCCCCGCTGCCCCATTCGCCGTATGATTCCACTAAATAATGCGTCCTTGCTTGCCGGGTTGCTTAAACAAGAGGAAACCCCATGTCGCGTTTGATCACTCTGTTTGGTTTGTTGGTGGCGCTATTCCCGGCGGCGGCAGGTGCTGCGTATCACCATGATCTTCGGGTGTCGGTGGAGGCGGGTATTAAGCAGGTGACGGTGGTGGATAGCATTGAACTTCCGGCGGCGGGCAGTTATGAGTTTCTGCTCAATCAGGCATTTGATATCGACAAGGTTGAGGGTGGCAAGGTGACGGCGCGTCCCCGTACGCCACCGCCGCATGAACCCGCAGTGACCAGCCACGGTTTTGTGCTGGAGCAGCTTTTTCCGCAACCGCCACGGGCTACCGGGGCTGCTGGCAATCGTGATGATGGTGGCTTGCGCTATGAGGATTACCCCGCCGGGGTGACAATCTATCGATTGCAGGCGCAGCAGTCGAAGGTGACGCTGCACTATCACGCCCGCCTTAAACAGTTGAAGAGTGACAAGATGGGTATTGTGCTGGCCTCTCCTCAGGATGCGTCTCAGCCCGATGGCCTTTTCCTTGATCCCGGTGCGGTCTGGTATCCGCTGCTGGGCGGCAGTGAGGGTGGTTTGACATTTACCATGGCGGTCACTGTGCCGGAGCAGTGGGCGGCGATTTCACAGGGGGCGCGACTCTCTGAGGTGGTGGAGCAGGGATACAAGCGGGTGTTGTGGCAAGAGTTGCTGCCGCAGCAGGGGATTTTTCTTATTGCCGGGCGTTATGTGAGTTATGCCGATGAGGCGAAGGGCACGCAGTCGCAGGTGTTTTTGCGTCAGGCCGATGATGCGTTGGCCAAGGATTATCTGGCGCTGACTCATCAATACGTGGCCCTCTACGAAAAACTGATTGGCGGTTATCCCTATTCCAAGTTTGCCTTGGTGGAGAGTTTTTGGGAGTCAGGTTTTGGCATGCCGTCATTTACCTTTCTTGGCCCGACAGTGATGCGGCTGCCTTTTATTCGTACCATATCCTACCCACATGAGATTGTGCACAACTGGTGGGGCAACAGTGTTTATGTGGATTACAGCTCGGGTAACTGGTCGGAGGGGCTGACCAGTTATCTTGCCGACTATATGCTGGATGAGCAGCGTGGTAACGGTGTTAACCATCGCCGCGAGGTGTTGCAGAAGTACAGTGATTTTATTCGTAGTGATAATGATTTTGCGTTGCGCCAGTTTACCTCCAGTGTTGAGACGCAGGGGCAGGCAGTGGGATACGGCAAGTCGTTGATGTTTTTCCACATGCTGCGGCTCAAGCTGGGGGATGAAAAATTTATCGAGGCGCTGCGTCTCTTCTATCAGCAGTACAAATTTAAAGTGGCCAGTTATGTTGATATCGAACGGCTGTTTTCGCGGGTCTATGGTCAGAGCCTGGCGCCGTTTTTTGAACAGTGGGTGCAGCGCGTGGGTGCGCCGGGGCTGGCGATTGTCAACACCAAAAGTGAACAGCTGGGCAGTGCATGGCGGGTTGAGGGTGTGTTGAGACAGACGCAGTCCGGCGCCCCCTATCTGCTCGATGTGCCTGTTGCCATTACGCTGGAGGGTGAAGCGACGGCGCGTTACTTCACTGTGGCCATGGGTGCCAAAGAGCAGCACTTCGCCTTTGATCTTAAGGCCAAACCATTACGCCTCGATGTTGATCCGGAGTTTGACCTGTTCCGTCGTCTGACCAGTGAGGAGACACCGCCGGCATTGTCACAATCATTCGGTGCCGAACGTATGTTGCTGGTACTGGCGGAGCGCGCCACGCCCGATTTGAAACGGGCCTGGCGGCAACTGGCCAAGGAGTGGGATGTGCCGATCAAGAGCGACAGCGATCTAAAACAGCTGCCTGATGATCGTGCCGTCTGGCTGTTGGGGTGGGATAACGATCTGCTCGGACAGGTGCAGCCGAGCTTTAATGATTATGGCGCCATCGCCACACCGAAGATGGCGATGCTGGCAGGTGAGGAGTTTCAGGCGGGGCGTGACTCTGTGGTGCTGGCGGTGCACAACCCCGACCACCCTGAACACACCGTGGTCTGGTTCGCCAGCAGTGCCGCCGCTACCGTGGCGCGTTATGGCCAGCGGCTGCCGCACTATCGTAAATACAGCTATCTGGCTTTTGATAATGAGGATAAAAATGTGCTGAAGGGACAGTGGATGCTGCCCACTTCGCCGTTAAATGTGATGCTCGAGCCGGGCCGGGTGGTGAAGGCCGTTTATCCCGTTCGGCCAAATCTGGTTGAGTAGATTTGTGGCTGGCGGCCAGGGCGCGGTATCATTGGCGCCCGATGAGATTGGTGGTTGAGTGAGGTGGTGGTGAGTAAATACTGGAGTGAACTGACCAGGGGGCTGGTCCCGTATGTGCCGGGCGAGCAGCCCAAGATTCAGAACCTGATCAAGCTCAATACCAATGAGAACCCCTATCCACCGTCACCACGGGTGATTGCGGCGATTGATGCCTTTGACAAACAGCGGCTGCGACTCTATCCCGATCCTAATTGTGACGTGGTAAAGGCGGCGCTGGCAAAGTACTACGGCGTGGCCCACAACCAGGTGTTTGTCGGCAACGGTTCTGACGAGGTATTGGCGTTGGCCTTCATGGCCTTTTTCAAACAGTCCCGGCCGATCCTCTTCCCCGATATCAGCTACAGTTTTTATCCGGTCTACTGCGACCTCTTCGAGATCGAGTCGCAGCGACCACCACTGAGCGATACGTTTGAGATACTGCTGAGTGAATACAGCAGTGACAATGGCGGCATTGTCTTCCCCAACCCCAATGCCCCCACAGGACGCGCCGTTAGCCTCGACGCCATTCGCGCCCTGCTGCAACGCAATACTGAATCGGTGGTAATGATCGACGAGGCCTATATCGATTTCGGCGGTGAATCAGCTATTCCGTTGGTGAATGAATTTCCCAATCTGCTGGTGGTGCATACCTTTTCAAAATCACGCAGCCTTGCCGGTGCCCGTGTCGGTTTTGCCATCGGCCATGCCGATCTGATCGAAGGGTTGGAGCGGGTTAAAAACTCTTTCAACTCTTATCCACTGGACATGCTGGCCATGCAGGCCGCCGTTGCCGCTGTTGAGGACGTCGAGTACTTCGAGACCACATGCCAGAAGATCATCGCCTCGCGGGAGTGGACCGTTGCCGCGCTGCAACAGCTTGGTTTTGAGGTGGTTCCGTCCACCGCCAACTTTATCTTTGCCACTCATCCCGGCCACGATGGCGCCAAGATATTTGCAGCGTTGCGCGAGAAAAAAGTATTGGTGCGTTACTTTAACAAACCACGCATCAACCAGCACCTGCGTATCACCATCGGCACGCAACAAGAGTGCGAGGCGCTGCTGACAGCGCTGCAAGATATTGTGATTTGACGATTAGAAGCAGCCAGGAGTGGCTGCCGCTGTCCATTTGAATCAGCAAAAAAATATAAATTTAATAAGGAAACATCAGCCATGATCATTGAGCCAAAGACCCGTGGATTTATCTGCACCACCGCCCATCCCGTTGGCTGTGCTGCCAATGTCGCCGAGCAGGTTAACAAGGTGAAGGCAGGCGGTGCCGTTGAAAACGGCCCGAAAAAGGTGTTGGTGATTGGCGCCTCCACCGGGTACGGCTTGGCCTCGCGCATCACTGCGGCGTTTGGTTCTGGTGCGGCAACCATCGGTATATTTTTGGAAAAACCGGCAACGGATAAAAAATCTGGCTCAGCCGGTTGGTACAACTCCGCCGCCTTTGAAAAGATGGCTCATGAGGCTGGCCTCTATGCCAGGAGTGTTAATGGTGATGCCTTCTCGAATGAGATGCGTGCCAAGGTCATCGAGATGATCCAAGAGGATCTGGGAAAGATTGATCTAGTGGTCTACTCACTGGCATCGCCGGTGCGCAAGATGCCGGAGAGTGGTGAAGTGGTGCGCTCCGTACTCAAACCGATTGGTGAGGTCTATCGTGCCATCGCCATCGACACCAATAAAGATCAGATCATCAACGCCGAGATCCCTCCCGCCAGCGCAGAAGAGATCGCCAATACAGTCACGGTGATGGGGGGTGAAGATTGGGAGCTGTGGATGAGTGCGTTGTCGCAGGCGGGTGTATTGGCTGATGGTGTCAAGACAGTTTCGTACAGCTACATCGGCACCGAGATTACCTGGCCGATCTACTGGCATGGTGCACTGGGTAAGGCAAAAGAGGATATGGATCGCGCCGCAGCGGTTATCCGCAAGTCGCTGGCGCCGTTAGGTGGCAGTGCCAATGTGGCGGTATTGAAGAGTGTGGTGACACAGGCATCGGCGGCGATTCCGGTCATGCCGCTCTATATCTCCATCTGCTTTAAGGTGATGAAAGAGAAAAGTATTCATGAAGGATGCCTGGAGCAGATCGACCGTCTGTTCCGTACCAACCTCTACTCGGCAGACCACGCCACGCTGGATGAACAGCAACGCATTCGTATGGATGACTGGGAGCTGCGTGACGAGGTGCAGAATAGCGTGCAGCAGCTGTGGCCAACCGTGACCACAGAGAACCTGTTTGAGCTGACCGACTATCAAGGGTATAAAAATGAGTTTCTGAAACTGTTTGGTTTTGGTTTCAATGGCATTAACTATCAGACGGATGTGGATACGCTGGTGCCGTTTGAGCCGGTTTCTATTTAAGTTGTAAATCCAAATTCGGGATTATAATTTCGGCTGGGCACACAAAATGTGCCCACGCTTCATGCCAACTTCTTCAGCTTACGCAGATACTCTTTCTCGTCCGGCGCGGTGCCGCTGCGCTGTGCCTGCCACATCATCTCCGCCAGACACTCCATCATCTGATGTTCCGCTTTATGTGGATCACCACACTGTTTAATAACCTTGCTATAGATTTCGCGAATGCCAGCAGGGCGGTTGGTGCCGAGCTGTTCATGAATGGCGATGTGCATGCCCATGTGCATGAAGGGGTTGGTGGCGCCCATCTCGGGTAGGTATTCACGGCCGAGGGCGGTGTCGCTATCGACCAGCACAGACTGGTATTCCGGATGCAGGCTGATGGTATCAACGATGATCTTTTCCAGCGCTTCAAGCGGCTGGTTATTCTGAGCCTTGTGCCAGACGTCGATGTAGTACTGGCGGATGGAGTTGCGGTCGTTGCCAAACATAATCAGTTGTAGACCTTATCTTTGTATTCACAGAGGTCTTCGATTATACACGCCTCGCAGCGTGGCTTGCGGGCGATGCAGACGTAACGCCCATGCAGGATCAGCCAGTGGTGGGCATCGAGCAGATACTCTTTGGGGATGACCTTGAGCAGGTTTAGCTCTACTGCCAGCACATTTTTCCCCGGCGCAAGTTTGGTACGGTTGGCGATGCGAAAGATGTGAGTATCAACGGCGAGCGTGGGTTGGCCAAAGGCAGTGTTCAGAATCACGTTGGCAGTCTTGCGACCAACACCGGGCAGCCGTTCTAATGCTTCGCGCGTCTGCGGTATGACGCTGTGGTGTTCATCGATTAAGATTTTGCAGGTCTTGATCAGATTGGCGGCCTTGGTATTAAAAAGGCCGATGGTTTTGATGTAGTGTTTCAAACCCTCTTCACCCAACGCCAGGATAGTCGCCGGTGTATTGGCAACCGGAAACAGTTTTGCTGTCGCTTTGTTTACCCCTTTGTCGGTTGCCTGGGCAGAGAGCAGCACCGCTACCAGCAGTTCAAAGGGGGTGGTGTAGTTCAGCTCGGTGGTGGGAGTGGGATTTTCCGCCTGCAGACGGCGAAAAATTTCAATGCGTTTTTCTCTGTTCATAGATAGCAGCTGGCAACGTCAACGTGGTTGGCTATGGTGCCAGCAAGGTGGCGTAACGGCAAGGATTACACTTCTGCCGTATCGCTAGAGACTATTCGGCGACAGGGGTGCTACGCTGATGCAGTGTATTCATCATGGCATCGATGGCGCGCTCAAACAGTGGTAAGGATTCAATTAGCGAGGCCTCGCCACGTCTGAAACGGGCGGCCAGCTCATTGAAGGATAGCTCTGCAACCATCTTGAACTTCCAGTTTGTAAAGGTACATTCACCTAGATAATCACTCTTCCATACCAGCCGTAGCCGTTGATTTTTGCCATTCTCATTTTGCAAATTGAGCCACTGCCCGGCCTGCAAGCTTAGGGTCTGTTGCCAGAACTCATCATTAATTAGTGGTTCAATCTTGCCATGTAGTACACCAGAGGTGATGGTGATCTCTTCAATGTCTAACCCATCATTAATATTGTTGACGGTGCTGTTGCCATGAATCTGTGTCATCGTCACCTCATCATCGATATCGAGGATGGGGATGTTTAACATCTCTTCCAGCTTGTTCATTTTGTTGAGCTGGGTCTGCATCTCTGCCAGAGCGATGTCAATCTCATCCATCTCATCACTAATGGTGGGTGACGAGGCAGTATCGAGTTTTACCCGGATATTGGCCGCGGTTGCGTTGTAATTCTCGCCACGCATGCTGGCCATGTGGCAGCTTTCCAGGGCTGCTAGCAGACGATCCATTTCGCCCTGCTCTATATCAATGCCCTTGAGACCATCCTGCAAGGTGATCAATAGCTCGATAAGAATATTAGCGAGCCTCTTTTTATCGTGCTCGGTTTTTTTGGGTTCGATGGACCAGACCAGCAGATCAACAAAACGGAGCTGCTCTTTCCAGCGCTCACTCTCCTCACTCTCGTTGAGGTAAGTCTGAACCATCACCTGGCGCCACGGTCCGGCTATCAGCTCATAGACCGGTTTTGGCAAATTTTTATCTTTGATGTGATTGGCGATACACTCCATCACCCAGGCGCTGGTGAGTTTCTGTTTTTCACGCGACTCATATTGTTTCTGGTTTGACGCCTGGCTGCGACTCTCCTGCACCTGAGCCAGGCTTTGAAAACGCTCAAATTCGAGCAGCAACTCATCAAACAGGGTGAAGTTGTCATGAAAATCGTTGAGTGTGCGATTGACGATGTAATCGATCTTTTGCAGCAAGGGGCTGCTGTCGATACGAATCTCCTCATCGAGTCCCATGGCCGCTTGTGCCATCTGGTTTAACAGACGACGTGCTGAGTGCTGTTTCTTGCTGAAGAAATCCTTGTCACTGATGGCGACCTTAAGCATTGGAATTTGCAGTCGGGAGAGCAGTGCCTTGGCGATTGGCGGCAGATTTTTGTCGTCGAGAATAAAATCAAAGAGCATGGCAACGATGTCGATAATGTCATTGTCGACAGAGCTGACAGAGCCCAATCTGCCGTTAGCGACGGAGCTGCGAATTTCGGTGGAGAGCGCCTCTTTAAGCTGGTCTACCGATTCAAAGGATTCAAACCGGGCATCGCGTAGCTGAATCGCCGAGAGTGCATTGATAAGATCAATCGGGTCGATGTGGTTGGCCGTACCGTTACCCTTTTGGTTGTCAGAGCCGAGGTGCTGGTTCTGGGTGGTGGCCGCGCGATGTTGCGTTAGCAATTGCTGTAATGTTCCCAGCACTGTCTCGTTATTACTATGATGGTAGCCGGCGCCATTTTCCAATGACTGAGTGGTAGGCGTGGAAAAACTATCTTCGTCGCCATTACTGTGTGGTGTAGGGCTGTTTCGTCTTGTGTGAGGCTGCGCTTTTACCGTCATTCTCAATTGCGGGAGAATGCCAGCTTCGATAAACAGCATGTTGATCTCTTCATAAAGCGGGGCCAAATTCGAGCTGACATATTTATCAAACAGTTTGTAGATGATCAGCTTGATGCTGGTATCAACTTCAAATAGCTTGAGTGAATCACGGAAGGCCTCGCAGATTGCCTTTGGCGCGATAGGAATAGTATCAAGATCGATGGTTCTGGTAGGTGCCAGGGCCGCAAAACGTTTTTCAATGGCATATAGATCCCGGGCTAGACGACTGTTAACTTTTGCTATTGTGGCACTGATAGCCAGAGACTCTTCCAGGTCAGACTCATCCACCAGCGACATACTATCGGCATTGCCGAAATCAACAGGGGTCGCAGTTTTAGCAGTGGTGGGTGATATAAAAAAGTGTTTGAACTCGGTTTCAATGCCCAGCTTGAACCCATCCTCAAGCGCCTTGCGCTGCAGACGAAGTTCACGCATCGCTTCAAAGTAACTGGTCTGCAACAGATTGCTTTCCGCTTTGTCGGCCAGCTCGAAGAGTGTGTCATCAGCATTGTCGAGCATGCGTTTAAGGAGTTCGGGTAGATAACGAAGGGTAATGGCGCGGCAATCATCCAGCAACACTTGGGCCTTTCTGCGTTCGCCGCTTGCCAGTCTGGAATCTAAGGTAACAACATTGTTGTCTTGAATGGCCATATCATCTGCCTTGGCGCCCTCGTGTAAATGGGATGGAGATCTGCTTGGTAATAACTCTAGCTGCTTGATGCAGGTAAAGCTGTGAAGCCTGTCTCAGGAATGCGATCTCAAAACCGGGGCGACTGGATCAGCATGCCCGCTGATAACTATAGCGACGTGATAGTCAGGTGACTTGAGCAGGCAATAAGGATGGGGAGAGGCACCTTGGTTGTGCCAGGGCTTTAGAAAATATAATGGCGGCCGATCAGGTAGGTTTGTTGTTGTTTTTTTAGGCTGGACAGAGAGGTTCTAGCGGCCCTGGAATCCTGCATGTATTTATAATTTCTGCCATGAGTTCAGGGTGGACACCCGTTATTGATTTTTGGTGGCGAGCTGGTCTGGCAGAATGGGTTCAAAAAGATCACCGTATAAGCTATGCAGTACTAATTTATGCTCTTCTTTTTTGGTGCTGACCTTTGTCTCCTCCCACGGCATCATGTAGATGATTTGAGGTGACTCTCTGTTTTCCTGAATGATCGTGGTCTGAAGTTCAAATGTCTCATCGGCATGTACCAGCATAGATGCTGCTAGTAGTGTCGTAAGGGTGTAGATGATTCTGTTTTTTTTCATGAGGCGTCTCTTTTTAAGGTCGACTTTAACTCTTCAAGCCAGTTGGTGGTGGCCTCATCACTGTAATTTATAAGCTCCAGATAACGCTGGTAGTGGGGTACTGCGCTTTTTATGTCTTGAAGATAAATGTCATAAAGAAGGGCAAGATTATAGTGGGCTATCGCGTAATCATCGTTTTGTTCTATGGCCTGAGAGTATAGTTTTTTGGCTTGTAAAATATCTCCTTTTTTAGTTTCTACCAAACCTAAAAGATTGAGCGCTTGTGGAAAATTTGGGTTTTTAGTTAGTGCACTCCTAAATAATTTCTCTGCTTCGGCTAGATTGCCGTGTTTCAACTGTATCAATCCAAGGTTTGTCCATGGTCCTGCCAGCTCAGGATGTTTTTCGGTAAATGGCCGAAGAATAGCTTCTGCTTTATAAAAATCACTGTTATTAAGGTGAGTAACTGCCTTCTGATAAAGCTCTGCTTCACTATTCTGATTGCCAGATGAGTTGTCAGTGGCTGTCAAAAGCTTCTGTCGGTTAGGTGTGCTACAGCCAATCAGTGCAAGTAATGCAAGTATCAATATGGCTCTATTGTAATGTAGTGACATATGTGCCTTCTTTTGCTTCTCGTGAGTATCGAGCAGGGAATAGAACCTTAAGTTGGTCGTGGCTGCGGTGTACCCAGTCATCGTAGATTCCGTCACCAATGTGTTTCATGTTTGTCTCGAAAAATTCGATAGATTTTTCTTCAAATGGAAAGGCTTGGTCTTCGAGTAAAATATTATATTGCTCCAGTTCGTCTCCGGCTAGGTTTGTTGGTCGTTCTGAGTTCATTAAGGCATCTTTAAAAAGCTGATAGATCAAGCCAATGTTATGTTTTGCCTGTGTGGAGGTTTCTGCCACGCCATATACAGATGCCTGACCAAAAAGATTTACAGCCTTTAACATCGACTCCTTTTTTAGGTTGAGACTCTCTTTTAAAGGGAGTGATAGTGATATTGTTTTGTATGTATTGAACTCTTTAATGGCTATATTTAACGCGGCAAATGAAGTTATATATTTTATACGGTTGGTCTTTTCATCTCGCGGGATTGTTTTGTCGGAATTAAGTATGGTGTTTTGCCATACTGCGGCACTAACGGCATCATTTTCGGCGGTGTAGAGCGTTACGATTTTGTGCATCGCTTCGAAATTTTGAGCGTAAGGTTGCTGGTACTGCCTGGCAAATTTTTCATAGGCATTTATGGCTAATTCTGTTTTTTTGTTTGCCTCATAGAGTTCTGCCGCCTTCCATTGAGCCGCCATTTTTATAGCTGTATTGTTATCGGTTTTGGCAATCTTTTCATATTCCTTGGCCGCAGATAGCTCCTGTCCGCTCTTTAAGTAGACCAAAGAGAGTTTTATATTGATTTCATGGCTAAGATCATGCTCAGGAAATCTATTCTGAAACTCTTTGATATTAATGATGGCTGAATTCCAGTTCTCATCAGTGATGGCCAGCTCTATTGCTTCATTCATGGCGACGGGAGCTATGTTTGATTGCGGAGCTACGTTGGAAATCCGTGACAAGTGGTAGATTGCTTGTTCTGGATTTTTATTTATGATTTCAGACTGCCCCTGTTTGTATATCGATAAGGCAATCCGGTTTTGTATTTGGTAGCGTGATGAGAGGGTTAGGTTTGGTGATTTAAGAATGGATTTATAGCCACTCTCGGCATTGCTGAATTGACCATTCTCGAAATAGGCGTGTGCTCGTATTGTTTTTATCTCATCTAACTGAGTGGCCCCAGCGCTATCGCCAATCAGTTCGGTTAGTTCAATTGCATCTGTATATCTCTTGGCTTTGAAGGCCAGTTCGGCAGAGTGGGCAATAGCCATAGGGGTCTGTTCATCGTTAGGGTATAACTTTACATAGGCACGTGTGTATTGGATATTTTTATCCAGATAGAGATATTTATCCTGATCACTGGTAGATTTTTTGTGTAAAAGACTGGTCAATAGGATGGTGTTGTAAGCAGATTTTTTGCTTAAAATTATACCGTCGTTATATGCCGCTTTCTCATAATGATAAAGAGATTCTTTGTGGTTTCCATTGTCAGACAACAGCTCTGCATATAGATAATGTACGTTATCTTTGTTCGAGTATTGCTCGTAGTGATTTAGGTAACGTTTATACCACTTCTCGGCCGCGAAGAAATCCTGGCCATCATGCGATTCCTGATACTTGTTATGATAGTTTGCCATCATTAACTGGATATATTCTTTAAGCAGTCTGGTG
The DNA here is from genome assembly GCA_947085765.1 of uncultured Chromatiaceae bacterium. Taxonomy (GTDB): domain Bacteria; phylum Pseudomonadota; class Gammaproteobacteria; order Tenderiales; family Tenderiaceae; genus JAKFXL01. The sequence continues at coordinate 1,695 of CAMTXZ010000167.1, read as the reverse complement.
ATTTTTTTTTGTAATTCACTGTTGCTGTTGTGTTGGCTCCAGTATGAGATTTCTGGTTGATAGGCAGTATAAAAAAGGTTGATTGCATCATACGTTTTTTGTGTAAACCCACTTTGTCGCCAGCTATCAATGAGTCTGGCCTGAGAGTCAGGCACGTAAGGTGATGAGGGGTGGTGTTCGGAAAAATGAGCTAATACTCTCGCTGAATCAGAGAAGCGCTGCTGCTTTAAATAGATATCACTAATGCTGACATAGATATCGTATATGTAACTAAAGCTTTTATTCTTCTCAAAGTATTTTGTGATCTCATCCGGATTTTGCAGGTAGGAAAAAGATAGTCCAATAGCCCTGAAGTATTCATTAAACAGGTCTTTATCTACGGAGCTGAGATCGGCCATATCAGAAAATCCATGATAGGCGACGGCGCTCATGAAATCGTCAATAGCCTCAGAGTAGTATTCCAGTTTGAGTCTTGACCATCCCCGTTTGAAAAATGCTTTCTCAATAAGACGTTCATTTTTTGGTAATGTTATTACACTGGTATAAGCATCTTCTGCAGAGACATATTCCCCTTTTGAGAAAAAATCTTCTGCCACTCTAAATTGACTTTCCAGAAAATATTTAGAAGTGGGATATTTATTGGTGATGGTTTTTAATGCGGATAGTGACTTTTCTATCTGTTCCTGTTGATCATAGGCATTGGCAAGATTGTATAAGAGTTTATCGTTACCACTGGCATTGGGGTACTCATGTAACGAGGTGGTGATAAGTTCAATGGTGGTATTGAGCCTGGCATTGTATGCGGAATCTATAAGTGTAGGGCTATCACCTTCCAGGCTGCTTTTCTCCTGAATGACTCTATTGCCGAGTTCAAACTCCAGCTCTGCAAGGCGGTTGATAGCGGTAAGCCTTGATTTGTCATTTTTTGCAGAGTTCTGAAGGTAGTCGGCGTAGGCCTTTCGTATTGCATCATTAGATGTGTTTATGGATGATTTCTGGCTTAGATCGAAGTCACTGTTAATAATATCTATGTCTGTCAGGGTCTGTTTTTTATGTGGCGCAGTGCATGCAGCTATGCTTGTTAATAGTGCGATAAAAAATATTGGTTTAAGTATCATGCTCAGTGCTACTCGGCTAGGCTTTTGTCATAGAGGAGTGCAAGCCCGTATCTGGATTGGTCTATATAGCTATTAAGATGGGTGGTTCTTTCGTTGATAAGGTTGTGTGCAATATCGTTTAGATATTTATTGTAGGTAGCATTGAGCGTCTGTAATTTTTTTTCAAATTCATTGTTGGGCATGTGTGCTTTAAAGTCATCAATCAGTCGATAATTGTCAGTCAGTGACCGAGGGGCTTTGTTTTTTATGTCAATTTCATAGTTATTTATACTGAAAGTGTGATCGTTGATAATTTTTATATCAGTATTGGAATTGTTTTCATTATTCAAAATATCTTTGAGCGATTTGATTTGTTGCATGTAATGCCCGATGGCGTCGCTGTAGCTGGCCGATGCGGTAAGGTGCTGTCCCAGCTTGTCATAAACAAATGGCAGCAATAGATACTAATAAGTCGGTAATAAACAATACCAAAGGTTGTTGAAGTGCGATAATGCATCCATGAAATATGATGCAAGACAATTACCGACACAAGAACAGGCACTGCTGCGTCGTCTGGCAGTTCAAAGAGTGCTTGATG
>CAMTXZ010000166.1:0-4512 GCA_947085765.1 uncultured Chromatiaceae bacterium | reverse complement strand
GGTAGTTGATAAGCGCGCTGGGGTTGTTGTTGCGTAGTTCTGTTTGTACCCAGCTGGAGAAGTGTTCGGCCCATTCGTGGGCCGGGGCGTTGGCGCTCCAGTTGAGTCGGCCGAGGTTGTGTACGATGTTGCCGCTGCCGAGGATCAGCACCCCTGCGTCGCGCAGTGGTCTGAGTTGTTTGGCCAGTGCGTAGTGCCAGGCGGGCGGTTGGCTGGCGTCGATGCTGAGCTGGACGACAGGGATGTGGACCTCTGGGTGTGTATGCATCAATACCGACCAGCTGCCATGGTCGAGTCCCCATTCGTGGTCGAGTTTTACCGCCACTGGTGCGAGTAGTTGTTGGATGCGCTGCGCCAGCTCGGGTGCGCCGGGGGCGGGGTACTGCACATCAAACAGCGCCTGCGGAAAACCGCCGAAGTCGTGAATGGTGCGCGGCTCAGCCATGGCCGTGACGGCGGTGTGGTTGATGTACCAGTGGGCGGAGATGACAAGGATCGCCTTGGGCTGCGGCAGTGCCTGTGCCAGTTGGCGCCAGCCGTTGGTGTAGTGGTTGGGTTGGATGGCATACATGGGGTTGCCGTGGCCGATAAAGAGGGCGGGCATTCTGGTTGTGGTTGCCATGGTTGTTTGTCCTGCGTTGTGTTGACTGTATGGGTAGATAAGTAGTGCCCGCCCTACGCCTGGGCGCTCAAATTTGCTATCTTAGACTCCTTTCCGAATTTTACTGAATCCGAGGTTTCTGCCATGCCTGAATATCGTTCCCGTACCTCTACCAGCGGCCGCAACATGGCCGGCGCCCGTGCCCTGTGGCGCGCCACCGGCATGCAGGATGGGGATTTTGGCAAGCCGATCATTGCGGTGGCCAACTCCTTTACCCAGTTTGTGCCGGGCCATGTGCATCTGAAAGATATGGGCCAGCTGGTGGCGCGTGAGATTGAGCGGGCGGGTGGTGTGGCCAAGGAGTTTAATACCATCGCCGTTGATGATGGTATCGCCATGGGTCACGGCGGCATGTTGTATTCGCTGCCGTCGCGTGAGCTGATCACCGACTCGGTTGAATATATGGTGAATGCCCACTGCGCCGACGCCATCGTCTGCATCTCCAACTGTGACAAGATCACCCCGGGCATGTTGAACGCGGCGATGCGGCTGAATATCCCCGTGGTATTTGTCTCGGGTGGCCCCATGGAGTCGGGCAAGGCGGTTATTGGGGGTAAAGAGGTGCATCTTGATCTGGTGGATGCAATGGTCTCGGCCGCCGATCCCACTCAATCCGATGAGGATGTGGCGACGATGGAGCGTTCGGCATGCCCGACCTGCGGCTCTTGTTCCGGCATGTTTACCGCCAATTCGATGAACTGCCTGACCGAGGCACTGGGGCTGTCGCTGCCGGGCAATGGTTCGATGCTGGCAACCCACGCTGATCGTGAGGATCTGTTTTTGCGTGCCGGTCGTCTCGTGGTTGAGTTGGCTAAACGTTATTATGAGCAGGATGATGAGTCGGCGCTGCCACGTTCTATCGCCACCAAGGCGGCCTTTGAAAATGCCGTCTGTCTCGATGTTGCCATGGGTGGATCGACCAATACCATCCTGCATCTGTTGGCGGCGGCGGCGGAGGGACAGGTGGATTTCAATGTTGCCGATATCGACCGCATCTCACGCAAGGTGCCGCAGCTCTGCAAAGTGGCGCCGTCGACCCAGCTCTATCATATGGAGGATGTGCACCGTGCCGGTGGGGTGATGGCGATTCTTGGCGAGCTGGCGCGGGGTGGTCTGCTCAATATGGATGTGCCGATGGCCCACTCCAAGACGCTGGCGGAGGCGCTGGAGCGCTGGGATATCCGTCGTAATGATGATGATGAACTGCACAGTTTCTATCGTGCTGGTCCCGGTAACGTGCGAACCCAGCAGGCGTTCAGTCAGGCCAAACGCTGGCCGACGCTGGATCTGGATCGTGTCAACGGTTGTATCCGTGACATGGCGCACGCCTACAGCAGTGAGGGTGGTCTGGCGGTGTTGTATGGCAATATCGCCGTGGACGGTTGTGTGGTGAAGACCGCTGGTGTGGATATGAGCATGTTTGAGGCAGAAGAGCTGCGTTACACCACCAGCGTGCCTACCTCGCTGTTACGGATTTTTGCCGGCCCTGCGCGTATCTTTGAGAGCCAGGATGCAACGGTTGAGGCGATTCTGGGCGACAAGATTAAAGAGGGTGATGTGGTCATCATCCGCTACGAAGGTCCACGTGGTGGTCCGGGTATGCAGGAGATGTTGTATCCCACTAGCTATCTGAAGTCCAAGGGGCTGGGCAAGGCGTGTGCGCTGGTCACTGATGGTCGTTTCTCTGGTGGTACGTCTGGTCTCTCCATCGGTCATGTCTCGCCGGAGGCGGCAGAGGGCGGCGCTATCGGTTTGATTGAAGAGGGTGACATTATCGAGATCGACATCCCCAATCGCACCATCAACGTAGCGATCTCTGATGAGTTGCTGGCGGCACGACGTCAGGCGATGGAGGCCAAGGGTGATGCGGCGTGGAAACCGGTCAACCGCCAGCGTCAGGTGAGTGACGCGCTGTGGGCCTACGCGGCTATGACCACCAGTGCCTCGCGTGGCGCGGTACGTGATGTGAGTCAGGTAAAGCGTTGATGCTGTTTTGGTAGGTGGCGGCAGGCGCAATGCCTGCCGCTGTTGGCGCTAAATGTTTTTCTCTTGTTAGGCGCTGGTTGACGTATCCGTATCACGGAAGTCGTCAACCAGCAGCTTTCTCTCCCAGTTCAGTGCCGTGGTGACAATGGCCTCCAGGTTGTCGTGTTGCGGCGTCCAGCCCAGGGTGGCGCGGATGCGGCTGGCGTCGGCAATCAGCTGGGCTGGATCACCGGCACGGCGGGGCATCTCTTCAATGTTGAGTGGTGCGCCGTTGACCTTTTCGACCATCTTCAAGACTTCTCTAACGCTATACCCGTGGCCATAGCCGCAGTTGAAGGTGCTGGAGCTGCCACCCTGTTCCAGGTAGGCAAGTGCCTTGAGATGAGCGTCGGCTAGATCTTCAACATGAATGTAGTCTCGTACACCGGTGCCGTCGGGGGTGTCGTAGTCGGTGCCAAAGATGAGCACCTTTTCCCGTTTGCCCACGGCGGCCTCGCAGGCGACCTTGGTCAGCAGGGTTGCATGACGGGTTGATTGGCCAATCAATCCGCCCGAATCGCAGCCAGCAACATTGAAGTAGCGTAGCACCACATGCCGTAGTGGGGAGGCTGCCGACAGATCGCGCAACATCCATTCGGTCATGAGTTTGGAAGTGCCATAGGGGTTGATCGGTTTGAGTGGCGACTCCTCACAAGCCAATCCACCCTCGGGGGTGCCATAGACAGCGGCGGTGGAGGAAAAAATAAAGTGCTCGACGCCATAATCAGCGCAACAGTTGAGTAGGCTGCGACTACTAGATGTGTTGTTTTTATAGTATTTGAGTGGATCGCTTACCGATTCGGGCACGATGGTGTGGGCGGCAAAGTGCATCACGGCGCCAATGTTGTGATCACTTAGAACTTTGTTAACCAGCTCTTCATCGCCAGTATTGCCAACGATCAGCTCGGCCCCCAGCAGGCTCTGACGGAAGCCGGTAGAAAGGTTGTCGAGCACGACCACTTTACGCTCTTGCTTCAATAGCTGTTTGACGACATGGCTGCCGATGTATCCCGCGCCGCCGCTTACCAAAATGGTCTTGTTACTCATGGTTTCTGATCCCGGAAATTTTACGATGGCATCATCATAACAGCTTGATCTTGGCGGGTTAACGGTTACAAGTGCGACTTTTGGCTGAGTTGCTGCTTAAACTTAAAGTTTGTCGGTGATTGCTGTTGACAGAATGGGGCTGCTAATCCAAAATAGCCGCCTTCTTATGGAGGGGTTCCCGAGCGGCCAAAGGGGACAGACTGTAAATCTGTTGGCTCTGCCTTCGAAGGTTCGAATCCTTCCCCCTCCACCAGAATCAAATGTAGCAGCGGTTTTATGGCCAAATAAGCAGCCGGTGCTTCGAGTAAGTGTAGTGACTGGGCGGGTGTAGTTCAATGGTAGAACTTCAGCCTTCCAAGCTGATAGCGCGGGTTCGATTCCCGCCACCCGCTCCAAATTTCAAGCCGGAACTGGGTTGTACTCCGTGTTTATAAGGCACCCGGTTGTTGCAGTGTTTTAAAAAGATAGTGCCCATGTAGCTCAGGGGTAGAGCACTTCCTTGGTAAGGAAGAGGTCCCCGGTTCGAATCCGGGCATGGGCTCCAGGTTTTTGTTTCGATTGCACCGGAGTTTTGGTTGCAGTGGTGGTTTTGGGTTTGGTCAACTGTAAATTACTTTAGATTAAAGAGGGCGCTCTAATGTCCAAGGCAAAGTTTGAACGTACTAAGCCCCACGTAAACGTGGGCACCATCGGTCATGTCGATCACGGTAAGACAACGTTGACAGCGGCATTGACCGTGACTCAGTCAAAGAAATTTGGTGGCGAGTCCAAGGCCTACG
>CAMTXZ010000165.1:0-2228 GCA_947085765.1 uncultured Chromatiaceae bacterium | reverse complement strand
GGGTTTCGCCGACCGCATCCTGGTCTCCAAGACTGATCTGGTTGACGAGGACGATTACAACCGGCTGCTGGAGCGGCTGCGCGGCATGAACCGTCGCGCCACGATCCAGCGCGCGCATCCCGGCCAGACCGATCTGGCCGAGCTGCTGGATGTGCGTGGCTTCAACCTGGACGACATCCTGGAGATCGAGCCGGATTTCCTGGCAGACGTGAGCCACGAACACGACGACGAAGTGAAATCCTTCGTCATTCGCGAGACGCGGGCCTACGATCCCGATCGCCTGAACGCCGCCCTGGACGTGCTGGCCACGACGCTGGGCAATGAGTTGTTGCGCTACAAGGGGATACTGAATCTGGCGGGCAATCCACACAAGATCGCCTTCCAGGGTGTGCACATGATTATGGGCGGCACCGAGCTGCGGCCATGGCGGGAAGACGAGAGGCGCGAGAACGTTATGGTGTTCATTGGCCGCCATCTGCCCGAGGATCAAATCCGCCGGGCGTTCGCAAGCTGCGTGACGACGTAAAAGTTTTTATCCCCCCGCTTTAGTCAACCAGAAAAGGAATCGCCATGCTTAGACTCAAACCCCTCGCTGCCGCGCTTGCAGTACTGCCGACGCTGGCAGCGGGACACTGTCGGGCACAGCCCGTCCGGAAGGAAAACCACGCATGAAACCCAATCAAGACCAACGCTTGCCCGTCACCGTACTGTCCGGTTTTCTCGGCGCCGGCAAAGACCTGCTGCCCAAAGGCTGGGATCCGATGAAGGAAATCAAACGCCTGAAACTGGACAAACTGCAAGACTCTGACCCCAAAGCCATCGAAGCTATGGAGAAGATCAAAGCCATGTGGGCCAACGCCCCGAGCAATCCCGAGCTGGCTAATCGCGCGATCCGCATTCCGGGTTTCATGGTGCCGCTGGAGTACGGCAAAAAGGAAGTGACTGAGTTCTTGCTTGTGCTGTATTTTGGCGCTTGTATCCACGTCCCGCCACCACCTGCCAATCAGGTCATCCACGTCATCCCCAAGCAGCCGGTGAAGATGAAAACCGACATGGATGCGGTGTGGATTGAGGGCGTCATCGAACTGGCCAACACAAAAACCGATATGGGCGATTCCGGCTACCGCCTGCGCGCGGTCAAGGTCGAACCCTACAAGGAAAGGTAATGAGTTTGCGTGTGAAGGGAGTCCATACTGCGGCTTTTTGGTGTCCGCTATCGCAAAGCCGAATCCCAAACAGGGCTATATCCTGATCTGGCTAGCAGGCTGTTGAAAAACTATTCTTGAAATCCAAAGGTGAAATTTTCAGGGATGGCTTTTACCCTTCCTCGATATAAGATCGTCGATTCTGGAGCGTTTGACGAAGTCATGTTTTTTCGAAAACTGGGTTCATTGAGTTTTTCAATAGCCGGTTAGACACTCCCGGTACCCCACAATACAATCCCCCGTGGGTCAGGTGGCCGTGCCGACACGGCTTGGTCCAACAGATATTTATAGGCTATGTGCGGCACAGCATATAAATTCTTAGATGTTAGGCGTAATGGCGTCTTTATGTGTGTGAAAGTATGATTATCATGGCACTGTAGTGATTCGACAGCAGGTTGTTATTAGCATTTATCTTTGTCTGGCCGGAATCTTTTTCGAGCCGTCTTACTATGAGGAGTGGTTGAGTGAGATACATTGTGTGCAGCTCTAATGGCTGAGTCTGAGGCAGCGCTGTTACGGGCAATGAAAAAAGAGGCTGAAGATCTCTTGCTGGCACAGCATCTGCCGGAAGCGAGAGTGGCTTTTTTGCAGCTATGTGAGCGATCTCCTGACGATTACAATGCCTGTCTGAATCTGGGCGCGATCGAGGGTATGCTTGGTGCGTTTGAGGCGGCGAAGGCGGCCTTTGTACAGGCCCTTACGTTGCGTGATGACGAGCCACGGGTCTACTTTAATCTGGCGCGCCTTTGTGAACTGCAAGAGCAGTCTGATGAAGCTATTCACTACTGGTATGGATATCTGCAACTGAGATCAGATGATGCCAGTAGTTATGCGCAGTTAGGGCTGTTGTTACAGAAGGTTGGACGGTTGCCAGAGGCTGCACAGGCGATGCATGAGGCGTTGCAGCGCAAACCCAACGAAGTTGAGTATTACAATAATCTTGGTGTTATGTTGGGCCGTTTGGGTCGTTACGATGAGGCGTTGGTAAATTACCAGCAGGCTCTGCGTTTAAGGCCAAACATG
>CAMTXZ010000164.1:0-2097 GCA_947085765.1 uncultured Chromatiaceae bacterium | reverse complement strand
GCTCTTAAATTCATAAATGGTCAGCGCAGTAATGGATGGCCATCAATTAAGGAGATTGCACACATGGTTACCAGTACATCAAAACTACGCCCAGTACAAAACCTTGGACTCAATGATCGACTTATACGTGGTGTAATTGCGATTATTGCGATGTCTTATCCATTCATAAATATGGGAGATAACCAGTTTATTGGTGCGGAGGTGTATTTGCTCTTTGTTGGTTTGTATCCGGCATTGACGGCCATTTTAGGCTGGGATCCGTTTTATACACTGTTTAATTATCGTACCTGCGGCGCAGGTGGTCGGAATGCATGCGGTACATTCCCGTATGAGGTGGAGTCTGCATTGGGCCATGCTCCCTCTGTGGATAAGGAGCACGCGTATGACCACAGCATGGCTGCTTCCAGGATGCATGAAGAGCATGAGGTTGAAACCCTTAGCCCGAAGGTTGCGGATCGGCTTTTGGTTATTGCTTCACTGGTGTTTGTAATAGTTGTTATTGTCATGGTCTATTGGGGGCCGCAATAGAGTGAAAAATAGTACCATTTGCAGGCACGGAATATTAGCTGAGATTGTTTTTGCTCGCCTGGATGAGTTTGCGCCGCTGCTGGTTAACAGATGATTAAGCAGTATCTGGGGTAGGGCTTTTTTAATGCATTGCCCTGTGTGGTCAGTTGATTGCACAGGGCATATTTTTGTCAGTGCCGGGCTGTTAGTTGGCGGCTCTATTGCAGATTATTTTCAGCTCTGGTTCGTTGGGCGTTTTTTACTGAAATTGTAATCCGTTGAGTTTTTATCTGCGGATGTGATGTAAAGATTGTGTTTCCATATATTTAACCAAAATTATTTTTGGTGTCTGTTCTATCTCTTCTGCCATTTTTTTCACAAAATATGGATGCGAGTTGTCATCACTGTCTTCTTTTGATGGTGATGATGAGTATTGTCTTAGAGTCATAGATTTTAATCTTTTATTTTTTATCTTGCCTGCTTTTTTGTCTTTTGTTGAGTGATTTTGTCAGGATATGACTCATTGTAAAGAGTGTGATTGTCGCTCTCATGTTCGATTATATGCGCGGTAATATTCACACTATTTATACTAATTATCGCTCTTGTTATAACGGTACGATTGTCTATATTTGTGACATGCACTCGGCTTGTCTTGATCTCTTTGCGAATAATGGAGGATGTGTCGTCAACTGGGTTTAATGTTTTTTTGACGATGGTTGTATGAAACAGAAAGGATCAGGTGTTTTTTTAAAACCTGGTGTCGACAATTTTACTGAGGGAGGATCTGTCATGGCTCATCTATTTAAAGGACATCTATGTGGGTATGTTTGCGCGCAGTGCCCAGAGCCGTTTTCGAAGTTTAAGGTTAAGCTTTATCGTGTGGATAAAGATCGCAATGTAACCGCGCTGGCGGTGGCCAATCCAAAAGATACTTTTGCGATTCTGGATGATCAACAGGTGCAGGCCAAGGAGTCCAGGCTGCTGGCAGTGGCCAATACGGATGGTGATGGTAATTATGTTTTTGAGTTGGGTGATAATTACGGAGGCGAGGCATTTGAGGTGGATGTGTATGTTGAGTCGGCACCTCGCCAGACGCCGAGTAAAAAACAGTTTAAGCCTCGCCAATTTACTATTACAACGTTGCAGCCACGTTTTCGTGAAACTGAAAACGGGTATGTTGCGATCTGGGATTACTGCCTGCCACACCGTTTCTGGTGTGCACTATTGGCGCTGTTTGATGTATGGACGATCTGCGGTCGTGTTGTGGATTGTGAAACCAAACGGCCTGTTGTGGGTGTGAAGGTGAATGCGTTTGATGCTGACTGGCTGGCGGATGATGAGCTTGGCTCTGCGTTTACGGATGCGAGTGGTAAATTTGTGATCACCTATTCGTCTGTTGATTTTAAGCAGGGGACGTGGATCGATGTGGAGTTGATTGGTGGCCCTGATATCTACTTCAAAATCGAAGATGGAATGGGTGGTCCGCTGTTGACAGAGAGTCAGTCGCGAGGGCGCAGTCCTGATCGTGAGAATGCAGCAAACTGTTTCTGTGTTGAGCTGTGTATCAAGCAGCCGCTGGTGTGTGAACTT
>CAMTXZ010000163.1:0-10506 GCA_947085765.1 uncultured Chromatiaceae bacterium | reverse complement strand
TTCAGGCCATCCGCCTTGGAGCCAACCACATCCAGCAGGAATTCGCGCCCTTGCGCCCGGATCTGATTAACGACGTAGTCGATGTTCTCGTAGCCCTGTCGTTCGCCATCGCGTACCGCCAACGCAACATGGTGCAGACGCGGGCCGTAGTTTCTGACAAAGGTTTCAGTGGGTGATGGCAGCCGTTCCAGATGGTTAACAAAATAGGGGGTGTTGTTGGCGGTAAAGACCTTGGCTGGGCTACGGATCTCCTCTGCGAAGTGCACGTTTTTGGTGACATTGGTGGATGAGTTTTGATCCTTGATGTCGTAGGAACCCCAATAGTAATAGCTCGACAGTGACAACCATTCGAGGATGGCGACTTCACGATTCTGACTGTAAACACGGGTCGCCAAATGATCGATCGGGCCGATCAGATCATCAATCTCAAGTTGTTTTTGCAGCGCTTTAGCGGCCAGAAACACCTCCTGGACATCGGGCCGAATGCTGCTCAGCCCCAACGCGTAGATGCGCGCCTGCTCCTGCGGCCGCTCCATGTAGGCAACGATGTTGTGGGTATAGGGCGATGGCTTGCTGACGGCCAGATTGCCTGGCAGCTCCATCTTGCGCAGATCATCCTGGGAGAAGAAACGGAACTCCCGCTCTTTTTGCAGCGCCGTCACACCGTGCAGATCGGAGACGCGCAAGATCTCACCCATGTAGCGACTGTTGGGCTTGCGTGAGCCGATCGGATAGACCTCGTTGAGGCTGCGAAAGATGCCGCGAATATTGGGATCTTTCACCTCGCGCACCAGCAGGTCCGGCGACTCCATGTCGATACGCAGAACATGGGTCCAGTGGGTCTCGCTCTCCAGCGTCACCAAATAATTATAAGGCGTCATCAACGCCAGTTCGCCGATGTACTCGATGGAGTGGCCGGGGTCCACCGTCAGCATCAGCGCCTCTACCTCGTGGATCATATCGGTCAACCCGACACGGTCACGCTCCGTTAGCAGACGTTGTAGATACTCCTCAAAAAAGGGTGAGTTTTCTTTGTCGCCGTGGCGCGCAAACTCCAGTGATCGGGTCATTGTTGGTTCCTCAAATCGTTAATAGCTGCCCTGCTATAACCATAGCAAGAGCTGCACCAGAAGATGCTCAACAGCCAAAACCAGGCTAGACGTAGTGAAAAATGAGCAACCGTTACGTTAGTAACCATAACGGCTAGTGGCATATGCCGCAAAATCGGGCATCACGTTATCTGCCTGCCACTCAATAGTGCACACCAGGGATACCAATACCATGACAACGCGGGTATAGATAACAAAACACAGCGAACAGAAGCCCGTTTAATCTTCACCAAATGCCGGAAATGGATCTGCCTGTTGTAAGCAAAGAATGACTGCAGTGCGAATCTGATTGATCGCCGTCACGTTATATGCCGGGTCAAGCCCTTTAAATCCACCCACACGATTAATCGCCTCTAAGGCCAGCTCTTTAACCGACATGCCGCAGAGGCGATCTCTTTCATCTGGATCACGCTCTCTCTGAAATTGTTTGATGGCCGTCATGGCACGGTGGAATACCTTGGCGGTTGACTCCATCAGCGCCAGATCAAACTCAGTGACAACCGGGGCGCCATCGACCGTTGCGGTTGGCAGCTCAAACCCTTGTTTCAACGCCGTTACAACTGTAACTTGTAACTGTGGCTGTAAGGTACTCGCACCCGCTGCAATGTCACGCATCATGCCGTGAAGACTGGCAGAGGTGCTCCACAACTCACGCAACCCTTCGTTGGCGGGGCGTACTTTGCGAATCAACTCTTGGCGACGACCGCCTTGCACTTGCTGCTGCGCCACGGGATCAAATACCACACCTGGATAAGATGAGTTACCAATTTCTCGCCGAGCCACCTCTTCATAATGTGCAGCATTCCTCTTTTTCTGTCGTTGCGACATCTGGCTAAAACGTGCGGTGCCGTAGTAACCAGAATCAATAATGGTGCCATCCACTTCATGGCACCCTTCATGTAGCAGCAATACGGCTAACGTATTGACATCTCTTGCCAACATTCCCGGTGAGACCTGAATTTTTCCTGATCCTGGCCGGGTAAATCCCCCCACACCCATCTCAGCGTCATCACCGTTGTAGTCAATGGTGAAATTATTTTGATTGAATCCACCCAATCTCTGTGCAACAGCCAAATAGGTCGCGCTGATATTCGTCACCTCAGCATTGGGTCCAAATACCGCGTCAATATCAAACCACTTATACGCACACCTATTGGCCAAACGAATGGCTCGCGCCAGCGCCGGTTGCAGTGTCTGCCAATTGATGTCGCGAATATCCTGGCTTGCGGGCAGCACATCACCATATTGCTGATTCACTGCATAAAGCGCGGCATAGGCATCGGCGTTGAACTTTCCATTGGGGAAAACATCATTCACTGCTTCATTTGCATCGGCATAGGCAGTGTTATCCAACGCCCGCAGCAGTCGCTGCTGGCTCACCTCCATGTGCATCAAACGATAGAGCATCATATAGGTGGTATCCGTGCCGCCTCCCAGACTGATCTCTGTTTCAATGGTTTCACCCGGGGGTAGACGGCGCTGCACAACGGCGGCGGCATCGGCACTTGCAGCGCTGTTTGCAACAACAGCGCTACGTTGAAGTTGCATCGTATTCGCCTTCGCCCCCATCAGGTCGGCCTCTTGCTCCAACCCGGCGTCATCATTCACCTGCACGCCAACCCGCTGCACTGTGGGTTTCACCCGCCCCTGTTTCTGCTGCACCACATGCCACGCCTCATGTGGCAGATGTTTCTCCTGGCCCGGCGCAACATGAATCTGATCACCCTGGGCGTAGGCCAAGGCGTTCAACTGAGCAGGCTGAGCAGAGTTATAGTGAACCTGAACGCCATCCATAGAGAGACCTGAGAGCTGTTCGATTCCAGACTTTAGACTATCCGGCATACCGGTACTGTTTTTCTGACTATCAGCACCATCCATCAATTGTGCAGCGCTGGAACCATGGTCAAACTTTCTCTGCAACGCCATCGATTTTTCCCGCTGCGCCACCATAGCAGGGCTATTATCAACCGCGCCCTTTAATACTCCCAACGCACTGCTATCAGAACAACTATCTGCCAATGACTGCACATTACGTTGCAGCTGAAGTTCGGCACGATTATCTGTAATGGCCAGTTGATCGCTGGCAGCGTTGTTAACCGTCTGATGCGATGGCCGTGTCTGGATAGCCGCACGGTCATTTTGATGGAAGGAAGCGTGTTGCTGCCTGTTTTTAGTGATGTCTCTATCCATGATTCACCTTAACAAAGTCAGTTGAGAGGATGTGTTAAAACCCAATCTGCACATCCCGTTTAATGGTGCAGCACTTTATCCAGCGACTATATTAAAACGGTGAATGGCTTATGCGGATGCCAACAGCGCCATCACCACATTGACCGAAATAAAACCCACAATAAATATAACCAGACTGATTTTATCAAACCGTTCTGCAATGGCGATCTGAGCCTTATTTCTGGCAATCCGTGAGGAGAGTACCGATCCCATTATCGTTAGAAAAATAGTCACCATGGCAAGGCCGTTAATCATATCGATCATCGTCACCATGCCTACACCCGGCAACTCGCTTAGATTGACGTAACTACTGGCCACCGAGGCAAAGAAGGCACCCACACCCAAGCCCATGCGCTCTCCTGATGCTGGCCCCAGGACAAAGGCCAGAAAGGCAATCGCCACTGAAGCAAACAGCCCCTGGATCATTTTAAAGTAGAGTCCCCAGTCGGGCCTGTCAATCTTGACTCCATAGGTGATTTGCGAATAGACCGCCTGAGTGTCGGCCGAAATCATTGGATCACCACGATTGGTTTTATAGGCGTGAGGTTTGTTGATTATTTGTGCATCTTTAAGCCGGTAGCCGGGCACTATCACTCTGGAGCTGTACTCTGCACCATTTGCATCAGGTACATATCGCAGCACATGCCATTGATGTTGCATATCTTCGATGCGAATGGTTAACAGATGATCATCAAGCGGGTATCGAACCACGTTAAAAAACTTGGTGATGCGGGCCGTCACACGATAGAGGGCATAATGGTGGCCGTCATCCAGCGACGTCTTAATTTCTGTTTTTGAGTCAATCTCACCATCGATTATCTGAAAGTTCTCACCCGGATTGATACCATCACCTTGCCAGTTAAACCAGATATAAAAGTCGACTGTCCAGCCTGTCGTCTTGGTGGAGATATCAATGATGCGATCCACATAAATGCCGACACGAACATCTTTATGATCATCTACACCAGCAGCATTGAGCTTGGCGAATTCAACCGCTGTTTTACCCTCCTCACTCGCGGTTGGGTCGAGACGCTCCTCCTGCCTTGCCTCTGACGCAATATGATCTTGATAAACTTTATTGCCCGCCAGATAGCCCGCCACAGTAAAAAACAGCAGCAGCAGTGATACCCAAAACCGCAGGACCTGCCGCCCATTGCGTTCAAAATAACCCATTCGAAAATCCCTATCTGTTACCAGCCGCTGCTTAGATCAGTTATAAAAATAGTTACCACTCACCCAACTACTTAACAATAAACTCCACTGCGGTATTGGCTGAGTAGGTAATGGCACCAAAATCAGCACTGGCTTCCGGGGCGCTGGGCGCATCACTCATCACCATGCTAGTGACACCATCACTGCGTTTTTCATAACCACGTGTCTGCGCTCTAATACGCTGAAGTGGCTGGGAGTAGACGTTCTGATCAAGAACCCGCACCGGGGTCAGCGTAATGCCCAGACTCTGTTCATAGATTTTCTGTTTCGCCTGTATCGAAGCCAGCGCCTTTTGCAGCACCTTTTGTTCATTGCCCTCTTTCTGAGAATCCTTGAATTCGGTGCCACCCATCAATACATCTTTCTGGCCATCCACAATCTTGGCAACGGCGCGCAGCTGCTCTTCACTGCTGATAGAGATCTTCACCTCATTGCTAATCTCATAACTGGAGGGCTTTTCACCAAACCAACCGTAGTTGGGGCTGGATGAAAATTTGGAGGCCTTAATCTTGTCCGCCGTAATGCCCGCCTGTTGCAGATTGTCCTTGATCGCCTTACGCACCTTTTCATTTTCTTGCAGGGCGTCGTTGAGTTTTGCCTCTTTGGTGCGCACAGTGATGGCCACAATGGCCGTATCGGCCTCCACCTCTTCTGTGGCACTGCCGTTGATGGTGACGATTTTGCGCTGTTCCAACAGGTAGTGGCTCAGTTCGTCCGGATTGCCTGTTAGCTGCGGCGCGGCGTATAGGCTGCTGCTGAGAGAGATAAGAATAAGTGTGGTGAGTGTTTTGTTCATGTCGTTGCCCCGATGAATTTAATGGGGCAAGTGTATCGCGATTTTAAGCTATGGGGCACTGCTGACAAAAGCCTATTCCCCTCCGCCCGCACTGGACAACGGTCGGGGAAGAGGAATATTCCAAGGGTCTACTGTTAACTTCCCTGTTTAACTTATTTCCTTATAACCGTGCTTCCGTGTAGGAATCTGTTGCCTACGCCACTTTGTCATCCGGCTTACGCTGGCGCTCATAAAGGAATTTAAGCACCTCTGAACGCAGATGGTTATAGGCAGGGTCATCGGCCAGTTCGACACGGTTACGGGGGCGCTCCAGCGTTACATCCAGGATCTCACCAACCGTTGCTGCCGGACCGTTTGTCATCATGACTATCCGGTCGGAGAGCAGCACCGCCTCATCGACATCATGCGTAATCATGATGACAGTATTATTAAGATCCTTCTGAATCTCCATCAACGAATCTTGCAGATGGGCGCGGGTCAGCGCATCAAGCGCACCGAAGGGTTCATCCATCAACAGCACCTTGGGTTGCATGGCAAGGGCGCGGGCGATGCCAACACGCTGCTTCATGCCACCAGAGATCTCGGAGGGGCGCTTGTGGGCGGCGTGGCTCATGTGCACCAGCTCCAGATGGTGGTTGATCCACTGCTTCATCTCGGCCTTTGTCTTCTTACCTTTGAAGACACGTTTTACCGCCAACTCGACATTTTCATAAGCGGTGAGCCACGGCAGCAACGAGTGGTTCTGAAAGACCACGGCACGATCAGGGCCTGGCTCATTCACCTCTTTTCCTTCGAGCAATACACCACCCGAGGTGGCGCGATAGAGTCCGGCAACAATGTTAAGCACGGTGGATTTGCCGCAGCCAGAGTGGCCGATCAGGGAGATGAACTCCCCCTTTTTAATACTGAGGCTGACATCTTCCAAGGCACGATAGCTGCCATCCTTGGTGGGAAACTCGATGGCGACCTGGGTCAGTTCAAGGTAAACATTACTCATCTCTGTTGATCCTTTATAGGGTTAAGGGGCAGTGATTAAATATAAAGATCACCGTACCTATTTCTCATGCGACACCAGTTTTTGCAGTGTCACCATCATCCAGTCGAGGATGAAACCGATGATGCCGATGGTCAGCACCGCCACCATGATGCGTCCGAGTGAGTTGGAGCTGCCGTTCTGAAACTCGTCCCAGACAAACTTGCCCAGACCAGGATTCTGCGCCAGCATCTCGGCCGCAATCAGCACCATCCAACCAATGCCCAAAGAGATACGCAGACCGGTGAAGATCATTGGCAGTGCTGAGGGGATGGCGATCTTGAAGACCTGTTCCATCCAACTCAAACGCAATACCCGGGCAACGTTAGTGAGATCACTGCTCATCGAGGCAACACCCATGGCAGTGTTGATCAAGGTTGGCCACAACGAACACAACATCACCGTGACCGCCGAGGTGACAAACGACTTCTGAAACATCGGATCATCACTGACATAAACAGCACTCACCACCATGGTGACAATCGGCAACCACGCCAGCGGCGAGACTGGTTTGAAGATTTGGATCAGCGGTCCCACCGCCGTGTAGAGCGTTTTGCTCAGACCACAGGCGATGCCCAACGGTACGGCAATCAGTGACGCCAGAATGAAGCCGGTGAATACCGTCACCAGACTGGTGAATATTTGATCGATGAAGGTAGGTTTACCGGTGTAGGGTCTGATCTTTACCTCGGCAGTGGGATCTTCCGCCAGTTTTTCTGCATTACGTTCTTCTTGACGCTGATAGAACTCCTGAGCACGAGCCCGCTCAGCATCATGTTGCGCCACCAACCCTTGCGCCTGTTCAAATACCTGCACCGGCCCCGGCAGTGTGCCAAGACTGGTATTGATCTGCGCCGCCACACCGCCCCAGAGCAGTAGAAAAATAGCAATGGCGATGAGCGGCAGACCGATGAATTTAAAAAGATCAATCAATTGTTCACGCGGACTCTCTCCCGCGACCAGACGCACAGCCGGTGTTAACCACTGGAATCCAGCTGTCTCCATCATATGAATGATTCTGTTTTTCATAATGCCCTTCTGCTCTCGCTGCTTACTCTCATTAACGTCGGTCGTGGTCGTGGCATCCGCCTTGACCAACGTGAGGAGCACGCCCCCTCCTGCTGCGGAAGGGGCGCCCTCCTGACCATGTTGCTGCTGTGCCTTTAACATAGTCATGCTCTGCTCCTACTTAACAACGTCCGCGCCCTTGAGGCCGATCTTGAACTTCTTCAGATACTCATTAGGTTTGGTACCGTCATAAGTGATGCCGTCGATAAACTCTTTCTGCGGCGGGCGGAATCCGGTCTCCTTGGTGAAGTCGGGAAAGTCGCTCGCCTTCAGCTTGCCTTCGGCGATCAGCTCTTTAGCAGCCAGGGCGTAGATGTCGGAACGGTAGACCTTCTTGGCGATATCCATGTACCAGCTATCCGGCTTCTGCTCATCTATCTGTCCCCAACGACGCATCTGTGTCAGGTACCACACGGCATCGGAGTAGTATGGGTAGGTGGCGTTGTAACGGAAGAAGACATTAAAGTCCGGCACGGAACGTTTATCACCCTTCTCATACTCAAAGGTACCGGTCATGGAGTTTTCGATAACCTTGACGTCGGCACCCACATAGTTTGGTTTGGCAAGGATCTTCGAGGCCTCAACACGATTGGCGTTGTTATTTTCATCCAACCACTTGGCAGCGCGGATCATCGCCTTTACTACACGAATGTGGGTATTGGGATTTTTATCCGCCCACTCTTTATTTACACCAAAGACCTTTTCGGGATTGTTCTTCCAGATCTCGTAGTCAGTGATGACCGGCACACCGATGCCTTTGAAGACGGCCTGTTGATTCCACGGCTCACCAACGCAATAACCGTTGATGGTGCCCGCCTCCATGGTGCTAGGCATCTGTGGTGGCGGTATTACCGAGAGCAGTGCATCAGCACCGATATTGCCGGAGGTATCACCCTTGGCTGGTGCATAAAAACCGGGATTGATACCGCCCGCCGCAAGCCAGTAACGCAGTTCGTAGTTATGGGTAGAGACCGGAAAGACCATGCCCATCTTGAAGGACTTGCCTTCGTTTTTATATTTTTCGATCACTGGCTTCAACGCATCAGCCTTGATCGGATGGACTGGCTTGCCATCTTTCATCGGCACATGTTTTTTCATCTCGCTCCAAACATCATTGGAGACGGTGATAGCGTTACCATTAAGGTCCATGGAGAAGGCAGTGATGATGTCAGCCTTGGTGCCGTAACCGATGGTGGCGCCCAACGGTTGGCCTGCCAGCATGTGGGCGCCATCCAACTCGCCGTTGATGACACGGTCAAGCAGCACCTTCCAGTTCGCCTGTGCTTCGAGTGTGACGTAGAGCCCTTCATCTTCGAAGTAGTGTTTCTCATAGGCGATAGCAAGTGGCGCCATATCGGTCAGCTTGATAAAACCAAATTTCAACTCCTCTTTCTCTGGTTTACCGACCTCTGCATAGGCGGCACTGCCCAGCCCTAACAACATAGACGTGAGCAGACCAACACCCATCTTTTTGATAAAGGTACGACGTTGCTTCATGTGTAACTCCTATTGTTTTAACCAATAAAAAAGCGCCCATTCGTGAAGATGTAATCACTACATCTCACCAATGGACGCCGTTGTCCGTATGCAGATCGCCATTGATCTGACTTGTTTTATTCTTTGCCCAACGTTGGGCTTCAATCTACAGTCGCCCTTAACCGGCCACTGTGCTTTTGTCTCACTAGTGCATTTGCAACCGCTATGCCAATTCTGTTTTTTATGGCTATGCCCCGTTATTTCATGGGGTTAGCAACGGCTAGCAGCACCATCCGTATTCCGCTAAAAACTATCGCGCACCAAATAGGAACTTATGCAGCCGGTTGGACGCACACTGTTTGTGCATCAGGGGTTGATTTAAATCCAGCCACAAAAAAATGGGGCAGCCCATGGCTGCCCCAAAAGAGAGAGAGAGAGAAACAAAAAAGAGATTAGAACTGGGCCTGCCCCATCAACCACATTTTGTCGGTATCAGTGGCAAGTGTGTCGGCAGAGTAACTGGCGTACTTGGCCAATACGGTGTAGCTCTTGCCAAATTTCTTGGCGGCTAGGAGGTCGATCTCGGAACCATAACTGGCACTGCCAGCATCAGCAGAGAAGTCATGGTAAACCGCCTGCAATTTCACACCAGCCACCTTGCCTTCAACACTGATATAGGTATCCACCAGACCATTGGCAGGCGTGGCGAGGAATTTATCAGCCCAGCCATTAAAGGCGTGCAGTGTTGCCAATGGTGTGGAGAAGGCGCTGGTATCGGCACCCAGTACTTCATAACCAAACATGGCAGTGATGCCACTGAACTCAGCACCCAGTTCGATCAGATTGTAGTCGGCACCGATAGTGCTGGCACCGCCCTTGTAATCATTCTGCTTGGCATACTCCAGTGTGTAGAGTGCCTTCACATCATCGTTCACCTTGGCACCACCCGCAAAGCGTATGCCGAGGGTTGAGTTAGATGCTGTAGGTGTATTGGTCAGATCGAGGAAATAACCATAGGCAGTGATCTTGCCTGCCGCCAGACCGCTGTAGGAGACGTTAATCAAATGGGTATCAGTATCAATGTTGCCCTTCGGTGACTGCTCACCAAAAATGGTATTAACGTTGGTCACATAGCCATAAACGATAGCGGTATCTTTAAGTGAGCTATTGGCCACGGTGAAGCCATCATAGGTCTGTTCATTCTGGCGCCAGCCGACGTTGCCGATGAAACGTGAGTTGTCGAAAATGACACGCTGGCGGCCCAGTTTAAGCGTGGTATCTGCCAGCCCCTTGTAGCTCAGGAAGGCCTGATTAACCTCTGTGCCTTCAGGATCGGCCACCACCGGATAACTTGTTTTGGCGGATGGTAGGCCCGTGGCATCGTTATATTTAATGTCACCCAGCGCCATCACATCATCAAACTCGATAAAGGCACTGGTATCCATATACTAACTAGTCAGCAGCAAAGGATACCGCTTCGTTTCTGAAAAATGATTTCACCAAGTCCTTATCCTGCGCAATTAATTCCAAATCTATAAACGTTCGCTCCCAAAGTGATTCCCCTTTTTTGAGCGGTGACCTCG
>CAMTXZ010000162.1:0-2859 GCA_947085765.1 uncultured Chromatiaceae bacterium | reverse complement strand
GGGGAGTCACTTTGGGAGCGAACGTTTATAGATTTGGAATTAATTGCACAGGATAAGGACTTGGTGAAATCATTTTTCAGAAACGAAGCGGTATCCTTTGCTGCTGACTAGTTAGTATAAATCGTGCTGAGTTGAATGAATTGACGGGCCTGGGGCAGGGACTGCTCACGCATTTGCGCCAGCATTTGCGTCAACTGCTCATCAGCCATCTTTTTATCCGCCGGTACAATCCGGTTCATGTTTTTCATCATGGCGCTGGGCATCATCATCTGCACCTCCATCATGCTTTCGGTAGATTGCTGCGCCTGGTCCAGCCGCTCGACCAATGCCAGCCGCTGCGGTGACGGCTGTGACAACATAGAGTTGGCAAACTGCATCATCTCCTGCATCGCCTCTGGTGTACTTGCTTGCAACCCCAGTGCTGTCATTTTTTTGGAGAGTGGGCTGTCAAGCATCACCGCAACTTCGGCATAGCGCTGTGCGTCATAACGCTTTTCAATAAAACGAACCAGCGCGGGTTTGGTCCTGGATGGATCGAACGCTTGAATGAAGACTTGCCTGAATTTATCGAAGGTATCCTTGTCTATTGGTGGTGACGGCTGTTGGTCAATACCCATTGCCACTATCTCAGGCAATTGCTCGAGCATTTCATCCATGCCGGATGCAGCTACAATTTTTGCAATCACTGCTGATCTGGCTTGTCTGTCTTCACTGTTTTCAATGATTGAGCCGGGACTGATGTCAGCCTGAGAAGGGGGTGTTGAGGTGGCAGAAAAGGCGTAGCTGGTTGTGAGTGCGGTGATGATGTAAGTGGTTATAAGGGTTTTTTTTAACATCTTTAAATCTTCCTTTGGTTGAATTACTTGCAGAAATAGTTGAGAGTAAAAAACCTTATCTGGCCAGTATAAACATGACTATTCCATATAGTATGATCACATCAAAAGGGTAAATTGTACGAATTAATTTTTGTATTTTTGTTGTTGGATGGGACTGCTTTTCATGCCATTCTGAGACTGATATATTTCCAAACGCAACGAATCTAATAATAAAAAACGAAGACACAATTATCGTTACAATAGCGATGTCTATAGTTGACGCTCCATAAATAACAGAAAGTGATATAAAACTTATTATGCAAATTATTGCAAGTGGAATGAGTTTCATAATAATCCATAAGATAGAAAAAATTCCGCACCATTCCCAATGTGGGGATGGTGCGGAGGCATAAAATTATCAGTAAAATTATCAACCATATACCGATAAGTTATTGGTTCGTATTTATCGATTCACATTAAACACATAATTTCTAGTGGTGGTGGTGGTGGTGGTGGTGATGATGCATGGAGCATATCTTGCCTGCTGCTCTAGATGGGATTATTGACCCCATATTATTAATCTGTCTTGCTGCGGTGTTGTCTATTTAATCTGGCTTCATGTTTTATTTCCAGGAAATAAAACATCGCCATGCCTGACACACCGATCAGAAAAAACCCAAAATTTGACAGAATTGACCCTTTTACTTCGTTTAAAAAAATAAAATTCAGGACGTTTACTGAAATCATAATACTGATTCCTGAAATGAAGGCGGAGATACCGAAGTTAATCTTGTTTTTAAAACAAAGTCTTGCAGATTGTGCACATATGATCACGCCGATTACGGGTAAAAAAATATCATTCATGGAATTTATCATCGAGTTATCAAAGTGATTGGCCCCCAAAAAAAGGGGCCGCAAACAACCATATTACATTACCAAGTGTACCAACTTGCCGCGCCTAGGGCGGAGGCACCGTATCGCGTAACTGGATTCAGTACGACACGCATAAGCGGTGAGCTGTAAAAACCGGTTGTGGCGCCAGCACCTACTGCACGGCCAAATCCACCCCATTGCCAATCGCTCCCTGTGCCCCAGGTTTTATACGCATACACAGTCCCACCAAATACCGCTCCACCACCAGTCCAAGCCGCAGTAGACCATGGGTCAAATGCTGCCCCCTCTGTATCCTTCATCTCCTGCTCAGAAAGTGTTGCCACTTCCATTGTGTTTCCTGAGTCAAACGCAAACGCCATGTCTTTATCTTCAAAAGAACCGGCCATTGCTGAGGTTGCACCAAAGGACATGGCGAGAGTAAGGGCCAAAGAAGTACCTGTCAATTTTTTCATTTCAATCTCCGTATCAAAAATATTAATTGGTTGATAGTCACTATATTTTCGTCTCACTATTGTTAGGGTTTTCTGTGGCATCACGTCCTGTTTGGTAGTTGTTAATCGAAAAACGGCTCGGGAATTTATACAAAAAAGTCACGCCGATTTCGGCGCCACTGTCGCCAGTGATATCGCTGCGGCTGCTGAGTTGCAAGGTAGTCTGTTTGCTCCAGGCGTACCCCACTCCGAACTCCAGTTGGGTTTTGGTGGTGCGGATGCCCTGATATTGGCCGTCGACTGTATCGCGCTGTTGCCAGCGCCATTGCAGACCGGAGGTGAGAGTGACTTCGTGGTTGACGGCGAAGCCGATAGTGGGGTTGATGAAGAGTAGATCGCCGGGGTTGATGCGCTGGTTGCCGACGTTGCGTGTGGCGTTATGGCGGTAACCGGTGGTGAGTGACAAGACCAATGGGTCGGTTGCACGATAGGTGGTGAGGCCGATCATGCCGCTCTTGCCGTGTACCAGTTCGTTGCCTTCGGCGATGACATTTTCAGCCAGCGCCAGTTCGGCAAACATGAGCAGGGCGGGGGTTGTGTTGTCGTTTGAAAAACGGTGGTTGATGCCGATCCAGGCGTCGGAAAACTTTTCACTGCTGTTGGCGGTGGGGCCGTCGGCATCGAGCGTGCGTGTACTCTGTGCGACTGCGCCGAGGCGG
>CAMTXZ010000161.1:0-23383 GCA_947085765.1 uncultured Chromatiaceae bacterium | reverse complement strand
TTTGATCAATTACTAAACTCGCCGAATCATTTTTAAACTCTGCTGAAAAAGTACGTCTTGCCATCTCGAACACCTCATGATTTTGGGGGGAGATTACCACCCCCTATGTTAGTGTCCAGAATCATTAGGCCACATCACTCCCCCATAGAAAACCGAAGTGATGCGAAAGGTTGGCATGGGATCACAGTCGCGTGTTAGGCCAGATTCCACTTCCCATAATCAATAGAAACGCTAAGCAAAAAATTGATTGCATTTATTTCTGCTTTCCAATGCCTGCCATTCTGCCTCGTACCTTCAATAATAATTACCGGATTTTTATAATTACCCTCGACCTCATAACCCTTCTTTTCAAAAAAACGCCACCAGATTGGATGTTCTTTTGACCAGTTTAGCTCGAACTTTATGGTGTTTGCATGGATTACCTTATTGCAGGCTTCTCTAGGATTTAGAGCAATGGTGCTTCCATTTTCCGTTAATTTACCCACGCCCTCTGGAAAGTTTTTCTCTAAATCTCGAAGAATACCTCTCTCATCATCATTCACCCTAGCTAAGGCTGACAACATAACCATATTTTCCGAGTAGTCAGTATCTTCAAATTGCCGTAGATCATCTAAAGGGTCTGGATCATGATATAGATATTCTTCTCTATAAGGGTCTGGAAAATCATATGAGGCTAGCATTGTGCATATCATTTGATGTGCAAGCCTTATCAATTTTTCATCTGAAATGAAATGTCCCACGAATTTTCCTTATTGGCCTAACGCCAGCAATGAGGAGCAAGCCGTAGCGGGAGTTTAACTGTGCTAGGGTAGCGACCAGCACAGTTTAAACACCGCGAAAGTTTGTCCATTTCAATTTCTTTTGTTAGACACATTAGTAGTGTTCTTCTAAGTTTTTCAACGTTTCTATCGAAGGTAAAAAAGGAGACCTCACACTATTTAGCAACTCATAAAACTCAAACTTTGTGTCCTCATCCACCACCTCATCAGGCACGCAATACGAGTACGCTCCACCTTCTCTCTGCACCAGCGACCTTTCATACACAGGAAGAACATACTGAACAATGCCATAGTAAACCTTAGAACTTAGGTCGCAAAGCTTAGTGAAATGATAACCTCCAAAATCATCAAACAACCAAGTATCGATATCTTCAAGAATTAAAATTTCCTTTCTTGGGTCTATTTTTACCCCACTATCCCTATATATTTTTAGCAATTTATTCAGGATTGAGTTAGACCTAAGAAGTGAATGCTTGCATCTATTCCCAATAAGATACAATGCGTCTTTTCGAGCAAGAGATATTTTCAAATTCTCTCGAATATTAGCCGAGTATATTTCATACTCAAACTCATAACTGAGCCAGTTTTGAAAATTATTGACTGAACTCTTAAGTGCACAGACATTTTTCCTGTCTTTATTAAGCGATGGTGAGTCAGATACTCTTTTCAACAAGCATAACAAATTATCACCATCATTCTTTCCAGGAAGAATTTCTTTATTTACTCCTGCAATCACCTCAAGCAGCAAAATAAAGAAATATTTTTTGGCGGTATCATTCTTTGGAAGAACAGTTTTAACTAACTCAGCTCTATCCTCAGGAAAGCAGCAAATCGCGTAATTAACATAACTTGAAATAAGCTCAATAGAGGAGTTTAGTACACGGATTTCCTGCTGAATATCCATACATTCCCTTTGTGCCGAACATTTAAATTGATCCCACATTGGAGCAATCAAACACCCCACTTTTGGGGCTTTCATTTTTTACAGTTTTATACTCGACCCTCGGATGAATGGCAAAACAAAAAAATCAGCCCCGCATAAAACACCGACACATCAACGGGATATGTTTTTAATGTTGGTGTTTTTGCTCAGCCTTTTACTCCGACACCAATGACTCGAGACCACAAAAAAACAAACACTATTCATATAACCTGTCGTGGCATCACCCGCTCCTCCAACAAACGCCGCAACGGTTGCAACTCTGGCACCCGCCGCACCACCTCCAAAACATACTCCATGATGCGGGGAATATCCTGCAGATAACCGGGTTTACCGTCGCGGATGTTAAGGCGGGCGAAGATGCCGAGCACTTTTAGATGGCGTTGCACGCCCATCATGTCAAACCAGTGCAGCAGCTGTTGTTGGCTTTCGCCTGCGTTGACTCCTGCGGCCATTGCTTGTTGGCGATACTGCGCGACCCACACCTCTACCCGTTGACGTGGCCAGGCGATGTAACAATCTTTGAGCAGTGAGACGAGGTCATAACTGACCGGGCCGATCACGGCGTCTTGAAAGTCGAGTACGCCGGGGTTGTGTTGGGTGGTGAGCATCAGGTTGCGTGAGTGGTAATCGCGGTGGACCCAGACGTAGGGTTGTTGCAGTGACTGTTGTGCTAGCCACTCCAATACTTTATTCAGCTCGTGCTGTTGCTCTGTGGTCAATTTAATTTGCAGATGTTTTTCCAGGAACCACTCCTGGAACAGCGCCATCTCGCGCATCAACAGGGCGTGGTCGTAACGTGGCAGTTCTGCTTCGCTCAGTTTGCCGTTGGCCTGTAGCTGCACCAGGGCAGTGATGGCGTCGCCATAGAGCCGATCCACACTCTGCTCATTCAGGACGGAGAGATATTGCTCGTGGCCCAGGTCACTTAGCAGCAGGAACCCTTGCACCAGATCCTGCTCCAGCACCAGCGGTACGTTGAGGCCATAACCCGCCATGGCCGCCGAGATCTTGATGAAGGGGCCGCAATCCTCTTTCTCTGGCGGCGCATCCATGACGATGTAACTCTTGCCCGGCAACGTTACCCGAAAGTAGCGCCGGAAACTGGCGTCACTGGAGGCGGGCGCGATCTGGCCGCCGGTGATGCCCAGGGTCTGCTCTACCCATGCCGTTAACTGCTCTAATCTGGTATCCATCTCTGCCCTTTGTGATTGTCTTGCCACTCTGCCTTGCCCCCGTTAGCCCACAAAAACCGGGTATACTTGCCACCCTTTATATAAACATCAGCATGTGGACCTGGCCATTTATGAAATCTGCGGTAAGTTACGATAAAAACAGGGGCGTTGCCATCTCTTCACATCTTTGCCACTGCTGCTGAACCTTCGACCGATGTCTCTGCAACTCAAACGTTCTATTCTGGCACTTGTGCTCTTTGCTACCTTCGGCGCTGTTTACGGCGCGCAGAGCAGCGAAACATGGGGGCAGTGCCACGCCTGGCCCGAGCCGGAGTTTAGCTATCCGGGTGAAGATCGTGGCGAGCAGTCTGCCACCTTTCTGGCAGCTGATTCCAGCGAGGGGCGTGACAATGAGGTGATTGACCTGCTGGGTAACATCACTGTGCAGCGCCCTGGCCAGCAGCTCTTTGCCGATAAGGCGACTTACAACAGCGCACTCAAGACCCTGGAGGTGAGTGGCGGCATCCGTTATGAGACCGCCGATTTCACCACCCAGGCCGATTATGCGCTGATGGCGCTGGAGGGTGGCACGGGCCGCTTTGAGAATAGCCGTTATGTGCTGCCCTCACGCCACGCCCGGGGCAGCAGCGGCACCATCGAGATTCAAAGTGATGAGCAGATCATCCTCCGCCAGGCCAGCTATACCACCTGTGACCCCGGCAACGAGGAGTGGATCCTCCGCGCCAGCAGTGTAAGGCTGGACCAGGGCAGCGGCATGGGCAGCGCCTGGAATGCCCGGCTCGCCTTTCAGGGGGTGCCCTTTTTTTACATCCCCTATATCCGTTTTCCGATCACCGACGCACGCATGAGCGGTCTGCTTGCACCCACTTATCAGACATCAAAGCTGGGTGGGTCTGAGCTGGCGCTGCCGATCTATCTCAACCTGCATCCACAGCTTGACCTCACCATCACGCCTCATAACTACACCAATCGCGGCCTGAAGTGGGACAGTGAGTTACGCTATCTGAGCAACTACGGCAGCGGCATGATTCACGCCGAACAGATCGATGACAAGGTTTATGGTCAGGGGCGACGCCTTTTTGAGTACAGCCATGCTGGGCAAATGGGCGGCGGCTGGAGCGGCGACCTGCTCTACAATCGTGTATCCGACCGTTACTACTTCAATGATTTTGGTAACTCGTTAAGCGTCAGCAGCCTTACCCACCTGGAGCGCCACGCCCGTCTTAACTACGGCGACCGCTACGGCCAGCTTATGGTTCAGGCCCAGGGGTATCAGACGATTGACGATACAACACCCTACAGCCAACGCCCCTACCGCCGCCTGCCGCAACTCACCTATACCGCCACCCCTCTGGAAGTCGGGCTTCTGCGGCTGAACCTTAACAGCGAGATGGTGCGCTTTCAGCAATATGAAAGGCTCACCGGCACCCGTGCCAACCTGACCCCTTCGCTTTCGCTGCCCTACCAGCACCCGGCAGGGTTCATCACGCCCAAGCTCAGTCTCAGCTTGAGCCGCTATGAACTGGAGGAGACCAACAACACCCTCGGCGCCAGCACCCTGCAACGCGTCGTGCCAATCAGCAGCCTCGACACTGGCCTCTATCTGGAACGCGAGACCCAGCTCTTTGACCGCCGCTATATACAGACGCTCGAACCACGCGCCTTCTATCTTTATGTCCCCTATCGTGACCAGTCTGACTACCCACTATTTGACAGCGGCCGCTATGACTTCAGCAGCGCACAGCTGTTCCGGACAAACCGTTTTGCCGGCATCGACCGTATTGGTGACGCCAATCAAATCACCCTCTCCCTCACCTCGCGGCTGCTGCGCCAGCATGACGGCTGGGAGATGCTGCGTGGCAGCGTCGGCCAGATCCAGTATTTAACCGATCGCCAGGTGACACTGACCGGTAACCAGCTCGACAGCAGCAACCGCTCTGAGACTATTTTTGATGCCGAGTTCCACCCTTCGCGGCCCCTGAGCCTGCGCGGCGACCTCTTCTGGAACAGCCGTTACAACACCGTGACACGGCGCGACCTGCGCCTGCAATATATGAAGGATGAACGCCACATCATCAGCATCAACTATCGCCAGCGCAGCGACCCCAGCGTCAACGCCAGCGCCGTGGTGCGCGAGCTGGACAGCGCCATTCTCTGGCCGCTCAGCAGTCAGTGGAGTATCATCGGCCGCCGCTACCACTCCGTGGAAGATAACCGCACGCTGGAAAAGCTGGCGGGTTTTGAATACAGCGACTGCTGCTGGGCCTTCCGGGCCATCCGCCGCGCCACCTTTGTGGAGAATGCCGGCGCCATCAGCGCCCCCTATGGAACCTTGCGTTACGGCTGGTATCTACAACTGGAACTTAAGGGTCTTACCAGTCTGGGCGAGAGCATCGACAGGCTGATGCAGGATAAAATCCTCGGCTACACCGCCACTCCTTGATAACTCATCAACAGGTCATCATCATGAAACGTTTTTTCCTAGCTCTCACCCTTGTCACTGTCTTAGGCGCAGCTTCCAGCGCCTGGGCCGCCGCAGAGAAGATCGACGGCATTGCCGCCATCGTCAATGATGAGGCGATCACCCTGAGCGAACTGGAGGCCGAGACTAAAACCGTCAAGGCGCAACTACAACAGCAGCAGAGCGCCCAGCCGAGTGATGCCGTGCTGCAAAAACAGGTGTTGGAACGGTTGGTTCTCATCCATCTCAAACAGCAGCTCGCCAGTCGCAACAACATCATCATCGACGACGAAACACTCAACCGTGCCCTGAGCAGCATCGCCAAACAGAACAACATGTCGCTGGCGCAGCTACGCAACATCATTGAACGTGACGGCTTTGACTTCAATCTCTACCGCGAAAACATTCGCAACGAAATTCTGCATACCCGGCTGCGCCAGCGTTATGTCGACAACCGCATCAACATCACCAGCGCCGAGATCGACCTGTTCCTCAAACAGCAGGAGAAGAGTGGCGGCAGTGAAGATGAGTACCAGCTCAACCATATTCTCATCAGCGTCCCTGAAGGCGCTGGCGCCGAAACCATTCAGAGCGCCAAACAGCGCGCCCAATCGATCCTCGACCGACTTGCCAAGGGCGAGGATTTTGCTCAACTCGCCATCGCCGAATCGGATAGCCAGCAGGCACTCAGCGGTGGTGATCTGGGTTGGCGCAAACTGGGCGAGATTCCATCACTGTTTGCCAACGCCGTCATCGAGATGAACAAGGGTGATGTCAGCCCCCTGATCCGCAACCCAAGCGGTTTTCATATCATCAAACTCAATGACAAACGCGGCGGTGAACGCCACATGGTCAACCAGAGCCACGCCCGTCACATTCTCATCAAGACCAACGAACTGATCGACGACAACGCAGCGCTGCATAAGATTGAAGAGCTCAAATCACGTATCGAACAGGGTGATGATTTTGCCACGCTGGCCAAGGCCAACTCTGACGACAAGGGCAGCGCCGCCAAGGGTGGCGATCTGGGCTGGGCCAACCCGGGACAAATGGTGCCCGCCTTTGAAAAGGTGATGGATGAGGTTGCACTTAATAAAGTCAGCGAGCCGTTCCAGAGCCAGTTCGGCTGGCACATCCTTGAGGTGCTGGAGCGCCGCACCCAGGATGATACCGATCAGTACCGCCGTAACATTGCCCGTCAGCAACTCTTCGAACGTAAGGTGAGTGAAGAGGAGGAGCTGTGGCTACGCCAGCTGCGTGATGAGGCGTATGTTGAGATCAGAACTCAGCAGGGAGCTGAACCCACCTCAGCCCCTTAAGTTAGGGAGAGCGTCGCTACAACTCCATTCAACAAACAGGGCCGCCGCATGAAAAAAATTCTCAGACTCGCGCTCACCCCCGGAGAACCTGCCGGCATCGGCCCCGACCTGGTGGTGACACTGGCACAGCAGCCCCACGCCCATCAACTGATCGCCGTTGCCGATCCGGCGCTGCTCACTGCCCGGGCGCAACAGCTGGGGCTGAGCATCAAACTCGAAACCTTTGACGCCAGCAGCCCTGCGCAACCGCATCAAGCAGGAGTACTCAAAGTTTTGCCAGTGGCGCTGCACACTGCCGTCACTCCTGGTCAGCTCAACAAAAACAACTCTGCTTACGTGCTCGACACATTAAAGCAGGCAACACTCGGCTGCATGGCCGGCCACTTTGATGCACTCATCACCGCACCGGTGCACAAAGGCATCATCAATGATGCTGGTATCAAATTCAGCGGCCACACCGAATTTCTCGCCGAACTCACCCACACACCACAGGTGGTGATGATGCTCGCCACCCCCGGTCTGCGGGTAGCGCTGGCGACCACCCACCTGCCGCTGCGTGCAGTGGCCGACGCCATCACCCAGCCGTTGCTGACCGAGGTGATCACGGTTTTGCAGCGCGAATTAATTGAAAAGTTTGGTATCGCAAAACCGAAAATTTATGTCTGCGGCCTCAATCCGCACGCCGGCGAAGGCGGCCATCTCGGCCATGAAGATGAAGAGATTGTCGCGCCCGTGCTGGAGCAGCTGCGCAGTGAGGGTATGCAGCTGATCGGGCCATTACCCGCCGACACACTCTTTGTGCCCAAATATCTTACCGATGCCGATGCGGTGCTCGCCATGTATCACGACCAAGGTCTGCCAGTGCTCAAATACAAAGGTTTTGGTAATGCGGTAAACGTTACCCTTGGCCTGCCGATCATCCGCACCTCCGTCGACCACGGCACCGCACTAGAGCTGGCCGGCACTGGCCGCGCCGACAGCGGCAGCCTCGCCTACGCCATCACCACCGCCATCGAGATGGCGCAACATAAGGTTTGCACTTCATGAGTCAACACAACGACGGTCACCGCGCCCGCAAACGTTTCGGCCAGAATTTTCTGCATGATCAAAACATCATCGAACGTATCGTCAGCTCACTCAAAGCCAAACCCGGTGATCGTATTGTTGAGATCGGCCCCGGCCTTGGCGCACTGACACAACCGTTGATCGATGCCGTTGGCAAGATTGATGTGGTGGAGATCGATCGTGATCTGGTGGAGCGGTTACAACAACACTACTCGTCCGATGTGATGACAATTCACAGCGCTGACGCACTCAAGTTCGACTTCCACACGCTGGTGACGGCGGGTGAAAAACTGCGCATCATCGGCAATCTGCCCTACAACATTTCGACACCGCTGCTGTTTCATTTGATGGAACAGCTCGATGTTGTCGAGGACATTCACTGCATGTTGCAAAAAGAAGTAGTCGAACGCATGGCCGCTGCCCCCGGTGACGACGCCTATGGCCGACTCAGCATCATGCTGCAATACCACTGCGATGTTGTGAAGCTATTCAACGTCGGTCCCGGCGCCTTCAATCCGGCACCCAAGGTCGACTCGGCCGTGGTGCGACTGATACCACACACCACCAAACCGGTGCAGATCAACGACGAAAAACTGTTTGCCAAACTGGTCAACCAAGCCTTCAGCCAGCGGCGCAAAACTCTGCGCAATTGCCTGAAAACTTTTTTGAGCGCGGAGGAGATTCAAGCCTGCGGCATTGATCCGATCGTGCGTCCCGAGACACTCTCCCTCGCCGATTTTGCCAAACTCAGCAATGCCGTCATCGAGCAACCGCAGCCGCCAAAGTGAAATTGAAATTAAAGGTACGATTCTGGTCCGGCTGGTACACCGCCATACTAATCATAGCGGGGCTGATCTTTGTTGTTGTCGAACTGCCACAAGGGTATAGCGACGATCTCTCCGTCATCGGCCAAGGAAAAAATGTGGTTGTCATTGTTCATGACAGAAAAAACTTTCCCAGCGTCGAGTTCCTGAGCCGCATGAATGAGATTCGTGATGAGTATCAGGGGCGCATCGTTTTTTGCGTCGCCGATATTAAAGACAAAAAGGGGGCCGCTTTTGCCAAAGAACAACAAGTGACACCACCGTCACTGCTGCTGTTTGCTGCGGATGGATCGCGCCTCGGTGCCGTCAAAGGGGGCCGCTCATCAGAAGTGGTGCGCGACTCGATCAAACAGATATTTCAGTGGTAGGCGCACCTGACCCAGCCATACCGCGACACCGTAATAAACAGCCGACAATCAATCTGCATCATATTTAAATTAACTATTAGGTAGTGAATTTGGGTCTGAGATCTCACTCCGTTTTACATTTATACTCTGCACTCCTCACTCCAAAGTTGTTAAAAGGATTCCTGGAACCCGTTATGAATTACCCTCTGCTGCGGCGCGCCATCGCCCTTGTCTCTCTGGCACCTATCCCCGCCTTTGCCACCAATGGTATGAATTTGGAGGGCTACGGCCCGATTGCGCTGGGGCTTGGTGGCGCGTCCCTGGCCTATGACAACGGCACGGCGGCAGTGGTCAACAACCCGGCGACGCTGGGATTGATGGCGACCTCACAACAGCTCGATCTGGCGCTCGGCTTGTTAGGACCCGATGTCAGCTCCACCGACACCGGCAGCGGTATGAACGCAGACTCATCTGCCGATGGCTTTTACATGCCCGCCGTCGGCTGGGCGACACGCACCGGTCGCTGGACCTCTGGTGTGGCGCTGTTTGGCCAGGGCGGCATGGGTACTGAGTTTTCCAGCAACAGCTTCATGGCCAATCCGGGCGGCATGTCACCTTCGCCGGAGCTGCTCAACCGCTCCGAGGTGAGTGTGGGTCGGGTGATGGCGCCACTGGTCTATGCGGTAAATTCCAAACTACAGATCGGTGGCAGTATCGATTTTGTCTGGGCCGGCATGGATCTGCGCATGGCGATGAGTGAGTCGCAGTTTCAGGACCTGGCCAACCCCGCCAGCCAGCAATCCGGCAACGCCAGCGGCTCCATGGTCAATAGCTTTGGTGCGATGTATGAACCGTTTGGTGGCTCAGGCATCAACAAGCTCTACCACGCCTATTTTGATTTCAGCAACAACAACGACCTCTCCGGCAAAGCGCGTGGTTACGGCCTGGGCGCCAAGCTGGGCATGACCTATGAGATGAACCCGCAACTGACCATCGGCGCGACCTATCACGCCAAGACCTGGCTCAATGATCTAAAGAGCAATGAGGCGCGACTGAGCATGGCGGTCAATGGTGATAGCGGCACACTTGCGGGTGGCCCTGCGTCGGGCAGCGATGCCGATATGACCATCAATTTGACTGGCGATATCACGGTGAAAAATTTCGAGTGGCCCGCCATGACGGGCATCGGTGCCGCCTTTCATCCCAGCAGTGAGTGGTTACTGGTCGCTGACTACAAACGAATCTTCTGGTCAGAGGTGATGGCCAACTTCAACATGGTTTTCAACGCCGCCAGTGTCGCCAGCAACGGTGGTTTTGCCGGCAAAACACTCGATGCAACGCTCTACCAAAACTGGCAGGATCAGGATGTTATTGCGTTGGGCGCGGCCTATCAGCTCACACCGGCCTGGACGCTGCGTGCGGGGGCCAACTTTGGCGACAACCCAATCCCGGACCGCTATCTGAACGCACTCTTCCCCGCCACCATTGAAAAACACTACACCGCTGGCGCTGGCTATCAGATCAATAAAAGCAGCAGCATCAATACCGCCGTGAGTGTCGCCCCTGAGGCACGTTTTATTGCTGCCAACGGCATTGCCAGCCAACATCAGCAGCTAAACTGGCAGGTGATGTATTCTCACCTCTGGCAATAAGATTTAGATAAAATTGCAATCCGCTAAATAGGCAGCCTCTCGTTGATGATGCACAAGAAACAACGGTCACTCAAACTGATCATCCTGTTGCTGGTCATAGCAGCAGGGTTGATGCTGAGCGTCAGACTTAGCCTCTTTGAGGAGTACTTTTCCGTTGCTATTCCCCCTGAGCCACAATCAGAATCGCTCAACGATAAAACGCCACCCGCAGTTGTCACCATCAATGAGAAAAATGAGTCACCATTAATGGTTGAGCTGGCAAAAGCGGAGGAGGAGTTGAGGCGCGCCCAAGCAGAGCGGGAAGAGACAAGCAGACGAATCGAAGTGCTGAACAACACACTCAAACAGAAACTCGAAGAGATCCAGCTGGAAAATTAAACCGCCGCCGCGCGCCCCTACACAACAGATATTCATCACCAATAGATAGGGCGAC
The DNA here is from genome assembly GCA_947085765.1 of uncultured Chromatiaceae bacterium. Lineage (GTDB taxonomy): Bacteria > Pseudomonadota > Gammaproteobacteria > Tenderiales > Tenderiaceae > JAKFXL01. Next base: position 12,367 of record CAMTXZ010000161.1, on the reverse strand, counting down.
CGAAGCCGCCCTGTTTCAACAATCACACAACGGCAGACTATTTACGTTCTGCCTCAACTTCAAAACTCAACACCATCTCATCGCCCACAGCGGGCAATCCATAGTTAACCCCAAAATCTGAACGTTTAATCTTGGCAGTGGCATCAAAGCCACAAACATAAGCCCCCTTCTTCATCGGGTGATCTCCGCAGTTAATGCGTTCAACATTGAGCGTGACCGGTTTGGTAGTCCCGGCTATCGTCAGCTCACCCTCAACCTTCGCGCTCTTTTTGCCGGCGATCACCACCTTGGTGGATTTGTAGGTGATGGTGGGAAACTCAGCGGCATTCAAAAAATCGGGGGAACGCAGGTGATCGTCACGTTTGGCGAAACCAGTATTAACAGAGGCAGCATCGATCTTGATATTGACCGAACCGCTATTTTTGGCCCAATCAATTGTCAGGTCACCTTCGGTCTTATCAAAACGACCGTGCATGGTGGAGAAGCCAAGATGACTAATCGCAAAATGGGGGTAGGTATGAGCGGGATCGATGGTGTACTGCTCCGCCGCATTAACCAGAACCGGAGCCGAAACGGCGCTCATCATTGCCACTGCCAGATAGATCTTACGCATAGTATTTTCCTCTTTTGAGTTAAAAAAATAGTGCCAGAACATTAAATAGGTGGCGCGCCCAGGTCACGCCAGGTCAGATAGATTGCAACGGCAGCGGGCAGCGCCGCCACCCCTACCCGTATCATCAACTGCACAAACAACGGCCAGCGTGCGGGTATCGGCAGACGCACCAACAACGGCACCAGCGCCAGCAGCGCCAGTGTATACCAAGGCAGTTTAGAGTAAGCCAACGCACCAATGCCGAACAGTGCCGTCACCGCCACCAGCGGCACCACCATCAGCGCACCGGCAGCCACCGGCCGGCCAAACAGCTGTAACAACAAACGTGCACCTATCGCGGCGGCGATGGCAGAGGCCAGCTGACCGTAGAGTGCCGTCGCCCCCAGCAATGCTGTAAGTCCGGTACCCAGCGCCAGCGCAAAAATCATACTGTCGGCCTGCACCGGTTTATCTTTCAGCCCCACGCTGGCGGCAACCAGCCAACCGACGTAGGCGCTGCCCGCCACTGCCAGCAACCAGATCGGCCACGCATCAAAGCTATTAATACGTGGCCACAATAACCAGAGGCACGCGGCCGCACCCGCCACAAATAACAACCCCGGCGCCAGTCGTCGCCACCGAACCAGATCAAGCAACACCCCCAATACCACCGCACCGCAACCAAGCAACACAATCTTGCGATCAGAGCGCAATGGAAAGAGTTGGAAATCGGTAATCAGATAGACCGCCGCTGCAAAGCCTGCCACAGCCGATAGACCCGTCCAATACCAGCCATGCGGGCGCAGAATGAGCGCCACTATCAAGCTGACAATAAACGGCACAACGGCCGATTGAACCAGGGGGTTAGTTAAGAGGTTATCCATAATCACCATGTATAGAACAAGACAGCCCCGAAGAGTTCAGAATAGTAGAGTAATTTCATCTGTCATTGCCACTTAGGCAGACAATAGTACACACATACCCTCTTTAATAAATACAAACAATAGCTATACTCAGCACGCGGTTATTATTGGCAACCGCGCATAACAACAACCATTTTCGGGGGCATCAAAAAGGAGCAGCAGCAAAAAATATAGCAAATTCACACTCTGGACCATCAGCGCCTTGTTGCTTGGCGCCTGTGGCGGTGGTGGGGGCGGCAGCAGCAACGGACTCGCCTACACCGGCCCTACATCGCCCGCCACCATTACGGCAGACAATGGCAAGCAGATCGTTACCGAGGCCTACATAAATGGCGAAGGCGGAACGGCGCTCGGCACCCTCTTTGCCTCAGCCACCAGTACCAACATCAGCACCACGGAAGATAGCGGCACACCACGCATCATGAGTGTGACGCAGACGCTGGTTGGCGCGGTCAACAGGATCAATCTGACAACAACAAATAGCCCATCGGTTAGCCGCGCTACACAGACTGAAACCGACACCATCATCGGCAGCTGTGGCGGCTCGGAGCAGTACAGCATCAGCTTCGACGACGTTACCGGCAACTTCAGCGGCACCGTCACTTTTACCAACTATTGTGAGGCTGGCGACACCATAAATGGTGGCATGAGCATGTCGGGCAACGTCAATCCCGATACCTCCGTGTTTGGGCTGATGACCATGAACTTCTCCTCCCTGACCTTCAGCTCCAGCAGCGACTCGTTCACCATTGATGGCAACATCACCGCCAATCCCGGCGCCGCGCCTATTGTGATCACGTCAAATATGAAGCTAAAGTATAACGGTACCGGCAAGGTATTTTGGGCCGAGAACCATGTCACCACTATTTACACAGTGATTGCAGGTGAAGAGATCAGCACCACCGGCCGGCTCTATCATCCGGATTATGGTTACGTGGAGCTGACCACCCCAACCCGCATGTTCATCGCCGACACCGACGAGTGGCCTTCATCGGGTGTAATGATTGTCACGGGCGCCAACAACTCAAAGGTTAAACTGACGGCCATATCCAATACCACCTACAACTATGAAGTGGATGCCGATGGCGATGGTGTGTATGAAACACAACAACTTGGTCAGCTCTGGGCCGATCTGTAGATAATCGGTCACAACAAAAAGGGCGCTTGCGGCGCCCTTTTTTATTTTACTATTTACGTTCCACTATCACGTCCGGCTGGCCGTTAATCTCGGCCATCGCAGCCATCATCCACTGCTCCGCCTGCTCGTTGATCTGCGCGGCTTTAAGATCGCGGCTGTTGATCACCGGACCGATCTTGACACGAATCACACCAGGCTTTTTAAGAAAGCCGTGACGCGGCCAGAAGTGACCGGCGTTATGGGCAATCGGCACCACCGGGTGACCACTCTTCTCCGCCAGCAGCGCACCGCCATAACCAAATTTACGCATCGTGCCCGGCGCCATACGTGTGCCTTCGGGGAAGATAATCAGCCAGCGTCCCTCGTCGAGACAGACCTTGCCACGCTCAACCAACTGTTTGAGTGCCTGACGACCAGAGGCGCGATCAATCGCCACCGGTTTAAGCAGCGCCAGCCCCCAACCAAAAAAGGGCACGCGCAGCAGTTCGCGTTTGAGCACCCAGGTCTGTGGCGGCAGGATTGCCTGCAGCGCCAGCGTCTCCCAGGTGGAGGCGTGTTTGCAAAAAACAATGGCCGTCTCCTCTGGCAGATTTTCCAGACCTTCAACCTCGTAACTGAGATTGCAGCTGAATTTAAGCCACTTAATATTGAGTTTGGCCCACTGGCTGATGAAACGATAACGGGTGGCGAAACTGAAGGGCCAGGCCAACCCGCCCAGCAGCGCAAAGATGATCGCCGTGATCACCATGAAGATAAAAAACAGTAATGAACGCAGATACAACATAGACGGTTATTCCCTAACTCTAATGCAACACTGCGATGACGGAACAGAGCATCACTGGTTTTCCAGCAGCAGTGCATCCACCACTGCGGCGAGATTGTCATACACCTCCAACCCGGCGCGCTCACCTAACGTTGCCAACGTCTGTTCGCCCTTGCCAGTGCGCACCAATATCGGCCGGGCACCGACCACTTCGGCCGTTTGCAGATCACGCAATGAATCACCGACTGCCGCTACGCCAGCCAGATCCATCCGTAGCCGTGTGCCGATGTCGCGAAACATACCGGCCCTGGGTTTACGACACTCACAGCCATCATCCGGCCCATGCGGGCAGAAAAAGACCGCTTCGATAGCACCACCCGCCTCATTCACCAACTGGTGCATTTTGTCGTGCATGCGCATCAAGGTATCGATATCAAACAGGCCCCGTGCGATGCCAGACTGATTGGTGGCCACCACTACGCGATAGTCGTTCATGGTAAGGCGAGCGATGGCCTCGATGCTGCCGGGCAGCGGAATCCACTCATCAACAGACTTAATAAACGCATCGGAATCTTCGTTGATGACACCATCACGGTCGAGGATGATCAGTTTCATTGGTTATCCTTGCAGCCGTGAGACATCGGCCACTTCCTGGAACAAGTTGCGGACTTTGCGCAATAACGCCAAACGATTGAGGCGCAACTGCTCATCATCAACCATGACCATCACTTGATCGAAAAAGGCATCAACAGGCTCACGTAGTGCAGCCATCCTTTGCAGTGCACTGGTATAGTCAAATTGAGCCAGCATGGGTTTCACTGTCTCAGTGACCGATTGAATACTCTCTGCCAACGCCTTTTCTGTGTTTTCTTTCAGCAAACTGGAGTCCACAACATCCGGGGCATAAATCCTTTTCTCCTTAGCTTGATCTATAAGGTTGGCGGCACGCTTGTTTGCTGCAATCAGTGACTTGGCCTCAGGCAACAAGAGGAATGGTTGAACAGCGCGGACACGCTGATCGAAGTCGTAAGGGCGAGTGGCATTGACTGCTCGCACTGCTTCAAAAACATCCACCGCAATACCAACATCCTGATAGTAAGCACGCAGACGTTCCATCATGAAGTCGAATACCTGGCCATCGAGATGCGATGCAAACTCGCGACCACTCACCTTGTAGTGGGCGATGCTCTCATCGATCAGCGCGGTCAGATCAAGCGGCAACTGCTGCTCGATGATATTGCGCAGCACACCAAGCGCCGCACGGCGTAGTGCAAACGGATCTTTTGAACCGGTAGGCAGTTGGCCAATACCAAAGATACCGACCAGCGTATCGAGTTTGTCGGCGATGGCGACCGCCTGGCCAATCACACCTTTGGGCAGCTCATCACCGGCAAAACGTGGCATGTACTGCTCATCCATGGCGTTGGCCACCGCTTCGTGCTCACCATCATGCTGCGCGTAGTAGCGCCCCATGATGCCCTGCAACTCGGGGAACTCGCCCACCATGTGGGTCATCAAATCACACTTGGCGAGCTGACCGGCACGAATGCCATCAACTTTTTTACCACCCAGCTGCTCGGCGATAAAACCGGCCAGTGCGGCGATACGTTCTGACTTATCAAACACGGTGCCGAGCTGCTGCTGGAAGACGACGTTTTTCAATACTTCACGTTGTGATTCGAGCCTGCCTTTACGATCCTGATTCCAGAAAAATTCGGCATCGGTAAGACGTGGACGAATCACCCGTTCGTTACCACCGCGCACTGCCGAGACATCTTTGCTTTCGATGTTGCTGACGGTGATGAAGTTGGGCATCAGCTGGCCGTGGTTATCAACGACGTGGAAATATTTCTGGTGCCCTTTCATCGCCGAGATCAACGCCTCCGCAGGCACGGCGAGAAAGCGCTCTTCAAACGAACCGGCAATCGCCATCGGCCATTCGATCATGCCGGTCACCTCATCCAGCAGCGCATCATCAATCACCGCCGTGCCACCCAGTTTGACGGCGGCGGCCTGCACCTGACCACGAATCGCTTCACGGCGATCACCAAAGCTGGCCACCACACGCCCCTCGGTCTGGAGCAGCGGCGCATACGCGGCCGGTTCTGTTATGTAGAGTGTGGCGGGATGATGGAAACGGTGGCCACGGGTCTCGCGGCCTGACTTCACGGCGAGAATTTCAGCATCAATGACTTCATTGCCAAACAGCAATACCAGCCAGTGCACCGGACGGACAAACTCAGCGCTAAGATCGCCCCAACGCATCCGCTTTGGAATCGGCAGTGTATCGAGTGACTGCTGCACAATGGCAGGGATCAACGCCTGAGTGGGTTTACCTTTCTCCATGCCGCGATAGACCAGCCAACTGCCCTTGTCGGTTTCGAGTCGTTCCAGCTGATCCATCGTCACACCACACGACGCGGCAAAACCGAGCGCCGCCTTGGTGGGACCATCAGGACCAAAGGCGGCCTGAAGTGCGGGACCACGACGCTCAGTGGCCTTGTCAGGCTGGGCAGTGGCGAGAGCCTCTATCCAGACCGCCAGACGTCGTGGCGCGGCGTAGGTGTGAACGGCACCGTGGGGCAGTCCGGCCTTGGCAAAGCCGTCAACGATGCCAGCGGTAAACGCTTCAGAGAGTTTTTTCAGCGCCTTGGGTGGCAACTCTTCAGTACCCAGTTCGACCAGAAAATCGCGTGTAGTCATTTAACTTTTCTCCCCTTTCAAATTACTTTTCAACATGGGGAACCCCAGCGCTTCACGGCGGGCGTAGTAGACCTCAGCAACGGCACGCGCCAGCACCCGCACACGGCCGATAAAACGGGCACGTTCGGTGACGGAGATGGCGCGGCGGGCATCGAGCATATTAAATGTATGTGACGCCTTCATCATCTGCTCGTAAGCGGGCAGTGGCAGCCCCAGCTCGATCAGCTTGCTGCTCTCTTTTTCGCAGGCATCAAACCACTGAAACAGCGCATCGACGTTGGCGTGTTCAAAGTTGTAAGCGGACTGCTCCACCTCGTTCTGGTGGAAGACATCGCCATAGGTAACATCGCCGCCATCACCATCAGCAGCACCTCGGGTCCAGATCAGGTCATAGACGCTGTCCACACCCTGGATGTACATCGCCAGCCGCTCTAGACCGTAGGTGATCTCACCAGTGACCGGTTTGCAATCAAGGCCGCCCACCTGCTGGAAGTAGGTGAACTGCGTCACCTCCATACCGTTGAGCCACACCTCCCAGCCGAGACCCCAAGCGCCGAGAGTAGGTGACTCCCAGTTATCTTCAACAAAGCGGATGTCGTGAACGAGAGGATCAAAGCCGAGCAGCTTCAGCGAGCCAAGGTACAACTCCTGAATCTCCAGCGGTGAGGGTTTGAGCACTACCTGAAACTGGTAGTAGTGTTGCAGACGGTTGGGATTTTCACCATAACGGCCATCGGTAGGGCGGCGCGACGGCTGCACGTAGGCGGCACGCCACGGCTCCGGACCCATGGCACGCAGGAAGGTGGCAGTGTGGAAAGTCCCGGCGCCCACCTCCATGTCATAGGGCTGCAATACCACGCACCCCTGCTCGGCCCAGTAACTTTGCAGGGCCATGATCAGCCCCTGAAAGGTGGAAATATCGTACTCGGCAGCAACGCTGCGCGGACTGTTGGTCACCACAATCACCCCTTAAGAGACACTCGTCTGTGCAAAAGGGGGGGATTATACCCTCTGCCCGGCGTTGGTGGCAGCCACGCTTAGCGCAACAGCAAGCCGACGTTTAGCGCCAGCGACTCCCACTGCACCTCGTTCAAACGTGTTTGGGCGATGCCACCGGTGGCGAGATAGACCGTATCGACACCATAGTTAGTTGTCCAGCGACCGTAATCGAGCCCCACCAACCATGAGACGTTTCTACTCAAGCGTGACGTAACATTAAACGAGAAGCTCAAACCATCACCATTGGCGCGGTGTTTAAAACTGACAGGGTGGGCAAAGTCAGAACGGAGATTCCAGTCCGCCTCCGCGCTGTAACGGACCAGGTGATATTTGATATCCAATGCCAGCGTCACTCCCCTGGCCACATCCTCCTCCATAATGCCGAGTCCCCACCATGGCCCATGCCATTGTGCGTCATAGCGACTATTCAACCCGGCGATAGGGCCAAGCGGCGGCGTTCTTCCGGCGCTGCTGATGGTCTGATTGCCATCACGCATCGTCAAGTTTTGGAGGTGCAGTGAATAACCCGCCATCGGCATCAGATAGCTGGTGCGACCGCGCAGGGATGGCATCAGCTGACGATAACCGATACCCAGACTGCCATCGGCAACCGTGCCATCGGCCTGATTATTGGTGCGCGAGAACTCATCTGTGCGATTGTCAGAATCGTAATCGGAGTCCTGGTTAGCGCCCGCATTGACACTGCCGTAATCAACACCACCAAACAGATGCACACCCTCGTTGTGAAGATCGAGCTTGAGCATGGCCTGTGGTATCCGCAGCTGTGACCAGCTCAGCTCAGAAAGCACATTCGGATTTTGGCCATTGCCACTGCCAGCGATATTCCAATCCAGATTGCCGGCGCGATAGCCCAGTCCCACCGTCAGCTCAGCAGCCACCTCCGCCACTGCGCCACGGCAGACACCGGCGCCTATCAACAGAACAACCATCCACCGCCTATTCACCATCACGCTTCCTGTTTACCGTCATCATCGCTGGCCAAATCATACCTGCCTTTTACAAATAAACTCGAAACACTATTCAAGCCACCTTGCCGAGCAGCCGATTTACCTTATGTAAAGTGCAAAAAGAGGGACGCAGCCATGAATCGCATCGTCACAGAACCGACCGCAACCGCACAGTGGCACCATCTGGTGCATGAAGCCGAAACGCTGGCCCATCTCACCCTCAATGAAACGCTGGAGAGCTATCTGGTCTTCACCCTGATGCGTTTCACCCAACGGCCACAACTGCTGCACGGCATCATGGCAATGGAGTTCCTCAACAGCCTCAACGAACAAGGGGTGCGACGCCACGACAATCTGCGTGATGTCGGCGACCAGTGCCTGCTATTTGCCGGCCTCTTCCCGCAGAATGCCCGCCGCCGGCTGGTCCGTATCGGTTACTTTGTCAGCCTGGGGCGCAGCGCCTATCAACAGATCCATGACGACCAGCAACACACCACCTTCAAGCTTTACGGCCTGTTGGCCACGGACTTTATCGCCATGATGGATGTACTGCTGGCGATGCGCAGCATCAATCCGCACCATGAGCAGCTGGCGCCGCTGGAGGCATTTGAGCTGTGGGAGCAGACCGGCAGCCAGCAGGCCCGCGCCTCCCTGGCACAACGCACACAGGCCACCCCCATCGCCAACAGCACCCCACTCGATAGTGCTACAGAGACCACACACCACTAAGTAACTCGCCGTCCGGCGGCCAAATTTGGTATATTTGGCCGCCTTTCCCAACTCAAGTAGTCAGCAACCTCCCCCATGTCAAAACAGATCAAAGCAGTAGCCCTCATCTCTGGCGGCCTCGACTCCATGCTCGCCGTGCGTGCCATGCAGGACCAGGGCATCCATATTGAGGGGATCAACTTCTTCACCGGCTTTTGCGTTGAGGGGCATACCCACGCCATCCGCAAACAGGATCAGAACAAACAGAAACGCAACAACGCGCTGTGGGTGGCGGAGCAACTTGGCATCAAGCTGCACATCATCGATGTGATCGAAGAGTACAAAGATGTACTCATCAACCCCAAACATGGCTACGGCGCCAACATGAACCCCTGTCTCGACTGCAAGACCTTTATGGTGCGCAAGGCGATGGAGTGGATCAAAGAGAACGAATTTGACTTCATCATCACCGGTGAGGTGGTCGGGCAGCGGCCGATGTCGCAGCGTAAAGACACTATGCAGATAGTGGTCAAGGAGTCCGGCGCGGGCGGGCTGCTGGTACGGCCACTCTGCGCCCAGAACCTGGCCCCGACACTGCCAGAACAGGAAGGCTGGATCGACCGGGAAAAGATGCTCGGCTTCAATGGCCGTTCACGCAAACCACAGATCGCCCTGGCCGAAGAGTACGGTTTCACTGACTTTGCCCAGCCGGCGGGCGGTTGCTGCTTCCTCACCGATGAGAGTTACTCCCGAAAACTGGTCGATCTGTGGCAGGTACAGGGCCACAAGGAGTATGAGTTCGACGACATCATGCTGCTGAAGGTCGGGCGCCATATCCGGCCGTCGCCACACTACAAACTGATCGTCGGTCGTGAAGAGGGGGAGAATCGCTTCATGGAGGGGTATCGCAACCGTTTTGACTACTTCTTCACCAGCAGCCACGCCGGCCCGCTGGTACTGATGGATGGCGAACTCAAGAATCCAGCAGATATCGAACTCGCCGCCCGCATCGTCGCCCGCTTTGGTCAGGGACGTGATGCCGAACAGGTGACAATCACCTATGTGCCGCTAGGTGGTGAGCGCCAGGAACATATTGTCAAACCCTTCACCGCCGAAGAGATGCCAAAGGAGTGGTACCTATGAGTGAAACCCTGCATACCCTTGATGTCCGTGGCCAGCTCTGCCCGATCCCGGTAATCCGCACCCAAAACCACGCAAAAAAACTTGCAGCGGGTGATATTCTGGAGGTACTGTGCACCGACCCTGGTGTCACCAGCGACATTCCAGCCTGGTGCCGCATCAACGGCCACAGCGTGATCAGCACCGAAACCCGGGACAACGTCATTGTGGTCACTCTTAAAATCGGGAATGAATAATCATGACGCACCGTTATGGAGCGAACAACAAAAACGCGCACCATATCGAGGCAGAGTAGTTTTTGCCAAAGAGTATTAGCCCATTGTTACAGCTCGACTTTTCCCACCCAATAGCAGGTGGCATATTTCGTGCTGAGACCATGAACTTAAGATAGAGGCCGTCCCATCTGGGCCGGTCAGTTTTAACCTTAGTAATATAATATCCACGAGCCTTTCGCAGGGAGAAAAAACAATGTCAGCCGCAGTGCTTAATATGATCAAAGAGAACGACGTTAAATTCGTCGACTTCCGTTTCACCGACACCCATGGCAAAGAGCAGCATCTCTCTATACCTGCCAGAACCCTCGTCGCCGATGATTTCAGGGATGGCCGTATGTTCGACGGCTCCTCCATCGCTGGCTGGAAGGGTATCGAAGCGTCCGACATGGTGCTGCTGCCTGATGCTGCCACCGCCGTGCTGGATCCGTTTGCCGACGAGACCCAGCTGATTCTGCGCTGCGACATCCTCGAACCCCACACCATGACCGGTTACGAGCGTGACCCACGCTCCGTTGCCAGACGCGCCGAGGAGTACCTGAAATCCACCGGTATCGCCGATACCGCCTTCTTCGGTCCCGAGCCAGAATTTTTCATCTTCGACGACGTCCGCTGGGGCGCCGACATGAGCGGCAGCTTCGTTAAAATCGACTCTGAAGAGGCCGATTGGAACTCCGAAAAAGTATATCCAGGCGGCAACATGGGTCACCGTCCAAACACCAAGGGCGGCTACTTCCCAGTACCACCGGTCGACAGCCTGCACGACATCCGCGCCGCCATGTGTCTGGCGATGGAGGAGATGGGCGTTGAGGTTGAGGTTCACCATCACGAAGTGGCTACCGCTGGCCAGTGCGAAATCGGCACTAAATACAGCACCCTGGTAGACCGCGCTGACAAGACCCAGATCATGAAATTTGTCATTCATAACGTTGCCCACGCCTACGGCAAGACGGCAACCTTTATGCCCAAGCCGATGGTTGGCGACAACGGTTCTGGTATGCACGTGCACCAGTCACTGGCTAAAGATGGCGTCAACCTCTTCAGCGGCAACCTCTACGGTGGCCTCTCTGAAATGGCGCTGTACTACATCGGCGGCATCATCAAACACGCCAAGGCGCTGAACGCCATCACCAACCCGACCACCAACAGCTACAAACGCCTGGTGCCACATTATGAAGCCCCTGTATTGCTGGCCTACTCCGCCCGCAACCGCTCAGCCTCAATCCGCATTCCGTTTGTTGCCAATCCTAAGGGCCGCCGTATCGAAATACGCTTCCCTGACCCAATGGCCAACTCCTACCTGGCCTTCTCCGCCATGTTGATGGCCGGCCTGGACGGCATCCAGAACAAGATCCACCCCGGCGATGCCATGGATAAAAACCTCTATGACCTGCCAGCAGAAGAGCTGAAGAACATACCGCACGTCTGTCACTCACTGGATCAGGCCCTCGATGCACTGGACCAGGATCGCGAGTTCCTGACCCGTGGCAGCGTCTTCACCGACGACATGATCGACGCTTACATCGCTCTGAAGATGCAGGATGTACAACGTATCCGCATGACCACTCACCCGGTTGAGTTCGATATGTACTACAGCCTGTAATCCGCAATTAAGTAAATGTTGTTAGTAAAAAAGCCTCCGCTTGCGGAGGCTTTTTTATCGCCCCAAACCTGTCCGCACTATTTAGGTGCAACCCCCTATAATCTCTGCATGAAACAGTGGCAGTACCACTCGCCCAGCATTGCCACAACATTGATACAAATAGATACTCAACTGTTTTATAAGAGTTTATCCCCCATAAAACAGATATGCGCCAAACTGGCTCAGAGTTTGCTACAGCAGGTACATCATGGCCAAACCACACAATCAAGACGCACTCTTCAGGCGCATACTGGAAAACACCAACGAAGCAATATTGGTGCTTGATCAGGCGCTGCGCCTGATCTGGATCAATCCGGCCGGAGAGATGCTGTTTGCCATCAGCAACCGCCGCGCCCAGGGCATGTCACTGCACACCCTGTTTAATGACAGTAACAATTTCAGCGCCCACGTTATGCAGGCACTCACCAGCAACCACCCGTTTACCGAGCGGGAGCTGGTATTTCACCTGCACCACGAGCGCCAGATCACCGCCGACTGCACCGTCACACCACTTCAGGA
>CAMTXZ010000160.1:0-1414 GCA_947085765.1 uncultured Chromatiaceae bacterium | reverse complement strand
TGCGTTTTTAGTGTTCTATCGATACGCCCTCCCTTCGTCGTTCCGGCAGCAAGGTGGCGATGACGATTAGCCGCCCCTGTTTGCACTGTGGGCAGGGGCAGGTGTGATGCGCCGGTAACGGCTCACGGGGTGCGGGTGTGTTGTTATCTTTACTCGCTGATCCATCATCACTGCTGCGGGGACTGCTCAATGCGGTCCTGATTTTCTCCAGTCGTTGCCGTCGGCAGCGGTTGGCGAGAAAGCCGTAGTGACGAATACGCATAAAGCCGTCGGGCAGCACATGTTGCAGAAAGCGGCGGATAAATTCGCCGCTCTCCAGCTGCATTACCTTCTGTCTGTCGTGATCGCGGTAATCTTTGTAGCGAAAGCGCACACAGTGTTCATCGGTTGAGAGCAGTCGATGATCATCGATGGCGATCTTGTGGGTATAGCGGGCGAGGTAGTTGACGATGGTCTCGGGGCGCTGGATGTTGGCCTTGGTGTAGACCACCCATTCGGTCTGCATCAATTGGTTGAGTGTGTCGTCGATCTGTTTTTTATTAGTCAATCGATGCAGCTCCCCACTCTGTTCGCAGTGGCGCAAAGCGCTGATCATCGCCCCGCGAAACTTCCTCGACAACGCCCGTACCGGAAACAGATAATTACTTTTTGCTTGATGCCACTGCTGTTCATCTTCACACCAGGCACCACCGGGCACCAGACAATGCAGATGGATATGACGGCTGAGGTTCTGGCCCCAGGTGTGGAGAATGGCGATCATGCCCAGCTCACCATCAAGTCGTTTTGGATCATTGGCAAAACCTTTGAGTGTTGCCCAGGCCGACTGGAACAACAGACGATAGATCACCTCTGGATGCAGTTCGGCCCACGGGTTGAGTGGATGCGGCAGCGTAAACACCAGATGAAAATAGGGCACTGGCAACAGCTGCGCCGTGCGCGCTTCACACCACGCCTCACTGGCTTGGCGCTGACACTGCGGGCAGTGACGGTTGCGACAGGAGTGGTAACGGTACTGCTCAAACGCACACTGAGTACAGCGCACCTGCTCCCCGCCCAGTACCGCCGTGCGACAGATCTCAATGCGGTGGCAGGCTCTGGCCTGCTGCGGTGAGAGCCGATGATGTTCTCGATATTCATCCAGATGCGTGGCGAGTATGGCTTGCATGGAGCTGTTATTCATCATTCACCTCCAGCCCTTGAGTCAGATCGGCGCCCAAGCCTTCGGTGTATTGCGGCACCCAATGGAGATAACGCATAGTGGAATGCAGATCATTGTGATGTGGTCAAGCAATTTTGGACAGCGCTTTAGGTTTTTTTTCACGCCGCCTCAGATTCCATCCTTACTGGCGGCTTGTAGTCGTTATAACTGTGCGGCCGTACTTGGTTGTAGTGTGATGTCACATATCTCAGCACG